>DUVH01000034.1 GCA_012841145.1 Clostridiaceae bacterium | reverse complement strand
TCTCTTTGTCACTGGCCTTCATGCACCGCGCTGGGTGGACTTCCGACTCCGCGGAAGGTGGCCTTCTTGCTCCGCGCGACCGGACTTTTTAGAGCGAGGAGGTGGCCTTCGGCGGCCGAGATTTCCACTCGATCGCACGGATTATGAAAAGGAACGGTTCGGCGTCTCGAATGAGGATGTGCGAACGGCCGAGGTTCGTGCGATCGATCAGATCGCGATGATGTCTCCGCTCGTCAATATCATTCTGTACACTGGGCTTACAGCTGTCCTCTTACTCGGGGCTCAACTCGTCAACGTCGGGATGCTGCAAACGGGAACGATCTTGGCCTTTCTGTCCTACTTTATTCTGATTACAAACTCGCTTCTTGGCCTGAACCGCATGTTCAATATCTATAATCGCGCCGTTGCGTCGATTGAGCGTATCCGAGAAGTCCTTACGATGCCGATCGACGAGAACCAGATAATCCCGGAAGATGCTTCATCGGTGGGAGAATCGGATTCATCCGTTCCGGAAATTGAATTTAAGAATGTCAGCTTCAGTTATCTGGGCGTTAAAAATGATCTTGAGAACATCTCTTTTGTGTTATATCCCGGTGAGACTCTAGGCATTATGGGACCGACTGGGTCGGGCAAAAGCACGTTGATACGCCTTCTTCTGCGCCAATACGATGTTCAGGAGGGTGAGATACTCATACGCGGACGCGACATTCGGACGATTAAGCCGGAAGCTTTGAGCAACTTGTTCGGCATCGTGTTTCAGAACGATTTTCTGTTCGGCGGCACGGTGCGTAAGAATGTTGATTTCGGGCGCGGACTTTCGGATGAGTTGATCGGAGAGGCAACGGAACATGCGCAGGCGAGTACATTCTTGGCTGAAAAAGAGGGCGGACTTGACTTTGCTCTCGCTTCTAAGGGCGTTAATTTGTCGGGCGGTGAGAAACAGCGCCTTCTCTTGAGTCGCGCATTGGCGGGCGATCCGGAGATACTGATCCTCGACGACGCCTCAAGCGCGCTCGATTTTCGCACGGACGCGAAGTTGCGCCGCGCTCTAAGAGATCACTACAGCGCGACGACGTCGATTATCATCGCGCAACGCGTGAGTTCCATCCGTCACGCCGATCAGATTATTTTCATGGAGAACGGAAAGATCAGTGCGATGGGTGACCATGATACGGTGATGCGGGAGAGCCAAAAATACCGTGAGATTGCAAAGATGCAGATGGGCGAATGGCATGATGATGCCGAAGCGATTGCCTGAGTTGCGCAATGCATAACGATAATTGCGAATACCTGAGTTGTGCAGCGTATACGGATCGTAGCGAACACCTGGGCTGTGCAGCGTATATGGATAGTAGCGATTGCCTGAGTTGTGAAGCGTATACGGATAGCAGCGAACATCTGAGCTGCGTAGCGCATACGGATCATACGAATACCATAGTTGCGCAACGAATATGAAAAAGAGAAATAAAAGGGTAAGGATAGAGCGAAAGTGACGGATTCGACTGTAACCTCAAAGCAAAAGGAGCATAAGACTCGCGACTATCGGAAGGTCTTTCGCGGGCTGGTTAAATACGTCAAGCCCGAGTGGCCGTCGTTTTTGATAGGGCTCGTACTTCTGCTCCTCGCAAATATTCTCGCCCTTGCCGGTCCTCGCCTCAGCGGTGAAGCTGTTGACGCGATGGGTATCGATGCCGGCGGTGTACAGTTCGATGCCGTCTTGACTAAGTCGCTCCTCATGTTGGCTGCGTACGCAGGTTCGGCTATTCTGAACTATATGATGGTTCGTCTGATCGCGCGCACTTCAAAGCGTGTTATCGCTCGCATGCGACAGGACACGTTCGATCAAATCATCGACTTGCCGCTCTCTTACATCGATACGCATCAGGCAGGTGATCTCGTCTCGCGCATCTCATACGACTTGGACGTCGTCAGCACCGCCATTTCTCAGGATATCATCGTGATCGCCGCCAGCATGATCACGGTCGTCGGCTCGCTCGTCATGATGTTCAGGATGTCAGTCGCTCTCTCCATGGCGTTTTTAGCGCTCATCCCGATCACGGTTCTTTTTACGATTTATAGGATTAAGAAGACGCGTCCTCTTTTCCGTAAGCGCTCCAGAAAACTCGGCGAGATGAACGGATACGTAGAGGAAATTTTATTCGGGCAGAAGACGATCGGCGCGTACCGCAAAGAGTCGTTTTTTACCGAGGAGTTTTGCGGGATCAACGAGGAAGCATCTGATGCGCACTACCGCGCTGACTATCAGGCGGCGCTGAACGGACCGTCCGTCACGTTGATCAGCAATTTGTCTTTGGCTCTCGTCGCGATGATCGGCGTATCGCTCTTTCTCAAGGGTGGCTTTACGATTGGAATTTTAACGTCTTTCATTCTATATTCGCGTCGTTTTTCCGGACCGATCAACGAAATTGCCGCCATTATCGCGGAAATGCAATCTGCTCTGTCGGCTGCCGAGCGCGTCTTTACGCTTCTCGAGCAACCGCCCGAGCCGCCCGATGCGAAACATGCCCTGCCTCTCGAAAACGTCCGCGGTGTCGTTGAGTTCGATCGCGTATCTTTCGCTTACACAGAGGATCAGCCTGTAATCAAGGACCTCAGCATCAAGACGAAACCGGGCGAGCTTTTGGCGATTGTAGGATCGACAGGAGCTGGAAAGACGACGCTGATCAACTTGCTCATGCGTTTTTACGACCCGCAGGAAGGTGAAATTCGCATTGACGGAAAGAACCTTCTCGATGTCACAAGGGACAGCCTCCGCCGTTCTTTCGCGATGGTTCTTCAGGATACGTGGCTGTTCCAAGGGACAATCCGCGACAACATCGCCTACGGGAAACCGGAAGCGACGTTGGAAGAGGTGAGGAGAGCCGCGGAAGCCGCACATATCGCATCGTATATTGAATCGCTTCCGAGGGGGTATGACAGCTTGATCAGTGACAGCGCCTCCAACCTTTCTCAGGGTCAAAAACAGCTGATGACGATTGCCCGCGCCATGTTGCTCGATACGCCGATGCTGATTCTCGACGAGGCGACTTCCAACGTTGACAGCCAGACGGAGATCGTGATACAGGACGCCATGAATAAGCTTGTTCAGGGGCGCACATCGTTCGTTATCGCGCACAGGTTGTCGACAGTCAGAAACGCCGATCAGATCGTATTGCTCCGAGACGGGCAAGTTGTTGAACAGGGTACACACGATGAACTTCTCGCGAGAGGAGAAGCGTACGCCGACCTCTATCAGGCTCAGTTCAGCTAATACGATGAAACAGATTCAAGTGCGTGGGAACAGCGTTTAAGTTCCCGCTAAATATTCCACTAAATGTCCGAGAACACCGATGCCGGCTCCGAGGAAAACGAGCGGGAGGATATTGATGCGCTTTGCTCGGAGAATGAAGACAACGACAAAGGCGATAAGCGCAACGGGGTCAACGATGAGGGGCGATTTAGAGATGAAAATAGACGCGATGAAAATTGAAACGGTGGCGGCGCCGATCAATCCCGCAACACCGGGACGAAGCGCGTTAAAGGCATGGTCAATCGTGGCGGTTCTTTTTTCTCGGAAAAAGAATCTTCCGATAATGAACAGCAGAACCGCTTGCGGGATAACAGTTGCGAAAGATGCTATGACGGCGCCGGGAAGGCCCGCAACACGCATCCCCACAAACGTGGCGGCGTTAATCGCGATCGGCCCGAGCGTTACCTGAGAAATGGCAACAACGTCCGTCATCTCCGTCATTGTGAGCCATTCGTACCGATGGACGATGACGCGCTCAATGAGAGGAAGCGCGGCGTACCCTCCTCCGAATGCGAAGGCTCCTACTTCCAGAAACGCGATGAAAAGACGCAGGATGGTCATGGCATCTTCTCCTCCGGCACAAAGTGAAACGCGATAACACCGATGAGAGCCAATGCAAAGATGATCAGCGCTAAATTAATCGACGTGAACAGCGCCAATAAAAGGGCAGCGACCATGATGATCGCCGAGAAGATCTTGTGTTTTTTTAGAGCCGCCTTTGCGAGATCATAGACGGCAATAAGCATGACAGCGCAGATCGCGCCGCTCATCCCGCGCAAAGCCGCGCGCACCCAGACGTTCGAAGCGAACCACGTATAGAAAAAATAGAGAATGGAAATGATGATCAGGGGCGGCAGTGTCGCCGCGATGATACCGATGATTGCACCTCGGCGCCCTTTCAGCTTATATCCCGTGAGCAAAGCGGTGCTGACGGCGATCGGTCCCGGAGCCGTCTGCGAAAGTGCGACGAGGTTGAGCATATCCTCGTCGTCGATCAGTTTTTCTTTGTGTACAAATTCTTCTCTGATTAAGGGTACGATCGTATAACCTCCGCCGAAGGTCATCATGCTGATCGCAAAGATCTTGAGAAAAAACTTCCATAAACTCATGCAAGTATATTACCACTCGAACACGCTTCATTCCTGCTATACTGCTTGGTAGAGAAGTAATAATTTCTTCATGCGATTATTGTTTTTTTCGCTGAATTGCTTATACCGGCATTGAAGGCCGGCAGGAAAGGATAGCAGGATGTCTAAGAAAAATTATCTCTTTCACGGAGATTTTGTTACGGCGCGCCCGGAACCGGGCGAACTTACCGTTTATGAAAACGCGTATGCGCTCGTCCGCGACGGCGTGTTGGAAGAAATAACGTTAATAAAGCCATCGGTTGGTGATGACGTCATTGAGGTTGATTGGAAAGGCAAACTTATAATTCCGGCTTTTTCCGATGTCCATCTTCACGCCGTGCAGTATGTAACGACCGGTCTTGGATACGATAAAGAACTCCTCCCTTGGCTTACCGATTACACTTTCCCTGAGGAGGCGCGATTCGCCGGTCGCGATTATGCGGCGCGCGTCTTTGCCGATCTCGTTTATGATCTCTGGTCGTGCGGGACGCTTCACAGTTCGATCTTTTCCAGCATAAATACGGATGCGACTGTCCTCTTGGCGGAGAAGTTGGTTGGGGCGGGGCTGTCTGCATACGTCGGAAAGGTCAACATGGATAGAAACGGCGGAATTGATCTCGAGGAGACAACGGAGGAGTCAATTAGGGAGACGTTGCGGTACCTTGATTTGATGGCTCCTTTTGAAAGCAGCGGCGTGAAACCGATCTTGACGCCGCGCTTTGCCCCTTCGTGCACGCCGGAGCTGATGCGTTGGCTCGGCGATTTGTCGGTCAAGCGGAAATTGCCGGTCCAGTCGCACGCCAATGAAAACTTAGATGAAATTGAATGGGTGAAAAGCCTCTTTCCCGATTCGAGAGATTATATGTCTGTCTATCACGATTTCGATTTGTTGCCGGAGCGCGGTACGGTGATGGCGCACTGCATATACAATACGGATGAGGAGCTCGAAATGATGCGAGAGCGCGATATTCTCGTCGCGCACTGCCCCGCGTCCAACGCGAACATCGCTTCGGGAATTATGCCGTCAACTTACATGATCGATAAAGGGATCAGGATCGGGCTCGGCTCCGACATTGGCGGCGGTAACCGCCTCTTTATGGGGTACCACATGTCGTCCGCGATGAAACACTCGCGCTTACGTTGGGCTCTCACCGATCGGTCGTCGCGGATCATCAGTTTTGCCGAGGCGTTCTGGATGGGAACGTTTGCGGGCGGCTCATTTTTCGGCAAGACAGGCGCGTTGATTCCGGACTATTCCTTTGATGCTCTCGTAATTGATGACGGCCGACTGTCGCGCTATCGTCCGCTTGACGTTTTGGAGAGGCTGCAGCGTTTTATATTCGTGGGTGATGACCGCGACATCGTGGCGAGGTACCGCGGAGGCGAGTTCCTGCCCGAACCGAACGTCATGGTAAAATAGCTGTATTCCTTGAGGAGACTCAAGCGTAAAGGAGTTGTCTACATGAAAATTCATGTTGTTGCCAACGAACAGGAGATGAGTATCAAGACGGCCAATATTATTGCCGATCTCGTCAGAAAAAAACCGAACGCCGTTTTGGGGCTTCCCACGGGTTCGACGCCTCTCGGTACGTATAGAGAACTCGCCCGTATGTTCCGTGAAGAAAACCTCGATTTTTCCCAAGTTCATACGATCAATCTTGATGAGTATATAGGGCTGTCGAAGTATCACCCGCAAAGCTATCGTTCGTTTATGCGCAAGCAATTTTTCGATCATATCAACATTGATGGGCGCAATACGCATGTTCCCGACGGCATGGCGAAAGATGTTGAAGCCGAGTGTCGCCGGTACGACGAGATGATGTTCCGGTACGGTCACACCGACTTGCAGCTGATCGGCATCGGGCCTAACGGACATATCGCCTTTAATGAGCCTGCTGACAGCTTTACGCCCGATACGCACGTCTCAATTTTGACGGAGAGCACGATCAATGCGAATCAGCGGTTTTTCCAGAATCCCGATGATATGCCGCGAACGGCGATTTCACTGGGAATGCGCGGCATTATGAGTACGAGACATCTCATTTTAATCGCATGCGGTGAAGGAAAAGCCGAGGCGGTCGCTAATAGCTGCTTCGGTCCGGTGACGCCTCGCGTCCCCGGCTCGCTGATTCAGCTACATCCCTATGTGACTGTTATCGCCGATGAAGCCGCGATGACTCTTTGCCCGAACAAGCTATCCGAGCTTGACGATTAGAATCTGAGTTTTAGAGGGGAGAACGGAAGGAGAATTATGATGAGCACACGCATTCTTGTTGTCGACGATGAACCGAATATTGTGAATATTCTCCGCTCGAATCTTGAACGGGAAGGATATAAGGTGATCGCCGCGTATGACGGTGAAGAAGCCATTCGACTTGCCGCCTCTAAAGATCCCGACCTCATCCTGCTGGACTGTATGCTGCCTGGTATCGACGGCTTTGACGTCTGTAAGCGAGTTCGCCGAGACTCGACAGTCCCCATTATCATGATCACGGCCAAAAGTGAAGAGATTGACAAAGTGCTCGGACTGGAACTCGGCGCCGACGACTACATCACAAAGCCGTTCAGCGTTCGTGAGGTGCTTGCCAGAGTAAAAGCTCAGTTACGCCGTGTCAGCATTCAGGAGGAGAGAGCCGTTCAATCTCCGATCATTGAGATCGGCGGGCTTGTCATCGATCAGGACGCCTACCACGTCACGCTCAACGGGGAGACGATCGATCTGACGCTTCGTGAATATGAGCTCGTCCGTTTTCTTGCCGCTCACGCCGGTCAAGTGTTTACGCGCGAGGAGCTGCTCGAGAATGTTTGGGATTACGACGAGTATTACGGCGACGTGCGAACGGTCGATGTCACCGTTCGACGTGCGCGCGAGAAGATTGAGCCCGATCCCGGTGAATTCCGTTATCTTCTGACAAAACGCGGAGTCGGATATTATTTCCGCCGCGATTTCGAGAATGGCGTGAACGGCATTGTCTGATTCGGCGATTGTATTTATATCTGTCGTATTGACGGCTCTCATCATAATTCCCGTCATGCTTTGGAGAAGTAAGCGTGACCGGCATCGCGCCGATCAGGATATGATGCGCACCATGCGGCGAATCGCCAATGAGCGAACGGAATCGCAGGCGATTCTTTCCTCACTTGATGTCGGGATTATCGCTTATGGGAGTGATAATCGCCTCATCGCGTCAAATCCCGTTGCGGAGACTTTTCTCGGCATGATCCCCGACACGCTTGCCGGTTTCCTCGATCGATTCGGCGCGGACAACGGCATGCGAACGGCATTCTACCTAGAGAGCGACGATGTCTCGGGAGATCTCGAGATCGACGGCAATACGTTGAGGCTTGTCTGTCAGCAACATCCTCTCCGGGTCGGCGGAGAACGTTTCGGCGGGCATATCATAACTGCACAGGATGTCACGCACTTCCGCCGTCAGGAGGAGCAGCGTAAGGCATTTGTCGCCAATGTATCGCATGAATTGAAAACGCCTCTGACGACAATCAAGTCGTATTCGGAAACGTTGCTCGATTGGGGCATTGACGAGAAGAACAGGACAGATATCAAATCCGATGTCGCGCGTATCTATGACGACTCGATCCGTATGGAGCGCCTGATCGCGGACCTCCTGCTCTTGTCGACGATTGACAGCAGCCGCCTGCACGTCCAGATGACGCTTTTCGATCTCGCGGAATGCGCACGCCAAATTTGTGACAGGCTTGCGGATCAGGCTTCCGCCAAATCGATCTCCCTCGATTTCTCCGTGATGTCGCGCCATGCGACAGTTCTTGCCGACCGATCGTCCGTAGAAAGGATTTTGACGAATCTGGTGGTCAACGCGATTCACTATACGGAAGCGGGCGGAAGCATTCGCGTCTACGCTGGAAACATCGTGGACGATTTTTATATTAAGGTTGTCGATGACGGTGTCGGTATCAAACAATCAGACTTGGACAATATTTTCAGGCGCTTTTATCGAGTCGATAAGACGGGTTCGCGTGCCTTCGGCGGAACCGGGCTCGGACTTTCCATAGCGCAGGAATTGGCGCGGATGCAGCGCGGACGTATCGAGGCGGAGAGCGAACTCGGCGTCGGTAGCCAGTTCACCTTATTCCTGCCGAGCGCGCGGCGCATTCTCCGCGACTCGCTTTTCGAAGTATCCAATAAAGAGAAACCTCGCGATGCCGTTGCTACAGCCGCACACGAGACTGTTCGAAAATGGCTCGGGGAACTTTCGGATGATGATGACATTATGGACGATACGGGAGCATTCGATTTGCGGGGACTCCTTGATATAATAGATAGAAAAGTCCATTATCGTACGGGATCGTAAAGACGATTGATGCGAAGAAAACATACCGCCTTTCGCGGAGGGGGCGCGAGGCGATTTGAAAAGAGGTTCATTTGCGTAGTTATTTAATCGAGGGGGGCAATCCTCTTAAAGGACATGTAAAAATCGGTGGATCGAAAAATGCGTCGCTCGCCGTTTTGTCAGCGGCGATGGTCATCGACGGACCGTGTATCATTGACAATCTTCCCGCTATCAGCGATATCGATGTGTTGCTTCAGATTTTCAGCGATATCGGCGCGACGATCGAGTACCTCGCACCCGGAAGGGTGCGGCTCGACGCACGTACGATCAACACGCACGAGGCATTACACTCGCGTGTGACTGAATTGCGCGGGTCTTACTATTTGCTCGGAGCTCTTTTGGGACGATTCGGAAAAGTAGCTTTGCGTATGCCCGGCGGGTGTGATTTCGGCGTGCGTCCGATCGACCTTCATCTTAAGGGTTTCCAAGCGCTCGGCGCGACAACCGATGTCGGGCGAGGCATCGTGACGTGTTCGGCGGACGAGTTGACGGGAGGCGGTGTTTTCTTGGACACGGTCAGCGTCGGCGCGACCGTTAATATCATGCTGGCGGCTGTCAAGGCGAAAGGAAAAACGGTCATCGACAACGCCGCGCGCGAACCGCACATCGTAGATGTCGCCAACTTTCTGAACGCGATGGGTGCCGATATCCGCGGAGCCGGTACCGATGTTATCCGGATCAACGGGCGGCCGATGCTTCCGGGCGACAAAGAGTACACCGTCATTCCCGATCAGATTGAAGCGGGGACATACATGATTTTGGCGCCTTTGACGGGCGGTGATATTACGGTCGAAGGCGTCATTCCAAAGCACATGGAGCCCTTGTCGGCCAAGTTGCAAGAAATGGGCGTAACGGTTGAGGAAGGCGAGGATTCGATTCGCGTTTATCTTGCCGAGGGCGATACGCTTCGAGCTACGAGCTATAAAACGATGCCGTATCCCGGATTTCCGACAGATCTTCAACCTCAAGCGACGGTACTCCTGTGTGTCGCGGAGGGTACGGGGCGCATGATTGAGAATGTCTGGGAAAATCGTTTCCAGTACGTCGATGCGCTGCGTATGATGGGCGCCAACATCATCACATCAGGCCGCCTCGCGGTTGTTCAGGGCGGAGCCAAACTGACGGGTTCATGCGTTACGGCACGCGATTTGCGGGCCGGCGCCGCCATGGTGATGGCCGGACTTGCCGGCAATGGATCGACGGAAGTTTTCGATATTGACAGAATTGAGCGCGGCTACGAGCATTTTGTCGAGAAACTGACAAGTCTCGGTGCCGTTATTTCGCGCGTTGAAAGTGGAGACGCATGAGCGTTTTTTCGCTGTCATTGCGTTCAGGATCGAGCGGGAATTCAACGTATATCCGTACGGAGTCGGCACGGATCGCGGTTGACTGCGGTTTAAACGGGAAACAGTTCGCTCTCGCTCTCCGGTCAGTCGGTGAAGACGTGGCTGATGTCGACGCGTTGCTCCTGACGCACGAACACATCGACCATTGTTCCGGTATCGGTGTCGTCATGAGACGTCACGGAATTCCCCTGTATACAACAATGAGTACGTTCGAGAACGCACGGAAAATACTCGGAAATATTGATGAAGCGCTCGTCCGCATCATCGAACCCGGCAAAGCGTTCACGATCCGCGATACGGTCGTGTTGCCCTTCTCTATACCGCACGACGCTTCGGATCCCGTCGGTTTCCGTATTAGTTCAATAGGAGGCGACATCGGCGTGGCGACCGACTTGGGACATTTTTCTTCAGAGGTTGGCGATTCGCTCGCGGGCTGTCGCGTCGTCTATCTCGAGGCGAACTTCGATCCCGAGATGCTGGAGTCCGGGTCGTATCCTCGATTTTTAAAAAATCGCATTGCCGGAAGTCACGGTCATCTCTCCAATTTCGATGCCGGCGATGCCGCTGCGCAGCTATTACATACGGGCACGGAAGCATTCGCCCTCAGCCATCTGTCGCGGGACAACAACCGTCCGGGGTTGGCGTTAAAAACAGTTAGCGAACGACTGCTCCGCGAGGGCGCGAGAGCAGGACGTGATTACGTCATAAACGCATCACCTCGTTATGAATGTTCACGCGCCTTTCGTCGTCACATTATTTTGGAGAACGTCTGATGGATGGCCGCTGGCTCATTGTCGGGCTCGGAAACCCCGGACGGCGCTACGATAGAACGTGGCACAATGTCGGCCGAATGGCTGTCGATCTGATCGCGAAGCGCCATGGAATCACGTTGCGACGTCGTCGTTTCGGCGGAGTGACGGGAGAGGGCAGGATTGCCGGGCAACGCGTACTGCTTCTTCAACCCAACACTTACATGAACCTTTCCGGCGAAAGTCTTATACGTGCCGTGTCTTTCTATAAGATACCGACCGATCGAATCATCGTCCTATACGATGATTATGACATTCCGCTACGTCGGATCAGAATACGCGAGTCGGGGAGCGCCGGTTCTCATAACGGCATGAAGTCAATTATCAACCATCTCAAGGATCAACGTTTTTGGAGGGTGCGCATCGGCATCGGTCCGAGGCCCGTGGGCGATATCGTCGCCTTTGTTCTCGATAAGATCGGTCGCCGTGAAGAACAGGATGTAGCGAGATCTTTGGAAGATGCCGCCGACGCGACGGAGTTGATTCTCCGTGGTGAACATCAGGTCGCGCAGGAGCGTTTCAACAGGAAGAGCTCACCCGACGTTGATGAGTCGCAGGAAAAGTCGAAGACGGCAGGGGCAGTGGCTCAAGCATCTGTTGACGCGGACGGTCAAGGCTCGGAGGAGGATGATAGAGAGCCGTGTTAAGTTATCGCGGGGAAGAAGTGACGACTGTTTGGTCTGATGCGTCCGATCTCCTCCTCTGCTCGGATGCCGGTCGAACTATTCTGCGCCATATTGCTGATGCCGCGCCTCTCAACGTTACAGGTCTGGTCGATTCCGCCAAATCGTTCTTAATCGCTTCTTTGGAAGAGAAGACGAGCCGCAAGGCTTGCGTATTCGTGCCGGATGAGGCGCGTGCACGCTCACTGCGGGAAGAACTGGCTGCGCTGATTCCTGAGGAAAGCATTTTGACATTTCACTGCCGGGAGCTCTCGCTCTACGATGCGCGAGCGATCAACCGCGACCGCGAATTATTACGTTCCGCGGTCCTCACACGTCTTCTGAAGCATGATTTTCGCGTCCTTATCATCCCTGCCGATGCGGCGCTCCAACGCGTGCGCTCGCCGAAGATTTATGGTCGTTTCGTTACAAGTCTTAAGACGGGACAAGAGATGCGTCCCGATACTCTGGAGCGCCGTCTTGTCACAGCCGGATATGAGCGCGTGCCGCAAGTGGAGCGACCGGGTCAGTATGCGCGCCGCGGCGACATCGTCGATGTTTTGCCGCCCGATGTTATGCGCGATCGATTTGAGGCGATCCGCGTTTCCTTTTTTGATATCGAGATCGACGAACTGAAAGTCTTCGATCCCGACACGCAGCGGTCGACGCGCGTCATTCAGCACGCGGATATCGCGCCGGCGCGCGAGATCGTTATGACGGAAGACGAACGGACGATTACAGCGGAGCGTCTTGAAACCGCGATTGCGGAGAATTTGGAACGATATCATCGGGAAGGAGTCCGACGCGACGTGATGGAGAAGCTTCGGGCAAACGGCTATCGTGACGCGGAGCGACTCAGGGAAAAGCTTCATTTTCCGTCGCTTGACCGCCTCTTGCCTCTCATCGATGACGAAATCTCCACGGTGACAGATTTTGTCCGAGAAGCGTCGCCGCTGTTTTTTCTCGACGAGCCGCTAACTTTTTCGCGAAGACTAGACAGCGCGCATGCGGGGTTTATGCAGAGATTATCAGACTATATGGAAAAGGGCGATACTTTTTCATTTTCGGAAGACTGTCAGGTTGCGCCGCCCGATGTCTTTCGCATGATCGAAAATGAGCGACGCTTCATCGCCCTCGTCGATATGCCCGCTTCCGGGAACGGTCTCCCGGGCGCCCCGAACATATCGCTTCGTGCAGGATCCGTCAATCGCTATCGAAGTCGACCTGACAAGGTTGCGGCAGATGTCGCGCGCGTACTGAAAGATCGCGGTACGGTTCTTTTGTTTACCGGCTCGGACGAACGTGCCGAGAACCTGTCACTCTTTTTGCTCGATCACGGGGTGGAGACGGCCGTCGTTCTCCCGGGATTGTTTCCCAGAGGCTTTGTGATCGATGAATTGCCTTTGCTCGTCGTCGGCACTGAAAATCTCTACGGCGTCAGCAGGCGGAAGACACGCAGAAAAAAACGCTCACAACGCGAAATTTTTTATCAGGATCTCTCACCCGGTTCACTTGTCGTCCATGAAGATTATGGAATAGGGCGCTACGAGGGGACGGAAGCGATCACGACGAGCGACGGGACGCGTGACTATTTGACGATTCAGTATCGCGACGGCTTGTTGCGGTTACCCGTTGATCGCGTAGAGTATCTCTCGCCTTACATTCCGGTCGGCGATACGAAACCGCAGCTTTCCCATATGGGAGGCGCCGGGTGGCGGCGCAGGAAAGAACGCGCCCGGTCATCGATCAGGCGTCTCGTCACCGACATCATCTCGCTCTACGCCGAGAGGGAGTCCATCAAAGGGCACGTCTACGGCCCCGACACTCAATGGCAGAAGGAATTCGAAGAATCTTTTCCTTACGAGGAGACAAGTGACCAGCTTCGCGTCATCGCTGAAATAAAAAGTGATATGGAGAGCGATAAGGTCATGGATCGCCTCATCTGCGGAGATGTCGGTTTCGGCAAGACGGAAGTGTGTTTTCGCGCGATGTTCAAGTGCGTGATGGAGGGGAAACAGGCGGCGCTCTTGGCGCCTACAACGGTTCTCGTCCGTCAGCACGTTCGTAATTTGCAGGAGAGATTGGGTTCCTTTCCCGTTGAGGTGCGGGAACTCTCTCGCTTCATCAGCCGCGAAGAGCAGACAAAGACGCTCACTGACCTCGCGCGCGGTCAAGTCGATATCGTGATCGGTACGCATCGTCTCTTGTCGAAAGATGTCGCCTTTAAGGAGCTCGGATTGCTCGTGATCGATGAAGAACAGCGATTCGGGGTCGATCACAAAGAGATGATCAAAGCTCTCTCTCCCTCCGTCGAGGTGCTCACGTTAACGGCGACGCCGATTCCGCGGACGCTCCACTTATCACTTGGCGGCATGCGCGATATCTCGCTTCTCGAAGAAGGTCCTGAAGATCGCCTGCCTATCAGGACGGCGGTGATCGAATACGACGAAGAACTTGTCATCGACGCGATCCTGCGCGAACACGCTCGTCACGGACAAGTATTTTATCTCTTTAACAATACGTATAAAATCGATCAGCGCGCAGCGGAATTGGCGGAAAAGATGCCGGGCGTCCGGTTTGCTGTCGCGCACGGGAAAATGACGGAGAGGCAACTGGAAACCGTAATCGAGGCGTTTTTAGATGGCGAATACGATGTGCTCGTCTGTACGACGATCATAGAATCGGGCGTCGATATGCCTCGCGTCAATACATTGATCGTTGAAGACGCCGATCGGTTCGGTCTCGCGCAGCTTTATCAGATACGAGGTCGCGTAGGCCGTTCGGAGCGGCAGGCATACGCCTTGATCACGTACCGTCCCGACCGCGTGATCGGCGAAGCGGCCGAAAAACGCCTTGCGGCGATTCGTGATTTTACGGAACTGGGTTCGGGTTTCCAGATCGCGCTGCGCGATTTGGAAGTGCGCGGCGCCGGGAACTTGCTCGGTGCCGAGCAAAGCGGACACCTCGAGTCGATCGGGTACGATCTCTACACGAGGATGCTGGAGGAGAGCGTGAGAGAGGCGAAAGGACTTGAGCCGACGCCCAGCCGCGTTCAAACAGTTGTCGATCTTCCTGTAGACGCGATTCTCTCTTCCGGTTATGTGAGCGAAAGCGATGAGCGCCTTGATATCTACCGTCGTATCGCGTCGATCGACACGATCGACGATTACCGCGATGTCCTCGACGAGCTGACCGACCGCTATGGCGATCCGCCTGATGAAACGATCGCTCTGCTCGATATTTCCTATATCAGATCTTTCGGTGAGCGCGCCGGGTTTGCGCGCATTTATCGGTCTGAAGAAGATGTCGAATTGATTCTGGATGAATCAACGAAAGCAAACGAGCGTGCAATGGAACTCATCTCGCGGCTGCTCGCCGTCAGCACGCAGGAACACCGGTTGACGTTCAGGGCGGGATACCGCACGATGATCGTCGCGCACGGGGTCGCTATCAAAACCTCGGCGGCGCCTTCCATCTTGCGCGACATTTTTTCTGCAGCGGAAAAAGCGCCGTCACGTAAATAAGGACTATTTCGATATAAGGCGACCGCTCTTAAGTTTGTCACTCCAAGTTGTTATTAATTTGATTACAAGCGACCTGAAAGTGCGGGCGATCAGACTTCCTGACGATTTTGAAAAGCGCGCGAGAGCGTCACTTCGTCGGCATATTCAAGTGCGGCGCCCATCGGGATTCCGTGCGCGATGCGCGTCGTCCGGATGCCGGAAGGTTTCAACAGGCGTGCGATGTACAGTGCTGTCGCCTCTCCCTCGATCGTCGGGTTCGTGGCGAGTATGATCTCTTCGATTTCATCGTGTTCCCGCAGGCGAACGAAAAGCTCCCGCAATTTGACGTCTTCAGGACCGATGTCATGCATCGGAGAAATGACGCCGTGAAGAACGTGATAAAGGCCGCGGTAGTCGTGGACACGTTCCATCGCGGCGACATCGCGCGGATTTTCGACAATGCAGATACGTGTCCTGTCTCGCGTGGCGGAACGGCAGATGTCACAGGGGTCGTCTTCAGTCAGGTTGCAGCAGACGGAACAGAGACGAACGGAGCTGCAGGCGTCGCGAATCGCATCGGCGAGCGCGAGCGCGTCCTCTTTCTTATCGTCGAGAATGTGGAAAGCGAGGCGCTGTGCCGATTTTTGTCCGATCCCCGGAAGTTTCGCGAACGCGTTAATCAGCTTCGCGATGGCAGGTGAGTAACGATACGCCATCGTCAGAAACCGGGGAAACCGAGTCCGCCGCCTGTGACTTGCGACATTCTCGCCTCCGCCATTTCGTCAAGTTTTGCCGCGGCGTCGTTTACGGCCGCCGTAATGAGATCCTGTAACATCTCGACATCGTCGGGATCGACGACGGCAGGATCGATTACAAGTTCTTCAATCTGATGTCCAGCGCCCAGAACGACGCGGACGACACCGCCGCCAACCGACGCTTCGGCTTTCATTTCCGCGACTTCCTCTTGGGCTAGGGCGAGCTCTTCCTGCATTTTCTGCGCCTGTCTCATCAGCTGATTCATCTGATTGCCGCCACCGGGCATTCCTCCACGCGGGAATCCGCGCCTTCCTCTTGCCATATCTACTTCTCTCTTTCTATTCGTTATCTCCTCGCGGAGACGGGATTTCTTCGATAAGCGCTTTTTCTCTCGCTTGCTTCAGCCAGTCCCACTCTGCTGAGTCTCCCACCAATCGATCGTGATTCTCATCCAAGACGACGCGAAGCTCGACCTTCTCGCCCGCATGCTGCGAGAGCAGCTGCTGAACCAAGCGCGCATTGTCAGCGTGGGAGAGGCAGCTGTGCTGTCCTCTCAGATGAGCGTCAAAATGAATGGCGAACGTGTCGCCGTCTATGTGAACGCGTGCGGGGCGTGCGCAGAGGGCAATGTCCATACGCCTCTCTCTCTGCAAGTCGTCGAGGACGGCCCGCCAGACGTCAAGTACGGGCATCTCGCCTTTCACCGTCATCATAGTGTCGGATGACGGCTGCTCGCTCGAGTCATCTTGAGTTGTCACGTCATCATTTTCTTCGGTGGGGGACGAATCTTCTTCCTGCAGAGGTTTTTTAACATCATTCTCATCTGCGATCGTATCGGCATCTTTTGCCGGAATGCTCAGAGACTCTTCCTGCAGAGTTTTTTCAACGGCCCCCTCATCTGCGATCGTATCAGCATCTTTTGCCGGAATGCTCGGGAGCTCTTCCCGCGGAGGTTCTTTGACACTCAGCACATCCGTGTCCCTGAGCGCTTTGTCTTCTGCAGTTCCCGTATCAGTCTCAGTTGATGTCTCAATCTCCGGCTCGGGCACCGATTGCGGTTCCGGCTCCAATTCCGGTTCTATTTTCACGCTATCGACTTCCCGGGCAGGTGGAAGTATATCTTTCTTTTGATGAATGCGGGGAGAAATCGCTTCCTCTACACCGCTTACGACACCAAATCGTGTCAAAAGATCGATGAGTCCGATTTCGAGCGTCGTACGAAGATCGGGTGATAGACGCATTGAAACGAGGAGCTGTGAGAGGCCTGCTATCAATTCCGTCAAGACCGACGTTTCCGTCTGTCGCGCGATCACTTTCATCCGTTCGATATCTTCACCGCGAAGCTGAATCAGTTGTTCTGGTCTTTTTGAAACGCTCGCGACGAGCAAATTTCGGAAGTACGCGCCGAGATCCGTGACGAATCTCGTCAGGTCGCGTCCCGACATGACGAGCTCCTGAATGTTGATGAGGAGTATTTCCGGTTTTTTAAAGAGGATTGCTTCCGCCGTCTCGGAAAGGAAGCGATCGGGTACGAGTCCCGCCAAGGTCAGGACATCGTCGCGCGTGACAGGTGCCGTCTTTAACTGCCTCGTCTGGTCGAGCAAGCTGATGGCGTCGCGCAGCGCCCCGCCGGAAAGCATCGCGATCATCTCAAAAGCGCCGTCATCCACGTCAAGGTCAATGCTCTTGGCGATGAGTCGGATACGCTCGATGATCTCATCGTTCGGTATTCGACGGAATTTAAAGTGCTGACAACGCGAAATGATCGTCGCAGGTATGCGGTGAGGTTCCGTCGTCGCCATGACGAAGACGGCGTGCGACGGCGGTTCTTCAAGCGTTTTGAGGAGCGCGTTGAAGGCGCCGACGGACAGCATGTGAACCTCATCGATGATGTAGACTTTGAACCGCGCTCTCAGCGGCGTGAAGACGATCTCGTCCGTCAAGCGTCTCATATGGTCGACGCTGTTATGTGAGGCGGCATCGATTTCGCTGATGTCCATCAGCGAGCCGTCATTGGCGGCTTTACATATTTCGCACTCGTTACACGGATCGCCGCGATCGGGATTGAGGCAATTGATCGCTTTTGAAAAAATCTTTGCAAGGGATGTCTTGCCCGTGCCGCGTGTTCCGGAGAAGAGGAGGGCGTGCGAGAAATTCCCGTTGATAACGCTCTGGCGCAGAGGATAGACAATTTGCTCCTGAGCGACGACTTCCGAAAAAGTCTGCGGACGCCACAACCTATAGAGCGCAAGTTGATCTGTTTCCGCCATCGTACACCTCGCTTTTCGTGTTACCGTCCTGCAAAAAAGAGCCGTTCCTGAGACGCAACCGAATCAGGTTTCCCCGCGGCGCTTGCGGATGACCGCTTACCGCTGCTTCCTTCCGGATCTGGCGGGGTTCACAGGTCCGCAACGCACGGGCCCCGCGTTCGGTTGCGTCTCAGAGACGGCTAACTGCCCGAATCGACTGACCGGATCATTCTCTCCGGTGACTGTGTTTCAGTTTATCATATTCGCCGAGCCTTGGCATTGCGTTTCCGAATCGGAGAACGTACACTGCTTTTACCCGTACAGCTGCACGAGATATCGTCTCGCTATGCAGTATTATGACGTGAAATTGCGAATAATTAGTAAGGTTAGAGTGTAGGTTATCGTCAGGAACGAGGCCGGAATATGGTGTGAACTTGTAAACAATTACAGTGCACCCTCCCGATGATTGTGGTAGAATACACACAAATCTATCTGTAAGTGTTTCTGCTTTGGATGGTTTTTTTGTTCGTTCTCCCTGCGCGATGCGTGAATGCGACGTGGAGCCGAGAAAATCTCATTCTAGAGGAAACAACTTATAATGAGAGAGGAGATGGACAATGACTGAAGAAAAAGTAAGATTGGGTATTGATCCGATCTATTCGCTCAAAGGCATCAATCCGGTTCAGCAGTTTATTTTCGGACTGCAGCAAGCCGTCGCGATGTTCGGAGCGACCGTTCTCGTGCCGCTGCTCACCGGTCTTGATGTCAACACGACGCTTCTTATGGCCGGACTCGGTACATTGCTGTTCCACGTGATTACAGGCTTCAAAGTGCCTGTCTTCCTTGGTTCATCGTTTGCGTTTATTGTCGGTTACAACATCGTCGCCGGCAGCCCGTTCTCAGACAGCTTTGATGCAACCAAGCTGCCGTATGCGTCAGGCGGTATCTTTGTCGCAGGTTTGATTTACTGTGTGCTTGCGCTCATCATCAAAGTGGTCGGCGTGAAACGCGTCATGCGCTGGTTCCCGCCCGTCGTCACCGGTCCGATCATCATCGGCATCGGTCTGATTCTCGCTCCGGTCGCGCTGAACGATATTCAGAGGCCTATCGAGGGTGTCCCCGTGGCATATAACTGGCTGGTGGCGCTTACCGCCATTATTGCGATCATCGTCATAAACATCTGGGGCAAAGGTATGCTACGCGTCATTCCGATCCTGATTGGCGTGATCGCCGCCTATATCGTTGCTGTAATAGTCGGCATGGTCGATTTCAGTGCGCTGAAGGCGACGGAAGGCATTGTCGCGATTCCGATTTACAAGGAAAACATCATGAAGTTTGACGTGAGTGCCATCATTACCATCGCTCCTATTGCACTGGCGACGATGATGGAACACGTCGGCGACGTTTCCGCCGTCTCCGCAACGGTCGGTCGCAATTTCATGGCGGATCCCGGTCTCCATCGCACGCTGATCGGTGACGGTCTCGCCACGAGTATGGCTGCTGTCTTCGGCGGACCCGCGAACACCACGTACAGCGAGAACACCGGTGTTCTCGCACTGACGAGAATCTTCGCACCGGGTGTCATGCGTATCGCAGCATGCATCGCAATCGTCGCGAGTCTCTTCCCGCACGTCGGAAGCTTCATCCGCTCGATCCCCGGACCTGCCATCGGTGGCGTATCCTGTATCCTTTACGGTATGATTTCCGCCATCGGCGTCCGCAACCTCATTGAGAATCAGGTTGACTTGACGAAAGCGCGTAACCTTATGATCGTCACGATCATTCTCGTATCTGGTCTCGGCATCAGCATGGGTTCAGCCGGCGGGATCAACTTTACCATTGGAGATGCCAAGATCAGCCTATCCGGTCTGGCCGTCGCCGCGATCCTCGGTATTCTTCTGAACGCTATCCTTCCCGGTAAAGACTACGATTTCAAGGAAGATGAAGCAAAAGAGGACTAGTCTCTGACCGTCACGGGTCACGGCAAATTGTCGAGCCGTATCCGTGATATCGAAAAAGACAACAAAAGAACGGGAAGGTCGTCTCTCATGCGAGGCGGCCTTCCTTTTTCTTGTGAAGGTTGCCACTTATCGCTCACCGGAATTTCATATAAACTGAATGTGAGATCAATAACGTTAATAATAGAAAGGATTGTAGACATGACAAACAGCACACTTAAAGTTTTAAAAGAACGCCGCAGTGTCCGCGGTTACACAGATGAACTCGTTCCCGAGGAGACACTTGATAAGATTATCGAGGCAGGACTTTACGCATGCTCAACAAGGCAAGATACAGTTCTTATCGCCGTCCAAGATCCTGAGACCGTGGCGACATTGAAGAAGCTCAACGCGAAGATCGTCGAAGAACAGAGAGGGCAATCGTCCGGCGACCCTTACTACGGAGCGCCGACCATCATCGTTGTCATCGCCAAGAAAAGCAGCGGTGCCGCGGTCTACAACGGAAGTTTGGTGTTGGGCAATTTGATGAACGCCGCGCATGCATTGGGCGTCGCCTCCTGTTGGATCCACCGCGCGAAAGAAGTCTTTGAACTCGACGAGGGCAAAGCGCTTCTCAAAAAATGGGGACTTGATGCGGACGAGTTCTTCGGCATCGGCAATCTGGCGCTCGGTTATCCGTCGGGCGATTATCCCGTGGCGGCACCTCGCGAGGCGGGCCGCGTCGTTAAAGTCCTGTAAGGCGCCGTCATAAGCTGAAACGATACGACACATTACACGATACGTATTAGGAGGAATGATCCATGCACGAACACGACGAGACTTTCCTGCTTGCCGTCAACGGCACGCTGATGCGCGGCCTGGAATTGGAACATAACATGCTCAATAACGGCGCCTCGTTTGAATGTGAGGCAAAAACGGCGCCGTTCTATCGCCTGTGGAGCGTCAATGATGTGTATCCCGGCATGATTCGTGTCGACGCTGAGGATTCAGGTGCGGCGAAAATCGCCGTCGAAGTATGGCGTGTACCCGCCTCGGGGTTAGCGCAGATTCTCGCCGGCGAGCCGCCCGGCCTTGCCATCGGCAAAATTGAACTCGAGGACGGACGCTTCGTTTTTGGTGTTCTCGCCGAACCGTTGACCGTCAAAGGTATGCGGGAAATCACATCATATGGCGGCTGGCGCCGCTACATGGACGAAAAGGAGAGCTAAGCGATTCTCTCGCTTAGCTCCGCATATTCTCAGTGCTTAACGGCTCTCCCGCGAGGCCGAGATTGACACGACAGTTTGAACCTCACATTTTTCTAGCGTTCCGATGATTGACTCCAGACCCCGCGTCCTTCCTGTCGGGCTTTCTCTTCAAGCATTTTGAAATAGTCATTGTAGCGCGTCGTCGGTTCGTATCGGCGCTCTTCCGCAAGTCCCTCGCGTACGAGGACCTCGTTGATCATTGTGTGGGCGTCGAGCCATGCGTAAGCGAGAAGACGATCGTATTTGTCTGTCTCTGTTGTGTCAAATTGGAGGTAGATGGCTCTCCCGTCCAGCCATTGTTTAACGATGCGCGAGACTGATTCGCCGACGTGTGTCCTCGCGCTCTCGTCGTGATGTGAATAGGATTCAGGAGCATCCACTCCGATCAGCCGCAATCTTACCGATTGTCCGTTTCGTGAAACAGCAAGCGTATCTCCGTCAATGACTCTTTCAATCTCGACGTGTTCGAGCGTGTCGAGATCGACGGAACCGCCCGGTCTCAGGGCATCGTAGACTTCAAGTGGAGTGTCAAGTTTTATGCAGAACTTTGCCGCTTCACGGTCGTCGATCGGCTGCGTCTGTGATAACACGAGCGGCGCCTCGTTGACACGAGACATGTCGGGAGTTGTCAAGCCAATGTCTGACGTCGGAGCCGTTTGCTGTCTGTTCGGAATAAGCGTGCAGCTCGCCGACAGGAAAATAATCGTCGATAGAAGAACGGCGATAAGCAGAGAATTTACATGAAATATGCCGAAATGTTTCCTTGCTATCACGCAATTGTCACAATTGTTCAAATTCATTATGCAGTGATTCTACATCTTCACACTATAGTCTGATTGTAGCGATATGCTACAACAACACCTCTTCATACGTCTCCTCGATAAGGACTCCACGGGAGTCCTTATCACTTTTTTCCGGATAATTAACTGTGGCAAGAAAAACTCGCCCGATAAGTTATACGTTGAGCTGTGCCAATTTTTCATCGCGTACGCGCTTGGCGTTCCAGACGACCTTCTCGATATCGATCGTTGCAAACTCACCGTTTCGGTAAAGGACGCGCCCATCGACCATCGTCAGCGCGACGTCGGATGCGTTCGCGTTCGTGAAGAGATTGGTGCCGTAATCGTACATGGGCTGGAAGTGGAACGCGTTCATATCGACGACGACGAGGTCTGCGCGGTAGCCCGGCTCAAGCAGTCCCGTGTCTTCGCGCCCCTGTGCCAACGCACCGTTTCTCGTCGCAAAGGTAAGAAGTTCACCTGTTGAGAAGAGGAGCGGGTCGCGATGTAAGCCTTTCGCAAGATACGATGCCAAGGTGACCTCCTCGATCATATCGAGGTTGTTGTTGCTTCCTGCGCCGTCCGTGCCGATCGTCACGCGTAGACCGTGATCGCGCCAGCTCTTCACGTCGGCAAGCCCGCTGCCGAGTTTCAGATTGGAGGAGGGCGCGTGACAGAGCGAAACACCCTTATCAAGCAGGAGATCGTAATCTTCTCCCTCGATATAGACGGCGTGCGCTACCGTTGTCGGCACATCGAAAAGTCCGAGATCCGTGAAAAACTTTGTCGGTGTCTTTCCGTGGAGCGCTTTGCAGTTTTCATGCTCTGCCTCCGACTCGGAGAGGTGGACGTGCATGTGGAGTTCGTTCTCACGAGCGTAATCGGCGATGGCGCGAACGAGGGACACTGTGCTCGTGTATTGAGCGTGAAGTGAGGCGTCGGCGATGACGCGTCCGTTCGACGTTTTCGCGTCGCGTCGCATTTGTTCCGTCTCTCTGTACCAAGCCGTCTCTTTAAGGACGGTCGTATCGTCACCCGTGAGGCCGTTGGACAGGTTTGCCTTGATGCCGGTCTCCATGACGGCGCGGAAGACGCCCTGAATGCGCATATACATATCGGTAAACGAAACCGTCCCGCCGCGCAGCATCTCGGCGATCCCGAGCATGGAACCCCAATAGACATCCTCTTCCGTGAGGAGCGCTTCGAACGGGAAGATTCTCGTGACCAGCCAGTCAGCGAGCGGTAATTTCTCGCCGTATCCGCGCGTCAAAGTCATCGGAACATGAGTATGATTGTTGAAAAAACCGGGAATGAGCAGTTTTCCCGTTCCGTCGTATACGTCTTTATGGAGTTTGCGTGCGTCCGACAGATCATTCTCGCATGGTTCGACGGAGGCGATGAACGCTCCGTCCGTGCGGATGTTCATGTTTTCCCGCGTTTCTCCTTCGGCGTCGATGATCGCGATATTATGAAATAACATAGTCTTTCCTTTCTTTATATAGTTATAGATTTGAAAAACATAAAGCGGATTGCGTACTCAAAAGAATTTTCAAGGCGTGTGAAGTCAATTGTTCAAGCACGATGATCAATCTTCTCCGAGTTCAACGTCAGGCCCGGGATCGGTAGGTTCCGGTTCAGTTGCTGCAGGCTCCCTATGAATAGGACAAGGTATGCTGGCGGCATTATTTTTTAAAGAATCAAAATATTCAGTGGTAGTTGTTGGACAGTACCGCGTGGCAAGTTGCCCGGTGGCCGAACAGACGGTGCGTCTGATGACATTTTCCGACATGGGAAACTGTTTTGGCTCCAAGTTTTCGTGAATCTGGAGCATGACGTCTTTCCAGATCAGAATAGGACAACGCGTATCCGTTTCATTGATCTCCGTACGTCTCCCGTAAGCATTATCAAATCCATACCAGACAGCGGCGGTATAGTAGGGCGTATACCCGCAAAACCAGCGATCGATGCGTTCGTCGGATGTACCTGTTTTTCCGGCGGCTTTCTGCGCGCCGAGCTTTGCGTACGGCCCGATCCAGCTGGCGTTTTCCAAGGTGTCGACGAGCAGATTTGTCATGATGTCGGCCGTCTCCGTCGAGAACACCTGGTCGAATTGCGGCTTGTGCTCGAGAAGGACGTTGCCCTCAGCATCGAGTACGCGCGTGAATAAGTAAGGCTGCGTAAAGAGACCGCGACATGCAAGAGCCGTGTACGCGCCCGCCATTTCGACCGTTGTCATGCCTTTTGCAAAACCGCCGAGCGCTCCCGCCGGTTGAGGTTCGTTCATCCTGTCGATCCCCATGCGTTTCAGGTAAGACAGTCCGACCATCGGCGTGAGCATCTGGCTATAGACTTCGACAGCCGTCGTGTTCAGTGACTGTCGAAGCGCATACCGTACGGTGACGGGACCGCGATACCTGTTGTTATAGTTGTTGGGCCATCTTCTGTCGGGATTTTGAGGATCTAAATATTTCGGTTCATCGATCAGAACGGTCGCCGCCGTGATGATTCCCATATCCATGGCGGGGGCGTAGTCGAGGATCGGTTTGATGGACGAACCCGGTTGTCTGTACGCTTGAGTCGCGCGATTGAAGCCGAGGTTTGTCTTTTTCTCTCCGAAGCCTCCGACCATTGCGACGATCTGTCCGAGAGAATCGGGATCGTTCGAGATCACAGTAATACCGGCTTCCGGCATTTGAGGCATGTCGGGGAGCTTATCGTAATTGACGGAGAACAGCTCTTTTTTCTTGAAACTCGCTTCCGCCATGCGCTGGATTTCAGGATCGAGCGTCGTTTCGATCGTCAGACCGTGCTGGAAGACGGCCGTATGCGCGAGCCGGTGCGAATAACCGCGTTGCTTGATCAGCTGATTAATGACTTCGTTGATCACGGCGTCGACGAAATAAGAGTTGATCTGTCCCGAGCCGGACGTCTCGTCGATCGCACGGAAATCGAGTTCGCGGTTGAGAGCCTCCTGATATTCGGCTTCACTGATTTTGCCGATCTCGAGCATCTTCCCCAAGGTAATGCGCATGCGCCTTAACGCGTTGCGCCGTCCGTACTCCGTTGCCGGGTTGTAAATCGACGGCAGGTTGGGGATGCCCGCGAGGAAGGCGCATTCAGCCAAATCGAGCTGCGAGACGTCTTTTCCGAAGTACGCTTTCGCGGCGGACTGAACACCGACATATCGATTTCCCATAGGAACCATGTTGACGAACAGTTCCATAATTTCGTCTTTAGAGAGTTTCTTCTCAAGTTCGATCGCCCGCTCCCACTCCTGAATCTTCCGTTGAGCGGATCGCTCGTTGGCGCCCGACATCATCTTGACGACTTGTTGCGTGATCGTCGACGCGCCGTGCGTGTCGCCGCCGAACGTGAGGAACATGTTGCCGATCGCGTTCGCGATGCGTTTAGGGTCAATACCGCTATGTGTCTCGAATCGCTCATCCTCGATCGCGATAAAGGCGTCGTCGAGGTACGTAGGCTTGACGACAGAAATGGGTACGTACTCGCGCAGGATGTTCTGAGAACCTGTCAGGACGGCGGCCTCCTGTCCGTATTTGTCGTATATATATGTCGCATCGTATGTCTTGCGGACATCGACAATCTCGAGAGGTTGAGCCGTCGATACGTAGCCCGACAGCATGCCGAGTCCCGATCCGCCTGTGAACGCAATCGCTGTCAGAATAATAACCAGAATGAGGATAAGCCCCTTACGAACGCCTGCCCATAATGCGGCGGGGACGGAGACGACCGACATGCTTCGCGTTGGCCGTCCTACCGTTCGCTTGCGCAGCTCGCGCTTACTCTTCTTGTAGCGGCGGCTTTGGCGAACGGCGGCGGGGAGGATTGACGCGTTCCGAATATCGGAGGCGGGTTTTCGAGCAAATCGCGTTTCTTCGCCGCGACGCGGTGCTCTTCGTGACGATGTGCGCCCCGGCGCCTTTGTGTTCCGGCGCGACAGTTCGGACGTCTCTTTTTCGTGCGCGCGCGGCGCACGTCCGGTGAACCGCTGTCGGTTCACTTCTCTCGTGTTACGCGCCTGTCCTCGCTCTTGGTCGTTCATCTGCCTTCGCTATCCATTGAAATCCGTACTCAGACAACGGTATTTTACCATACGTTGTAAATTCTTGATAAAATACATCCCTTATTGTGCTGTGTTCCGCTTGAATTTCTTAACTGTTTCATTTAGTGTTGATTCATCAGACGAGGAAGCTGAAAAGTGGTGCAAAGTACGATCATTTCTGTCTCGCACCCAACTATGAAAAGAGGTATCTAGATATGAAAACTTGTCCAAACGGACATCCTGTTCCCGATAATGCCGTATTCTGTACGACATGTGGAGCTCGGATTCCCACCGAACCCCCGGCCTCAGGACAACCTGCGCAGGGTCAGCCTTACGCTTATGCTAATCAGCAGCAAAGTCCGCCTCCCGGTCAGCAGTACCAGCAGCCCCCGTACCAGCAGCAGTACCAACAACAGCAGCCTCCGTACCAGCAGCAGTACCAGCAACCGCCATATGGTTACCAACAGGCCGCACCGCCGTTGACAGGTTTTCGCGGTGAAGTCCGTTCGCCCGGAATGGTTATTTTCCTGAGCATTATCACCTGCGGTATCTACGGAATTATCTGGCTCTATTCTGTCTCGAAAGAGATGAACTATGTTCTGGGGTATGAGGCGACAAAACCGAATTACACGTTCTTCGGACTCCTGTGCTTCATCTTCACCTTCCTGTTGTGGTCACAGGTTGACGATGCGCTCGTCGAAATTGATCGCAGGAGAGGTATCATCACGTCGAAGAAATTCCTGACGTGGATTTTACTGAGCATCCTGCTCGGAATCGGCGGCTTTGTCATGATGTATGACGTGCAATCGCGCCTGAACGCTCTCTATGAAGGTCGCTTTTAATCACTTTTGATTGGAAGTTTGGAGACGAGCAGGTACACTCGCTTAAACCGGTCGACTTTCTTCGCGTGAGGTTTTTCTGTTGTGCCTGAATGACAGGCGCCGGAGGACGGCTAGCGAAAAAAGACTCCTCGGATGAGGGAGATAAGTTTTCCCCAAACGGAACTCTTGTTATAGAGCATGGGTTCCGTGTGCGGGAAGAGGAGAATCATCCTGATGATGTAGACAACTAAATAGAGCGCCGCAAGTGAGAAAAAGATGATCTCGGTTGCGCGCCGTGAAAGGGGTGAACGAAAAGGTTTGCCTCTTTTTTTTGCGATAAAGCGTGCGACGGCAAATGCGGGAATCACTACGAGCAAAAATAGGGTAAGGAAAATGAGCGGGTGCATGCGCAACGCATCGGCGACTTTTCCTTGCAACAGCAGTCGTACAGCGCGCGTGCTTCCACAGCCCGCGCAGGGGATCCCGAACACTGATGAAAAAAAGCAAGACGTACCGAAGAACTCCGAAACCAAAAGGAGAAAGAGCGCGAGCACGATGAGAGGCATCCATTTGTCGCGCTTTGTTGTCGCTTTTACATCGCTTGACTTGTCGTCCTTGTTATCCATGATGTCTCTCACTCTTTAGGTCGCGCTTTCACCCTTGCACCCACACCATGCGTTCACCATATCTGACAGAACCGGAAACCGGGTCGTCTTTTCAAGAATTATCGCGCAAGGCGTGTTTGTGTTTCAATCATGTGCGCAAAAATACCGTTTTTTTCCAGTAATTCGGCATGTGAACCCTCCTCGACGATCTCGCCCTGGTCGAGAACGTAGATTCTGCTCGCATGCCGAATGGTCGAAAGTCGGTGGGCGATGATCAAGGTCGTCCTGCCTTTCGACAGTCGTTCAATGCCGCGCTGTATGATCGCTTCCGTCTCCGTATCGATGTGGGACGTCGCCTCGTCGAGGATGAGAATGGTCGGGTTTTGCGCGAGTGCACGTGCGAACGATATGAGTTGTCGTTCACCTGCGGAAAATTCATTGCCTCGCTCCCTTACCGGTGTTTGTACGCCTTTGTTAAGGCGCGCGAGGAATGCTCCGCCACCGACCTCGATAAGTGCTTGTCGGGCATCTTCGGAGCTGATCCACGGGCGATTAAGCGTAATATTCGACTCGATCGTTCCCGTGAACAGGAAAGGTTCCTGTGTCACGATCGCCATATGGCTTCGGACCGATTTTTTATTTAGTGTCGTCAAATCTTTGCCGTCGATTAAAATTCGTCCTTCATCGGGTTGATAGAACGAGAACAGAAGGTTCATGACAGTCGATTTGCCTGCACCTGTCTGCCCGACGAAAGCCGTCGTGACGCCTTGGGGAATGTCGAAGCTGACGTCGCGCAGGACGATCTCATCTTTCTTATAGGCGAATGTCACATGCTCAAACGATACATCACCGTCAACCTGTTCGACGCTTTCGCCCGTGTCGGTAAGCGCTTCGCGGTCGAGCAGTTCAAAGATATGATCGGCCGCGCCTCGCGCCCGCTCCAAGTTACCCAGATGCTGCATGGCGCGATTCATCTGCGAGAAAAAGCGAATCATGTAGTCGATAAAGAGATACAGATGACCGATCGGCACGAAGCTGATTCCAAGGATGTTTCCAAGGCCGAAGTAGAGGAGCGCGAAACAGAGCATCAGGTAGTTGAGCGATTCCGTAGCGTTATGGCCGCTATAGGAGTGGAGGCGCGTCATTCCGAGACCGTTTCGGAAGACCTCGTCGTTGATGTCACTGTAAGCTTCGTACATGGAGCGTTCGCGATTGAATGACTGGATGATTTCGATTCCTTGGATATTTTCATTCATGCTGGCGTTGAGCCGGCTGATTCCCCGTCTGATATTTTGACTGTAGCGAAGCGATTTTCTTTGAAAATCACGGAACATGAAGAAGAGAATGGGGAATGACAGCGACGCGATGAGGAACAGGCGCCAGTCGAGCGATAGAAGGCCGAACAGGATGCCGAGAGCAAAGACGCCCGCCATCAGGAGCTGAGAGAGAACAGTATTGAAGAATATCCGAACGGCTTTCGTATCGTTCGTAATTCTGGAAACGACCGTTCCTGCCGCCAGTGTATCGAAATAGGAGACAGGCATGTTTTGCACGTGACGCATCACCTGACGCTGCATCACGACGGAGATGCGGTTAGAGGCGATCTGATTGGCGATACTTCCCGTATAGCGCGTTGCGAGCGACAGGAGTACGGAAAGAGCGTAGAGGACGATAATCAAGACAAATGTCTTGTAATCGCGCGCACCTACGCCGACAACGATCTCGCCGTCAAGAATACGCGAGATCAGATAAGGGCCCGCGAGATCAAGTCCGACCGTCGAGATCGTCAATACGAGTCCGATCAGGAGAGGGCGGATCGCATATTTAGCGTACTTGAACAAACGCAGAAAACTCGCCCTTGATTTTGAACTGTTTTCCGAATGATTCTTATTCATCATCTGCGCGCCTCCCTTCTTTTTGTGATCGACTCTTCTTCTAGTTGCTGTTTTTCATACTGCTCGCGGTACCAGCCGCCTTCCGCCATCAATTCGTCATGTGTTCCGCGCGCCGCGATGCGGCCGTCCTCAAGGACGATGATCAGGTCGGCGTCGCGGATCGCCGACAGCCTGTGCGAACTAACGAGCGTTGTCTTACCCGCGCGTTCGCGGCCCAGTGCGGCGAGGACGTTTTTCTCCGTGATGGCGTCGACTGCCGAGAGGCAGTCGTCGAGTATGAGTACTTCAGGATCTGCGAGCAGCGCACGCGCGATGGAGACACGCTGCTTTTGTCCGCCGGACAGCGCGATCCCCTGTTCGCCCGTCAATGTGTCGAGTCCATCAGGCAGGAATTCGATGTCCTTAGCAAAATCGGCAATCGCGATCGCCTGCTCGAGAGTCTCCTGCGGGACGGGAAGGGGGGCCGCCTTTTTTGTTTTCCGACCTTCTACAATCTTGACGATTTCACCGTACTTTTTCTTCCAGAAAGCCTCTTCCAAAGCCAATTCCTCTTCGCTGAGAGGCCAGCCTTCGCGACTGATGTCGGCTCCGAGAAGTATGTTTTCCAAGACAGTCAATGAGAACAGCGTGCTCTCCTGCGGGACGTACCCGATACGCCGCCGTACGCTTCGCCTATCGTAAAGTCGGATCGGGAGATTGTTCAGGCGCAGTCTCTCTGGAGGTGCCGGCAGATCGAGATCTTGGACGGAGGACGGGAGGTCGGCCTCTTGCGGGTAAAAGCGCAGAATCTGTTTGAGAAGAGCTGTTTTCCCTGAACCGACACGGCCGACGACACCGAGCATCATTCCCTGCTTAACGGTGAACGATAAATCTTTGAGGATCGGTTCCTGTTGTCCCGGCCACGCAAAGGAGAAGCGGTCAAACGTGATGTCACCGATTCTTTCACAGGTGATGGCGTTCGGGGGATCGGAGATCTCCTCCCGCCAGTTCCAGATCTCTTCGATGCGCTCCATGGAGGCTGATCCCGACTGCGATGTATTGATAAATTCACCCATCGCAATCATCGGCCACGAGAGCATACCGAGGTAGAAGACGTGCGTCATCAGTTGACCGATCGTGATGGCGCCCGTTTTGACCAGCTCGGCGCCGACGATCATCGCGATGACGAATGAGATTCCCTGCACAAAGCGCGACGCGGGCATAAAGAGGGCGTCAAGTCTCGCGACTTTGAGGTTTTGTTTGTAGAGTTGATCGGCGTGCGTTTCGAACGTCTCCATTTCCTGTTCCTCCAAGACGAAGGCGCGCACGACGCGAACGCCTTGAACGTTTTCGAGCACACGGTCATTCATCTCGTCGAACGCCTGCTGAGCCAGATCATATTCTCGGTAGAGGTGTTTGCCGATCAGTTTTGAGAATAGGATCAGGAGCGGATATGGGAGCACCGTGAGCAATGTCAGCTGCCATGAGCCGCTGATCGCCATAATAGCGATGATCGAAATTTGATAGAGCGTCGCGTCGAAAAAGAGCATGATACCGAACGACGCCATCTCACCGATCGAACTGACATCGTTTGTCGACTTGCCCATCAGACTTCCCGTCGATTGTGCCAGAAAGAACGGCGCGTTTTGGTTGAGTATCTTCGAGAATGTCTTTTGGCGCGCGACCAATTCGGAGACATCGAACGCTTTAACAAGGTAGTAAGACCACAAATAGCCGGTCACATAGTAAAGCGCAGTCAGCGCAAAGAGCATCGCGACGTAGATGAGGAGAGACGTAATCGTCAGTTCATCGGCGATGATTCGGTCGGCGATAAATCCCGCGAACCACGGCGGCGCGACGGCAATACCGTATGAAAGAATAATCATTACGGTAGCGATCAGATATTCTTTTGAATACTTGTCTATGAGCCACTGAAATTGTCGTTTCAGATTTTTAAGCATAATATCGGACGATTGTCTCCTTACCCTTTTCGACTGTGCCATCACTTTATACCAATATTTTGCGCAAGAGGTCAATCAGTCAGGTGGATGAATGCAAGCGGACAGTGTCAATACCGGTACTGAAAGAAACGTCTGCCAGACTGTGCTTGATCGGCAGACGCCTCGGAACGTTTTTATTTAGTACGGTTAACGTTTATCGCATCAGAGGTATAAATCTGGATAAGGATGCGATTGTTGAGGAAACTCCTGCAAACATAACGATCGACAGGTAGATGAACTGCCATTTGCGGTTGTCATCGAGATGTGTCAACGATGCCACTTGTCGCGCATGAATCATGGCGCTGAAAACAAGACCCATAAGGGCAAGCACAACGCCGAAGAGAGAAGCGCCCGAAAAGACTGTGGGAAGTGAAAGTACGAAGAAAAGCGTCAGGTACTGCCACGCTACTTTGCCGACCGCCAATGTGTGCATGAAAGGGAGTGCGTACTGCTTATAAAGGAAACGCGCAATCAGCCACATCGTCAACGAGAAAAGGAGAATGACGACGGCGGCAACGACGATGCCCGTCAACCATGAAAGCGCGACGTAACTGAAACGGAACTTCAGCAAAGGGTTTTGTGCCTGTACTACTGATAAAAAGCGATTAAGGCTGAAATAGTGCGCGCCAGAAAGGACAACGGCGACAGCGAGCCAAACGGTATGAGATACAGTCCATGCGGTTGACAGGCATTGTGTCATATGAAGTGCCGGTGTCGCGAAAAAGCGAATAAAACCGGTGAAGATATTGATGCGCGCCGCGCGTCTCTGCTGTTCCGTATTTTGACGATTGGGCGGTGCGCCGTAACCTGATCGGCTTTGCCATTGTGACTGTCGAGCCTTTGCCTGTCGTCTCGCTTCTTTTTGAGCGCGACTTTCGGCTCGCCGTTCGGACCACGACGGGCGGCGGGCGCTTTCTCCTTGTCCGGAGGCATGCGACGCGCTCTGTGTCTTTTGCGATGTTTGTGAGCGGTCGGGAGATGGAGCGGCGTGTTCGTTCGATTCGCTTGACTGTTGCGAAGTTGAATCCGTGTAGCTTGCGTTCGAGGCGAATGAGCGCTCACGGCAGTGGCACTTTTCGTTTTCACCCAGTTCTCGTCCGCAATAAAAACAATACCTTGCCATATAGCTTGGCTCTCCTGTTCACGCATTATTCGTCAATATCGCGCCATTTATACTCACTCTTGACAATACTTTAACGCTAAGATGTTAAGATAATGTGGCACAAATGAGAAGGGAGCGCCATAATGCGAACGGAAAAATCATCAGATGCTTCAAAGCAGTCTAAAGTAAGGGCACCTAAACGCTTTATCTACCGGTTGTACTTGGCCATCGCTTGGATCTTAACGAAACTTTTGTATCGCGTGCGCTATATACGCGATCCGCGGATCACAAAAGAGGACGGGCCGTATTTTGTTGTAGGAAACCACGTTTCGTATCTCGATCCCATTTTCTGCCTGCTCGCTCTCAATCAGCTTTCAATCCGTTTTGTCGCCGGCATAGAGGTGACAAGCGGAAAGCTCTTGAAGAAGCTCCTCGCACCTCTTGCGATGATCCCGATCAAACCGTTTCGTGTCAGTTACTCGACGACGCGTGAGATTATAGCGTCGATAAAGTCGGGCTTGTCCGTCGCTTTATACCCGGAGACACAGCGTTCAATCGCCGGTGACCTGACGCCGTTCGGTTCGAGCACGGCTAAGCTGATCAGGCATCTGCGCGTTCCCGTCGTCTCCGTCTTTACGCGCGGCGGCTATCTCGGGTGGCCGCGTTGGGCGAAGATGTTCCGTCCCGGACATGTGGAGTTGGAGACACGTCTCCTGTTCACTCGAGAAGAGATAAATGAATTGTCTCTCGACGAGATTCAAGATCGAATGGCTAAAGCGATTACGACGGAAGATTACGAATGGCAAATGAGGCGCAGGCGCCCCGTTCGTTTTATCTCGATGAAACCGGCACAGGGTTTGGCGCGCATCTGCCACTGGTGCCCCGCCTGCGACCGACCGCTTTCAATGGAGAGCGGTAATCGAACGCTTACCTGTCGTCATTGCGGGCAGTCATTCTGTCTTGATTTGACAGGCTTTCTGACCGCGGCCCACGGTTCGCGCCCGTTTTTTGACCATCCGCTTCAGTTTGTCGAATGGCAGCGCCGCCGCCTGGCTCAGGCCCTTGAAGACGGCGACATTATTTCTGATCGATGTAGAATTGAATTTCATGAGAATATCGTGGAAAACGATACAAAGCCGGAAAAGATGATGCGCTACGGCATTTGCACGCTCGTTCAGGATGGCTTGCGATTCACTGATGATAATGATCATAGCGAGCTGCATTTTACGTTAGGGGAGACGCCCGCTCTCTACACGTCGATCGGTAAGTTTGCAGATGTCTCCTTGGGGGGAATTGTTTGGCGGCTTTATCCTGAATCGGAAGGATTTACGTCAATCATGACGGATTATGCGCGTGCGATCTGGAAGAACAAAAACTCTATTGGATGAAACGCGTAACGTAATAGGTAGTTTTTATGAATATTTGATTTTGACAGTAATTTATGAGCTTTTATTGCCTTATTCACCATATTTCTGCAAGAATCCTCTTTCGTTTCAGTGCTGTCTATGGTAGAATCTATATGTTCTATTGTTTCTAAAATTAAGTGCGAGTTTTATCGCGAGTTGTATCGAAAGATAAGATCTTGAAACACTTTTCCCGTGTTTCATTGGGGAGGATAGCCGAGTGCCCGATCGCGATTTTCTAGAAGAGATTATGCAGACAGAAGCGGAAGCGGCTAGTCGCATTGAAAAAGCACGTGAGGACGCCCAGTTGGAGCGACAGCGTGTGCGTCAAGAGACAAGTGCATTGATTGACAGTGCGTACGGTGAGGCCGCGTCCATTAGACAGAAAGCGCTCGATGAGGCTGAACGTCGGTATACGGAGCTTGTATCGGATCAATCATCCGTCACGGTGCGGCCGCTTGAATCGTTGTCAGAAGACGAGTTAAGCGGTGCGGCCGATGACATAGCAGAAAGGATCGTTTCTCTCCTTGAGCATCGTTAAAATGAGCAAATTGACGATCGTCGGCTTGCACGAGGATCGCGCGGATGTTTTAGATGCGCTCATGAAGATGGGCGGCGTCGAAATCATCGAGGACGTATCGGACGGTGAGTCTGTACGGACGATGGCGTACGCTTCAAATCTCGATATGCGAGCTCGGTTGAAGCGTGCGATCGAAGGCATGTCGTTGCGTTTTCCCGAGGCGAGGCATCTTGTCGGCAAGAAGCTTTCCGTATCGGAAGAATCCTTTTATCTCTCGGAAGAGGATGAGTTGAAAGCTCAAAAGCAGCTCAGCCGGTACGAGGAGTTGCTTCGCGATGAGGAAGCGATCGACCTCTCTCTTTCCGTTCTCAATGACCAGAGAGCACAGCTCATGCCATGGGTCGACATTCCGATCGATTTGACTGTTAGGAACACGGACAGGACGACGATCATTTTCGGCGTGTTTCGTGATGTAACGGCGTTTGATACGTTTGAACGCGATGTAGCGCGCGATTTGCCTTTGGCGTCCGTTTTCATATTGGAAGAGGAAGTCAAATTCCCCGCAAAGGTGGCCGTTGTCACGATCAATGAGCAGTTGCCTCGTATGCGTGCAAGACTTGCTGCATCCGACTTCCATGAGATTCCCGATTTGCCGTTTACGGGATCTGCTTCCGAAACGATGAAAGATTTAGAGGGGAAGGTGGCAGCGAAAGAGGAGGAGCTCCGCAAGGTTCAAGATGAATTGCGCGAGATCGCCGAAGGTTTACCGCTCCTGATGACATACCATGATTTTCTGCTTGTACGCTCCGATAAGGCGGCGGCTGATGAGAAAATCCACGAAATGAGTTACACGTTCTTTCTCAACGGATGGGTGCCTGAGAGCGATGCCGATCGTATCAGCCGGGAATTAACCGATCAATTCGATGTTGTCTGCTCAATCAAGCCTGCCGAAGAAGGAGAAGAGACACCTGTCAAATTGAAGAATAACCGGTTCGTCAGCGCGTTCAACATCATTTTGGAGATGTACGGCGCGCCTAGCAGCCAAGAAGCCGACCCGATGTCCGTTCTGGCGCCGACCTATATGATCTTTTTCGGCATGATGTTGAGCGATGTCGGCTACGGTTCTATGCTCGTCATCGCGACCGCCTACATGCTTTTCAAAAAGAAAGTTGAAGGCGAAATGCGGAAATTAGCTTCCATGCTGTTTATCTCCGGTATCGCGTCCATCGTATGGGGGTTCGTATTCGGCGGCTTTTTCGGCGACCTCGTCACGGTCGTCTCTCAAGGGAAAGTTGACTTCCCGATGCTCTGGTTTAATCCGATGGATTCGCCGACCAAACTCCTTCTCTACAGTATGGTGTTCGGGGCGCTTCATCTGTTTTGCGGCATGGCGCTCAAAATTCGCACCGAGTGGTTGAGAGGCAACTTAATGGGCGGACTCGGAGAGACAGTTCCTTGGTATCTCATTATCCCCGGGCTCGGTCTCATCCTCGGCAAGGGTGCGATTACGAGCGACCCGCAAACGGCCTTGTTGCTCGGTGAGATCGGCAAGTGGCTGGCGATCGCCGGTGTTGCCTTTGCGCTCTTATTTGCGGGACACGGCATCAAAAATCCGTTCAAGCGTCTCATGAAAGGACTCGCAGAGCTATACAATGTTGCGTCGTGGTTAGGTGATTTGTTGTCTTACTCAAGGATTTTGGCGCTCGTGCTCGCGACGAGCGTTATCGCGGCCGTCGTTAATATGCTCGGCGGGATGTTCGGTACGTCGGTGGTAGGGTACATAGCTTTCGCGCTGGTCGGCGTCCTCGGGCATACGTTGAATTTAGGGCTTTCGGCGCTGTCCGCTTTTGTCCACACGAGTCGTCTCCAATACGTGGAGATGTTCGGGAAATTCTTTGAGGGCGGCGGCTCTTTTTGGAATCCGCTCCGTCGTCAGACGGAGTACGTAAAGATAGATAAAAAAGCGAACGGAACGCTGTCTTGCGCTCAATCTGCCAAGGAAGCGATTCGTCCGTAAGAGGAGAAGCCGGCGTAAGCGAGCTTCTTAGAAAATCCTGCACAAGCAGGGAGACTATTTTTGTCAACGCAACGGTTGACGTACATGGAGGAAAACAATGTCAAGTATCATTGGACCACTTCTAGTTTATTTTGCGGCGGCGGTTGCCGTCATCCTTCCCGGATACGGATCCGCGAAGGTGGTGGGTAAGTTGGGTCAGGCGGCGACCGGTATTCTGGCTGAGGATCCTTCTCTGTTCGGTAGACTGCTTATTCTGCAGGCGCTTCCCGGCACACAGGGTATCTACGGCCTTCTCGGCTGGTTTATGATCATGAATCAGTCGGGAATGATGGCGGGTAACACGAACATCACCGTACAGCAGGGAATTTTGTTTCTCCTTGCGGCTCTTCCCGTCGCCGTGATCGGTTTGCTGTCGGCTTTCCACCAAGGGAAGGTCGCGGAAAGCGGTATGGCGCTGTTGACGAAGCAGCCGCAGGCGGGCGGTAATGCGATCGTCCTCGCCGTCATGGTCGAGACGTACGCGATTTTGGCGTTGCTCGCGACCGTCCTCGGCGCACTCAGCATCGCTGTCTGATCCTGATGTTCAACTCTTTTGAAACGGGGTGCTAGAGGTGGAAGGTATCGACAGAATCAAAAACCACATCCTGGCGGAAGCCGATCGCACCGTTCAAGCCATCGAGGAGGAGTTGCGTCAGTTTGTCGAGAAGGAAACGCTCGAATGCGAAGAACAACGTCGAAAGATCCTAGCGGAGGCGAAGGAACGAGCCGATCACGACGCAGATTTGCTTGTGAAACGAGGTGAAAGTATCGCAGACGCCGAACGTCGTAAGCGAGATCTCGCCGGTAAACAGGAAATTGTCGACAACGTGATCGAGCGCGCTCTCTCCAAGTTATTGCAACAGCCGACAGAGGTGCGCGTTGAGCGATATGCCGGCTGGATCCGCACTTTGAACATTGAAGAGGGCGTTATCACGCTCTCCGCCAATGAAAAAGCTGCAATCGGCGATGCTCTTCTGAAGGCGCTTCCCGAAGGAAAGTTTTCGCTTGCCGGTGAAGAGGGCGACTTTTCGGGCGGACTGACTGTCGCACACGGTCGTGTGCAGGACAATCTGACGTACGATCTCGCAGTGCGTGACCACCGACCTGAGCTGGCTCGACTTGCCTTCGATAAGTTGGTGCAAAACGGCGCTTCGGAGTCATCGGACAGGTAGGCGGTCGAGAGGTGAGAAAATCGCCGGCAGGATTGCGTAAGGTATCGGAGAGTTTGAATGGGCAGAAAGTCGCAATTTCGTGAAGTCGTAACGCCCGTCATTGACACGCAACGATTCGGTTCGTGGGAGCACGCGTCGGGTAGAATTTGGGTGCTCGAGAAAGATTTGTTCGGACGTGCCGGGCTTGATCGCCTTTACGGCGTTTCGTCGCCTGATGAAATCCGAGGGTTGCTCTTGGAGCATCATTATCTGCAAAAAGATACGGTAGCGGAAACATTACGCGCGACGCACATCGCAGTTTATGAATTGCTTGATGAAATTGCACCGGAGGACGGGTATCGCGTCGCTCTCTTATTGCCTGCAGATGCGCACAACATGCGCGTCATGTTAAGAGAGAGTTTGCGCGGTGAAGAGGCGGGAGATTATGAGTCTCTTGCGAGGCTCATAAAAATCCCCTCGCTCCTTGATCCCGAGATTCTCTGGCGCGCGATCGTCGCCCGTGAAAAAGATGTGAGGCTTCCCGAATGGGTCACGTCAATGGCTGAGAAAGCCCGTCTGGCCTATGCCGAACACTATGACGCCGTTTCGATTGATTTGGCGGTCGAGCGTCGCCTACATGAGATGCTCCGTGTCATCGCGTCGGAACTCGGCAGCGACTGGTTTGAGCAGTACCTGACGATGATACGCGATCTTATCAATCTTGAAATACTCGTCAGGAGTCGGCTGCGCCGAGTGAATGAGACGCTTTATAATGCCAGTCTTCTTCCGGGGGGATTGATCTCCGAAGAACGATGGCGAGCGCTTTACGATGGGGAGGATGGCGATATTGTCGATCTGCTGAAAGAGACGCCATATCGCACCATGACTCCTTTCGTCGTTTCGTACGGCGAGCAGGGCGGTGCTTCTAAATTTTCGCGCGAGCGGGACATCTTGCTTTACGGGCATCTTTCAACGGGCGCGAAACAACTTTCGGGACCCGAACGCGTGCTGTCATTTATCATGGCGCGTGAACTGGAAATCCGCAATGTGAAGATGGTTCTTTCGGCTCTCGTCAATGAATTGAATGAAGAAGATTTGATCGCTTTAAGGCGAGACTTCAGCTGATAAAAGGAATGGTGAATAGGTCGCATGGAACAAAGAGTCGGTGTCATCGGTGACTGGGAAAGTATCGCGGGGTTTCGCGCGCTCGGTTTGTCGATTGCGGAAGTATCGACTGCTGATGAGGCGGACGCCGTTCTGAATGCGTGGGCGGAAGAAGGATTCGCCGTCATTTTCGTGACGGAGGCGTTAGCAAGCGTTATGGGGGATCGCCTTGCCGATTGGCGGCTTCGCTATCTCCCGGCGGTGATCGTGATTCCGTCTGCGGGACTGAAACCGTTCCTCGGCCGCCATGAATTGAGAACCGCGATACGAAAAGCGACCGGTATCGATTTGATCGGGCAGCGCGAGAGGGCGCAACGTGATCGACAGGAGCGCGACGTGTAGGCTGCTCGTCGCTTGATAGAAATAACACGAGCTTCAGATGTCGACAGGCATTGAGTTCGATTGAGCATAGGAAGAGTGAGTAATTGTTAAGAGGAGTCATCCATGAATAAACTTAGTCAGGGTGAAGTCGTTAAGGTTTCCGGTCCGCTCGTTATCGCGAAAGGCATGCGTGATGCCGATATGTTCGACGTGGTCGAAGTGTCGGAGAGCCGTCTTATCGGCGAGATCATCGAGATGCACGGAGATGAAGCCTCCATCCAGGTTTACGAAGAGACGGCGGGTTTAGGCCCCGGCGAGATTGTCGTTTCGAGAGGAGCGCCGCTCTCCGTAGAGCTCGGGCCGGGCTTGATCGGCGGTATTTTCGACGGTATTCAAAGGCCGCTCGAGACGCTTGCGGAGATGGAAGGCGACCATATCACGCGTGGAGCATTTGCACATGCGCTCGATCGCGATAAGGAATGGGAGTTTACGGCGAAATGTAAACTGGGTGACCGCGTAACGGGTGGCGATATCATCGGTGTCATTCAGGAGACGGAGATTCTCGAGCATCGCATTATGGTTCCGCCAGGAAAAGCCGGCACGATCGTTGAGATTCAATCGGGACTTTTCAAAGTGACCGACGTCGTTGCCGTACTTGAGACCGACCGCGGCGCCCGCGAAGAGATCACGTTAATCCAGCGATGGCCCGTGCGTATCGGACGCCCTTATGTAGAGAAGATGTCTCCGTCGGCTCCGCTTTTCACGGGTCAGCGTCCCATCGATACGTTCTTCCCCGTCGCCAAGGGCGGAACGGCCGCCGTGCCGGGTCCGTTCGGGAGCGGAAAGACCGTCATTCAGCACCAGCTCGCCAAATGGGCGGAGGCTGACGTTGTTGTGTATATCGGTTGCGGAGAGCGTGGCAACGAAATGACGGACGTGTTGATGGAGTTCCCCGAATTGCCCGACCCTAAGACGGGTTATTCGCTGATGAAGCGCACGATCCTTATCGCCAATACATCGGATATGCCCGTTGCGGCCCGTGAGGCGTCGATTTATACGGGGATTACCATCGCCGAGTATTTCCGCGACATGGGGTATTCCGTCTCCTTGATGGCTGATTCGACATCAAGATGGGCGGAGGCGCTTCGCGAGATGTCCGGTCGTCTGGAGGAGATGCCGGGTGAGGAAGGTTACCCCGCTTACCTAGGTTCGAGGCTCGCCTCTTTCTATGAGAGAGCCGGTATTGTCCGCTGTCTGAGCAGTGATGACGAAGAGCGTGTCGGCGTTCTGACGGCGATCGGTGCCGTCTCGCCGCCCGGCGGTGACCTCTCGGATCCCGTCGCACAATCGACTTTGCGCATTGTCCAGGTGTTCTGGAGCCTCGATTCAGACTTAGCGTATCGACGTCACTTCCCTGCGATCAACTGGCTGACGAGCTACTCGCTCTACCAGAATAAAGTTGACGCTTGGCTCGATGACAATATCGATCCCGAATTCAGCAAGTTACGCGTCGACGCGATGACTTTGCTCCAAGAGGAATCGGAGCTTGAAGAAATCGTCCGCCTGATCGGGCAGGATGCCCTTTCGGACACCGATCGTCTCAAACTTGAATCGGCGCGCTCGTTGCGTGAAGACTTTTTACACCAGAACTCTTTTGATGAAATCGACACGTACACGTCAATGAACAAACAGTTCAAAATGTTGTCTCTCGTGATGCACTTTTACTATGAGGCGCAGAAGGCGCTTGAACGCGGCGTCGACTTTGACCGCATGATGGTGTTGCCGATCCGCGATGAGATCGCTCGCTTTAAGTACGTTCCGGAACAGGAAGTGGATCGCTGGTACGCGCTCCGTAACGAACAGTTGCTGAGCGAAATGAGAGAGTTGTCCGATTAAGAACGGAGACAGATATGGCTAGAGAATACAGAACAATCGAAGAAGTCACCGGTCCTCTGATGCTCGTCAGGGGCGTCGAGAACGTCAAATACGACGAGCTGGGTGAAATCGAATTGGCTGACGGGCAGATCCGTAACTGCAAGGTCTTGGAGGTTGAAGGATCCGACGCGCTTGTGCAGCTGTTTGAGAGTTCGATCGGTTTGAATATCGAGAAGAGCACCGTCCGTTTCTTGGGACGAGGACTTGAGCTTGCCGTTTCGCGCGACATGCTCGGGCGCGTCTTCGACGGCATGGGCAGACCGAACGACGGCGGACTTGAGATCATCCCCGATGCGATGCGTGACGTAAACGGACTTCCTATCAACCCCGCCGCGCGCGACTATCCGAACGAATTTATTCAGACAGGCGTCTCGGCGATCGATGGTTTGAATACGCTCGTCCGCGGGCAGAAGTTGCCGATCTTTTCGGGAGCCGGGCTGCCGCACGCGCAGCTGGCGGCTCAGATCGCACGCCAAGCCGAAGTTCTCGACAGCGAAGAGCAATTCGCCGTCGTCTTCGCTGCCATTGGCATTACGTTCGAAGAAGCCGACTTCTTTATCAGCGATTTTAGAAGGACGGGCGCGATTGATCGTGCCGTCATGTTTATCAACTTGGCGGACGACCCGGCGATTGAGCGTATCTCAACACCGCGTATGGCGCTGACGGCAGCCGAGTATCTGGCATTCGATCTCGACATGCACGTGCTCGTCCTGATGACTGATATTACTTACTACGCGGAGGCGTTGCGCGAAGTATCGGCAGCCCGTAAAGAAGTTCCCGGACGGCGCGGTTATCCGGGATACCTCTATACAGACCTCGCGAGTATCTATGAGCGCGCGGGACGTATTAAGAACAAGAGAGGGTCGATTACATTCGTGCCGATCCTGACGATGCCGGACGACGACAAGACGCATCCTATTCCCGACTTGACGGGATACATCACGGAAGGACAGGTTATCTTGTCACGCGATCTGTATCGCCGCGGCATTCAGCCGCCGATCGACGTGCTTCCCTCGCTGTCGCGCCTAAAGGACAAGGGAATCGGCGTCGGCAAGACGCGAAAAGATCACGCCGATACGATGAACCAGCTCTTCGCCGCGTACTCGCGCGGAAAAGATGCGCGCGACCTCCAGATTATTCTCGGTGAAGAAGCATTGAGCGAGATCGATCGCGAATACTCGAAGTTTTCCGTCGCGTTTGAAGATCAGTACGTCTCGCAAGGTTTCGATACGGATCGTTCGATTGAGGAGACGCTCAACATCGGGTGGGAGCTTCTCTCGATGCTGCCTGCGAATGAATTGAAACGTGTGCGTCAGGAGTACATCGACGAGTTCTACATAGCAGAAGAGGAAACAGAGGTAGTAGCAGAGGAAGTAATTGAGAAAGAAGCGGAGGCTGATGACTAATGGCTGTGATGCGCGTCAATCCGAATAGGATGGAGTTGCTGCGCTTGCGCGGGCAGCTTCGCATTGCGAGGCGCGGCCATAAACTCTTGAAGGACAAACGCGACGAGCTGATGCGTCAGTTTTTGGCGCTCGTTCTTGAAGTCGATGAGATGCGCCTCAAGGCGGAAGCTCTCGTCGAGCGTTCTCACAAGGAAATGCTGCTCGCCCGCGCCGTGATCGGAGACGAGACTGTCAACGCCGCGCTCATGACCGAAGGTTCAGGCGAACTCACGGTCTCCGTGAGTCGCGAGAACACGATGAGCGTCCGCACGCCCGTCTTTCACGCACCGGAGGAAATCGCCGATATATCAAACCGCACTCTCCCGTACGGCATGACGGCGGCATCGGGTGAGTTGGATCAGCCGATTGACACACTGGCCGAAGCGCTCCCGCTCCTCATGCAACTCGCGACTTACGAGCATAAATCAAGCCTGCTCGCCGCCGAGATCGAGCGTACAAGGCGCCGCGTCAACTCCCTCGAATACGTCATGATTCCGAACCTCGAAGAGACCATCCATTCCATCACGATGAAAATGGAAGAGAACGAGCGCGGCAACTTGACGCGCCTGATGAAAGTCAAAGACATGATCGTCGAGCAGGAGATTGAAAAGCGCCGACAACAGACAGAGGCCAGACGTCAGAGTCGCGCATAGTAAAATG
>DUVH01000033.1 GCA_012841145.1 Clostridiaceae bacterium | reverse complement strand
AGCAATCCCGTCTTGCATTCCGCCCATGCGTTTTGATTGCGCCCGATGACGACCGTGTGTCGATTTTGCCACAGAAAGAGAACGGCGCCATAAGGGCGGTCTCCCGCCTCCGTAAGATCGCTTTCACAGAGACCCATGAGGTATTCTTCAAGCGCTAAGTTGTTCCATGGATTGGTAAGATCGGTCGTGAGAATGAGCAGCGGCTTCAACGCCTTTGGTTTTCTTGTCTCTTCACTTTTAATGTGTGATGCGAGTCCATCACCTGTCTTGTTGATTGCATTGATTTCAGTCTTCTTTTCCATATATATCATCTTATCGGGAAAAGCGGCGATTGAAAAGGTCCGGATAAAATTCGATGCATTCATGTTGCTAGGCAGAAACAACTATGCGGACTCTTGCGGATTTCCCACAAGATTTCGCAGACACACAACTCAGTGAAAAATATGGATGTCGAACTGGCAAGGGCCCCAAGGTTATATGGCGTTAGAACCCTTGCAATTCAATGTCAGTATTGAACTGATCTTGAGTATTTATCGTTCAATATGGCCCTGCTTGATGAAGAACAATCAGATAAGTGATGAGATTCTCCCTCTACTCTTTACCTAGTCTTTAGTCGAGCCCGCTGGGGACAGAGCTCAGGTCGTAATCACGGTTATCCTGTACATCGCCGATGTAGCGGATGTAGGGGAAAGGACGGATCGTAGCGCGAAGGTCCTTCTGTTTTGCGTCATAGTCGCCCCACTTGACAATGACTTCCCTACCTTCTTCGATTTCAGGGATATCCAAAGAAGCATGGGCAGCCATCACCTCGTAATGGCTGGAATAGGTGGGAACACTGGCGAATCCGATAACTTTACCATCCTGATCGGTAACGTAGTCTTGGTGGCCACCACACATCGCCTGCACGGCACAAGGCATATCCATATATTTGTAGGGATCGTTGGTAAACTGAGAGGCATAGACATCAATGATGTTTTCGTTGTTGAATTCCAATGTGACGATTTTGCGCTTAGGGTTGGCCATCTCCTTTTCCAGAGCCTCGCGACCGGTAAACTCATGGTTAAACTTAGCCATCCATTCCCAATCGACTTCCACAGGGGTACGGAAACGGGCGCGAGAATCGGAGGGATCCACGCTGCCAGTACAAATCAACCTGAAGGGGGAGACTTTCAGGAACTCAGGATCGTTGTAAATGGATATCTCCCAATGAACTGTCATCTGGGGGAAACCGCCAAACGTGTGGTTGACAGTATAGTCGCGCCAACCTAGCCGCTTAATACCATATTCTTTTCCAGCCTCAAAACAGGCGTTATATACATCGGGTCCCCATTCTTGCTCGCCGCGGAGCTCATAGGCAAGTGTGCCGCTCATGCCGATACGGTTGACTTCAATGTCGGTGTCGAGTCCGGGAATGCGCACTTTGCGGAACTCCAGAAATTTCAGGTCATGCAAATCGGTCTGTGTTACTTTCTCGATGATGGTAAGGGATTTTGGGCCGCTAAATTGGAAAACATAGACATTCTTTTCCTTTACCTTAACGTCGTATTTGCCGCTCGTCGCCATAGGAAGCACAGGGTAGGGACATCCCGCTGTAGTACGATAGACATCGTCAGCATCCTTCATGAAGAGCGCATGGTTAGCAATGAGACCATCCTTATCCAGTTTGGAAATCTCGGTCGCCGAAGGCCACCTCCTCGCTCTAAACTCCGCGGCACTGGCCTTTTGCGAGCGTGATTTCCATCCAGTTGCACCAAGTGATTGCATGTACCTACCCCATGTATTCTTTTTTTATACCCGACAAAAGAAGAAAACCCTTTTGGTTAAGGGTTTTCTCAACTATTGATTTATTAAATATTGCGATGTTAGGCTCAGATACTAAATTCAGAAGATAACTTATTTACATCGATATTTTCGTTACGAGGCAAGTCAAGGTACGGATAACGTTCCACTACGGCGCGAATCTCTTTTATTCGCTTACCATAATCACCCCAGTGTACCAAAACTTCATTACCGATTTCTGCTTGATCAATATCTATCGTACAATGTGAAATGACCTCACGATAATAGTAACTATAGGTTGTTCCAGATGAGATGCCAATTTGTTTTCCATCTTTTGTAACGTAATCCGCATGACCTCCTGCAGGTTGCAGTTGACCACAGGGTAATTCTATTGTCTTATATGCTTCACCAGGTTTGAGTAGTGAAGCAAATGTGTCTAAAACATCATCAGGGTTCCAGCGCAAAGTTACAATTTTTCTTTTAGGATTATTAACTTCAGATTCAACTGCCTTTCTACCTATAAAATCATGATCGAATTTGGCCATCCAGTCCCACCCAACTTCACTCGGAGTACGGTAACGTGCCCTTAAATTTGCGGGATCGACACTGCCACTTAGATCGACTATTACAGCAGCCCCAAATTGATTCATATACTCAGCATCTGAATAGCAAGAACCCGTAAATGTACAATTGAATTGCGGGAATCCACCTTCAACATGGTTAACTACATACGAGCGCCATCCCAGCCTTTTTATCCCCAAAGGCTTGCCAGCATTATAAACTAGATCATATACAGCAGCACCCAATTCAAAAGCTCCACGTAATTCATAAGCTAGAGTGCCGGCCATACCTATACGGGAGACCTCAATTTCTGCATCAATTCCTTGTATTTTTGTTTTGTGAACATTTAAGAATTCAAGGTCGTGAAGATTTTCTCCTGTTACTTCTTCTATAACTTGCAAGGATTTGGGGCCAGCAACTTGCACAATAAATATATTGCGGAAAAAAATATCTACATTATATTTCAATTTGCTGTTTTGATATACAGCCCAAGGAGGACATGCGAAAGAGCGAAAGCTATCTTCGCTATCACGAACAGTTAACCCGTGGCCAGCTATAAGTCCATTCTCATCGCACATAACCAAGTGTTTAGATTTTCCAATTGGCCATTTGTAACAGTTGTTGATGCTTACAGTGGATAAAAGTCTCTGAGCGTCTGGACCTTTAAATGTTATTTCCGTAGGTCCACTCAGGCCAGAATGAACATAACAACCTTCTTTCCATGACATAGTTTCTTCTTTCCACCCGTCACCCTCCCATACTCTCATATCCAGAAGTACATTTCCGTACAATTTAACATCTGGATAAACGGGAACTCCTGCTAAAGAATCCATCTTAATTTCCATGTTCTTACCCTCCTATTCTGTGACATAGATATTGTTTGTTGCTTCTACTGTAAAAGAACAGCGATAAGAATAGGGATGCTGTTTCTGGGATCAGTTATGCGGAAACGACATAACTTCTAGGAATATGTGATTTTTATGGCGTTGACGAGAAGCCTGATAAGGGGGTTCGGGTTCTCAGTTTTCCACACAACACTGATTCGTCCCTGGTATCGATCCGGTTCAAGTAAGCGATAGGCAACACTATTCAAATAAATATCGGGATTTACCATATTTGAAATGAAAACAGCCTGATTTTCCGCCAACAGTGCGGGCACTTCATCAAAGTTTGTAACGGAAATCACTTCTTTGGGATACACATGATTCTCAGAAAACATAGATGTGACAACATGTTTAGTTCCGGATATCCGGAATGGGCTTGGGGGATTCAGCAACACTTCGCCATCTAAGTCGGACACTAGGACAATTTCCTTATGGATGAAGTGATGGTCGGGGCTACAAAGAACATAATACGGAGTTTTCAGGAAAGGATAGGTACTGATACCATCACCGAAAGTGGGCATAGCATCGTAGATGAGGATTGCGTCTACCTCTCCATCAAAAAGAGCTTGCTCTGCCTGCTCTGGCTGATGAGAGATGAGAGTGAGCTTTACATCGGGATAATGTTGTCGAATAGTATTGCGAATATCTGCGACGTAATGATGAATGTCATAGTAAAGAATGCCAAGGCGCAATTCACCGGATGCCTTATGGGACAAAGTGCCAAGCTCGCTCAGCGCACTAATATATTCATTCAGCACTTTCTGAAATCCTTCTACGGCGATGGAGCCTGCAGGAGTTAGTTTAAAGGTATAGCTGCTACGGTCGATAAGCTGTACACCCAGTTCTTTTTCCATGGACGAAATATGGCGGCTGAGAGTCGACTGAGACATGTAGAGTTGATCAGCAGTTTTGGAAAAGTTTTTATTGGAAGCCAGTAGTAAAAATTCTCGAATATAATGGATTTTCATTGTGCTTCCTCCTTCTCTAATGATATTGCGGGAAGACAGGAAATGCAATTAGGAGTAGGGTTGTATTCGATTATCTCCTTACCATCATGATGTTTAAGAGCCTTGGGATTTGATGGTTTTCTTATCGGGAAAAACGGCGATTGAAAAGGTCCGGATAAAATTCGGTGCTATTATGTCATCAGAACGTGATGGGAGTTTAGGCGATCGGATGAAAGACTGTACTAAAAGAGATGATAGCGGGCGCGAATTGGATATTCAGTGCCGCGAAAAGTGTGCGCATGACTGCGCGTCATTGGTTGAAAGAACGGTGAATACTTTTGAGCGTTCGTGCGGAGCGATCGTATTTAAAGAGATTGAGGGTGTTCTCCATGTTTTGGTGATCCAGCATGGAGCCGGACACTGGTCCTTCCCGAAAGGCCATATGGAGGCAGGGGAGATCGAGCACGAAACGGCGATCCGCGAAGTTGCTGAAGAGACTGGCATTGAGATCGAGATTACATCGAACTTTCGGGGCGAATCGACATACTCGCCTCGTTCGGGTATCAGAAAGACAGTCACCTTTTTTATCGGGAATTTGCTTGGCGGTGAGATTCAGGCTCAGGAAGGTGAAATCTATGCTGTTCATTGGATGAGAGCTGCTGACGTCGTTCCGCTCCTGACTTTCGACAATGATCGATCGATCTTTTTAAACGCTTTTGAGCATTATCTGAAGTATGATCGTGAGCGCTCCAATGATTGCCGTGATGACGAAAAGAGCGCCGCTGACGGTTGCTCATCTGACGCTTTTACGTTGAAAGAGCGCTATTCGGTTGAGGAGCTCCTCGATATTATGGCGTTTTTGCGCAGTGACGAGGGCTGCCCGTGGGATCGCGTTCAGACTCATGAGAGCATTAAGGGAAATCTCATTGAGGAGGCGTACGAAGCCGTCGACGCGATTCGTCTCAAGGATGCCGGCAAGCTCTGTGAGGAGCTCGGCGACGTGATGATGCAGGTCGTCTTCCACGCGCAGATCGCTGACGAGGCTGGGGCATTCACCTTTGAGGATGTCGTGTCGGGTATCTGTCGCAAGCTGATCTCGCGCCATTCGCACCTCTTCGGTGATGATGTCGCGACGACGCCCGGCGACGTGCTCGACACGTGGGAAAAGAATAAGCGACTGGAAAAGGGGCATGACAGTATCGTTCAGGAATTAAAAGATGTGCCGATCTCTCTGCCGGCGCTCATGCGTTCGTATAAATTGCAAAAGCGCGCCGCGCGTATCGGTTTCGATTGGCCGACGATTGATGGCGCGCGCGAGAAAATAGCGGAGGAAACGAGAGAACTGTTCGACGAGGTGAACAAGGCGACATGCGGTGGTGAGTCTGCGAAGTACTCCGATGACGCCTTGTTGCGAAAGCGCATTTTCGATGAGGCCGGCGACCTTCTCTTCGCGGTAGTCAATGTGCTCCGTATCCTCAAGATTGACCCCGAGGCCGCGCTAAACGCGACATCGGAGAAATTTATACGACGTTTTGAGATGATGGACGAACTTGCGCGAGAAAACAATCTTGAGCTGGAAGAAATGACGCTTGAAGAGATGGATTGGCTTTGGAACAAATCAAAAGAGATAGAGAGAGAATAGATGAGATTAGATAAATATTTGAAAGTCTCGCGTATTGTCAAGCGAAGATCGGTTGCGAACGAAATGTGTTCCGCGGGGCGTGTCGAGGTGAATGGTCGTCAGGGGAAGCCGGGCACGACGGTCAAGGTTGGCGACGTGCTGGACATAGGGTATGGGAAAAACCGTGTCAAAGTCCGAATTCTTGAAGTGCGCGAGCACGTACGCAAAGAAGAAGCTGATTCACTCTACGAAGTGCTTGAGGGCTGAGACGCGTAAAAGGTGCTAACGGAAGAACGCTTGTACGCCTTGTGGAGAACGTTGCATTGAGTGCTGCCGTACGGTTCTTGCAGTAAATACTTGCTACTGGTTTCTCAATTCCATAAAGACAGAACAGCTCCTTTACAGCTCTCCTTTTCAGTAGAGCGCCTTTTTTATTGGTTGAGTTGCAAAACCGAACAAACTGCACTAATATGACTATATCTCAACAGGATGTCAGGTCGACAGGTGAACACTATGCGTGCGAGTTACGTTGAAGACAATCGCCATAATCGGAGAGCTGCGACGCAGACTTTCTTTTTGCGCTTGTTTGCGGGTGTCGTAACGGTGATCATTCTGGCTCTGTGCATTTCCTCTTTTATTTCACAAAACCGGGAGTTTAGCCGCTTGCAGGCGGAACGCCGCCAGTTGGAACGTGAGCGTGACGAGCTGTTCGAACAGTATGAAGAATTGCGCGGATTAAACGAAATTGTTGATTCTCGCGATTATATCGAGCGTATCGCACGCGATTATCTCGGTATGGTACGCCCCGGTGATATTGTCATTCAGGTAGACTAGAATCAGATCAATTTAGAAAAGGATTTTTCATATGTTTTATTTGGGATGCCATTTATCTGCAAGCGGCGGTTATCTTGCAATGGGGGAAACGGCAGTATCGATTGACGCAAACACGTTTCAGTATTTCACGCGCAACCCGCGCGGCGGTGCCGCTCGGGCCCTTGACCTCGATGATATCGCCGCCTACAACGCATACGCGGCGGAAAATGCGTTCGGAACGATCGTGGCGCACGCACCTTACACGATGAATCTCTGCTCAAATAAGCCGAGAGTTCGCGAGTTCGCCAGAGAGATGATGCGCGACGATCTGGAGCGTCTGCAACACGTCGACAACGTCGTTTACAATTTTCATCCGGGCAGTCACGTCGGACAAGGTGTCGATGCGGGCATTGAAATGATCATCGACGCGATCAATGCCGTGCTCACGGAGGAGATCAAAACACCGATCTTGCTCGAGACAATGGCGGGAAAGGGAAGTGAAATCGGTCGCTCGTTTGAGGAGCTCGCGCGTATCATTGACGGAGTGATTTTAAAGGATAAGATCGGCGTTTGTATGGACAGCTGCCATATGCACGATGCCGGTTACGATGTAGTCAACGATCTTGACGGCGTGTTAGGTGAGTTCGATCGTCTTGTGGGGCTCGACCGTGTCAAGGCGTTTCACCTCAACGACAGCATGAATCCTTTCGGGAGCGGCAAAGATCGCCACGCAAAAATCGGTGAAGGTACGCTCGGTCTTGATGCCATCGTCCGAATCGTGAATCATCCGAAGCTTAGGGATTTGCCGTTTAACCTTGAAACGCCGAACGAACTCGACGGTTACGCGAATGAAATCGTTCTCTTGAGGGAAAAGAGAGCAATCGCCTAGTGTCGAAGAGAACAGTCCTCGGTAATTTACAGTGCACAAAACTACGCGCACATAGGCGGCGAAGACGCCGTGTGCGCGCAGGTCGTCTGTTAAACAGTCCCCGGAGGAAATAGCGCCGAGGACTGTTTTCGATTATTCTTTGCCCGCTTTTTTTGCAAGACGGGCGTTCATCGCTTTTTCTACGGCATTGATGATGTTGTGGTAACCGGTGCAGCGGCACATATTCCCTGCGAGTTCTTTACGCAATTCGTCGCGCGTGTACCGCTTGCCCGTGCGGAGCAGGTGTTCTGCCGACATGATAAAGCCGGGCGTGCAGAAACCGCACTGTACGGCTGTTTCATCGATAAATGCCTGTTGGATGTCGGAGATGGTGCCGTCGACATCGACGAGTCCCTCGACCGTCAGCACATCTTTTCCGTCAGCCCAAATGGCCAAGAAGATACAGGACGCAAAGACTTCACCGTTGACGAGTACGGTGCAGGCGCCGCATTCTCCGACTTCACATCCTTTTTTTACAGATGTGAGTCCGAAATCATTGCGCAACATGTCGGAGAGCGATTCACGCATGTCGACAGACGTGGTGACTTGCTTCCCGTTGAGAGTGAAAGTAATTGTCTTGAATTGTTTTTCGATCATGACCAGATTCCTCCTGCGCGGTTGATTGATTCTGTCAGGCAGCGTCGCGCCAGCTCGCCCTGAATGTGAAGGCGGAACTCTTTTGTCGCACGCCAGCTCGTGCGCGGATTGACATCTTGCAATGCGCCTGCGGCGAATGCCTCGACTATTTCCTTCGAAACGGGTAGTCCCTTGACCGCCTGTTCGGCACTTCTCGTCCGCATCGGGATCGGTCCCGCCACTCCGTAGCAGATGCGGGCGTCAACGATTGTCTTCTTGTCTTCGCTCAACTTGACGTTGGCGGAACAGCCGCTCGTCGCAATGTCCATCGCGCCACGCATCGCGTATTTGTAATAAAAACCTTCGTAGCCTCTATAGCTTTCGGGGCGGATGAGGATCGCCGTCTGAATTTCATCGGGGTGTATGTCGACTCGTTTGGCTCTAAGATAGAATTCTTCAATCGGTACGAGACGTTTGCCTTCAGAACCTGTGAGCTCGATGATCGCATCGTACGCCATCAAGGTAGAAGCCGTGTCGGCTGACGTCACGCCGTTACATGTGTTGCCGCCGATGGTGCCGATGTTTCTGATCTGCGGACCTCCGACCTTATCGGCCGCTTCGCCGAGAACACGCACATATTTCTGAATAATCTCGTTCTTCGTAACCGCTGCAAAGCTCGTCAAAGAGCCGATGCGAATCGTCCCGTCGTCATCGAGCGAGACGCCGCGGAGTTCATCGATCGTGTAAATGCTGATGAGATCACATCCGGCAAGGTCGCCTGCTCTGATCGAGATCAAAAGGTCGGAGCCGCCGGCGATGATTCGCGCTTGCGGTTCTTCCATCCGAAGTCTGACGGCATCCTCAACAGAGTTTGCTTCGTAAATTTTGTTTATATCGTACATAGGTTTCTCACTACTCCTTGTCACCGGATTGCAACTAGGGAGTTCATCCTTTCTTTTTTCTGTCAGTGCCAATCTTCCCTGTCTTTTAGAGCGTCTCGAAAAGCCCGGCTTTTGTAAACTCGGCAAACAGCTTATGCGGATTCATCGGCAGAGAGTTGATGGCGACGCCTGTTGCCTGAAGAATTGCATTCCTGATAGCGGGCGCCGGAGAACATGCAGGCGGCTCGCCGAGAGCTTTTGTTCCGAAGGGACTCGTCGGTTCCGGGTTTTCCGCGAAGTCGACCAATAAATCGGGGTGGTCTACCGTCGTGGGAAGTTTGTAATCGAGCAAATTGTCGTTGAGGATACGCCCCGTCTTTTCGTCGACTAGGAGTTCTTCGTAGAGTCCGAACCCGATACCCATGCTCATGCCGCCATGCACCTGTGCCTCGGCGAGCTTCGGATTGATCAGAATGCCGCAGTCATGGACGTTGACAATGTTGAGAAGCTTCGCTCGGCAGAGAGGAATGTCGACTTCGACTTCTGCGATCGACGCGCCGAAAGAATAAGCATTGCTCCTGATGGAATACGTACTCTCTGCGGCAATGTGTTCGCTCTCCTCCATATCGTAGAGTATTCTCGTCGCCAGCTCACCGACCGTCATGAGAATTCTGCTGTCGGTCGTTCTAACGATATTACCGTTGACGATATCCAGAATAGCGACCGGCATACGCGTCAGTTTCTGGGCGTGTCTCAAGATTTTTGCTTTCAACAGTTCGCCCGTCTGCTTGATCGCGAATCCGCCGATGTATGTTTGACGCGAAGCATATGCACCTGAACCGTAAGGCGTGACATCCGTATCTTGGTTCGTAAAGACGTGCACGTCCTCGAGGCGCAGCCCGACGGTGTCGGCAGCCATCTGCGCGAAAGCGGTGTCGCAACCTTGCCCGATTTCCGTTTCACCTGTCATCAGCTGGATAGAACCGTCCTGATTCAAGATCATGCGGCACGACGACGTCTCTACGCTGATTGGCCATACTGCCGTGTTATACCAAAATAGCGATGTTCCGATACCGCGGCGAACGGGCCCTGTCTGATTCTTGTACAATTCAACTTTTTTGTCGTAGTCGATGAGCGCTATTGCTTTATCCAAGCACTGGTTAAAGGTGTCGTGATAGAGCTCATTCTTTGAGAAATCATCGTAATAACCGACGGGCATACAATTTTTCCTTCTGAATTCCACAGGGTCGAGATTCATTTTTGTGACGATATCTTCGATGTGGCATTCATTGTGGAACGTTGCCTGCGGCATTCCGTATGCGCGCATCGCTCCGGCTACCGGCTTGTTTGTATAGACAGTCCAAGAGTCGGCTTCGACGTTATCACACGGGTAGAGCTGCGGGAATGCGCCCATCGCTTTGGCGACTACGGAGTGACCGTGTGAGGCGTAAGCGCCTTGGTCGGACCACAGCTCGAGTTTTCTCGCGGCGAACGTTCCGTCGGGGCGCAGCCAGGAGATGATGTGACAAGGCATCGCATGGCGCACGCGGTTGTTAACAAACGTCTCTTCGCGGCTGACATCGAGTTTGACCGGGTGACCTCCAACCTGCAAGGACAGCCATGCACAGAGAGGCTCATACAACGCGTCCTGTTTGTTGCCGAAACCTCCACCGATGTACGGCTTGATGATGCGCACTTTGCCCCAAGGCCAACCGAGCGCCTGCGCCACGACACGCCTCACGATATGAGGAATCTGTGTCGAAGTGACGACCGTCATGCGGCCACCTTGCTCTCTATAGGCGTAGCAGATGTGGTTTTCAATATGAGCGTGTTGTACGGTCGGCGTGTAATACCAGCCCTCGACCTTGATAAGTCCCGGTTCTTTGATCGCTTCTTCGTAATTGCCGATCCTTATGTCCGAGTGTGCCAAGATGTTGTCGTTTTGACGCTCGGGATGAATAAGCGGCGCTCCATCTTGCGCCGCTTTAATGGGATCAATCACGAAAGGGTATTCTTCGTACTCAACCTTCAGTGCCTGAATCGCGCGATCAGCGGCGACATAATCTTCGGCGATAACGGCGGCGACATCGTCTCCGTAATACCTGACGTGCTCGTTAAGTAATTTTCTGTCGGCGACATCCTGATGTGCCGGATCATTGCTCCAAGGGTGTCCCGCTGTCGGGAACGGTAGATCAGGAACATCGAAACAAGTCAGGATTTTGACGACGCCGTCGATTTTTTCTGCTTCTGACGTATCGACGCTAACGACACGTCCGTGTGCGATCGTTGAGTGCAAGATACGGGTAACGTAAGCGTGCTTAGGGCACATATCGTCCGTGTATCTGGCACGCCCCGTTACCTTATCGAACGCATCAACGCGTTTGTGAGATTTACCGATTACCATTAATTCCCTCCATCTGTGAAATCACATGAACAAGGCTAGAACAAACGAATTTCCGAAGATTGAGTTGTGATTCCGACCTATTCCTCTGTCATTCATTCATTTTTTACTGCCCAAAATGACCAACAAGACATTTCTTTTTATTCTACAGGAAATCAGCGATCATTTCATCAGTGAGTGAACTTGCCGGAGCAGTTTTCGTAGCTATTGCACGTAAAAATTTGATTTTCCCTTGTTCGTTTCATCATTTCCCCGTACTAAAGTCGGGAAATAAAATTATTAGTCAGAAACCGTGACCGTAAAATGACTGTAAGTTTTTCCAGTAGAATGATTTTTTTCTCACACAAAGTGACATTCATTTGTTATAATAGTAAACATAGAGCCGGCTAATGCCTAGGAACGGTTTTTATTTAGGCATTTCGTACAATTTGGGGTGCCGGTAATACTCTCAGTACCCTGATTGGAAACCGGATGCCGGTAATATTACGACTGTCAACGATCGACATTAGCCCAAAGGAGGAAAAGAGAAAATGAGAAACAAATGGATTAGAATGCTGGCGCTGGCACTGGTGCTCGTCATGTCTTTCGGTTTGCTTGTCGCGTGCGACAAGAAAGATTCGGGTTCTGCCAGCGATCCCGATGCCCCGAAGAAAGATGTAAAAGTCGCATTGATTCTTGAAGGATCGATCGCAGACATGAGCTGGAACGCGACAGCTTATGAAGGCCTGAAGAGGATTGAAGGTCTCGGCGCCACGATCGGACACACTGAGAACACGCCGGTTGCCTCCGCGGCCGACGCGATTCGCGCTTTTGCGAGTGACGGATACGATGTCATTTTCATGTCATCGAACAGTTTTCAGGACGTAGCGGTTGAAACGGCGAAAGAATTCCCCGATGTTCAGTTCTTCCTGATCAACTCGGCAGCAACGGAGTCGAATATCCGTTCATTTGCGATCCAGGACGCGGAGCAGGGCTTCCTCATGGGTGCCTTAGCTGCATTGCTGTCGGTTAATAACAAAGTCGGTTTCATCGGAGGTCTTCCGATCAACCCGATCATCAACGGCGGCAAGGGATTCGAGCAGGGTGCAAAATATGTCAATCCCGACATCGAAATCATGTCGCAGAACACAGGTAACTTCGACGATGCCGTCGCAGCGAAAGAGCTTGCCAAACAGTTCGTGAGCGAAGGCGTGGACGTACTCTGTCCGATGGCGAACCAGGCATCGCTCGGCGTCATGGAGGCGGCGGAAGAGACGGGCGTTCTCGCGATCGGCTCCGGTCGGAATCAGGAGACTGTGGCGCCTAACGCCGCGGTCGTCGCGATCATAAAAGATACGTCGATCGCCTATGAGGCGGCGTACAAATCGTATCTCGAAGGAAAGATGCCTGAAGAGATTCTCCCTATGGGCGCCGCGCAAGGAGTCATCTACATCGGTGAATATTATAAGGACGACATTTCGCAGGATATCAAAGATAAGCTCAACGATATTCAACAAAAGCTGGCGGCCGGCGAAATCAAAATCAAACTCGACTAAGGAACACAGCCTATGTCGAATGACAACATCTAAAACGATGATGAAGGCACTCGCAACTCAGTTGCGCGTGCCTTCATTGTTCATAACCGTCCGCACAACTGAAGCAATGTTCTTCGTGTAAGAAATTCGGTGAGGCGGATGGCCTCAGAAAGGACACGTATGGAGGGTTTAGGTATTAAGCAGAGACTTCAGGAGACCTTGAAGTCGATTTATTTCCCTTTCGTGGCGATTGTTGTCTCACTTCTAATTGGTAGTGTCGTGATTCTTGCGACAAGCACTACCAGTCCGTTAACAGCCTATGGACATATGCTGAAAGGCGCATTCGGAAACTTAGCCGCTTTCGATGCGACGCTTATTAAGGCGATTCCTTTGATCTTTACCGCTCTTTCCTTCTCGCTTGCGAGACGAAGCGGCATTATCAACCTTGGAGCGGAAGGTCAGTTCATGATGGGGGCGCTTGCCGCAACGGCTGTTGGAGTGGCGACACCTAATCTGCCCGCGATTATACACCTGCCTGCCACATTGTTGGCAGGTTTTCTCGGAGGGGCGCTTGTCGGACTTCTCACCGGTGTGTTAAAAGTCAGATTCGGCGCGTCGGAGCTTATCATCACGATCATGCTCAATTACATTGCGAAAGAGTTGATTTCATTCTTCGTCAATGGCCCGCTGATGGACAGCGCCTCGAGCTCGTACCCGCAATCGGCGCCGATGGAACCGTCAGCCAGACTGTACAAGTTTATTCCCGGCATGAATGTTCATACCGGGCTCATTATCGCCTTGGTGTTCATTTTCCTGTACTATTTCTTCCTTTGGAAGACGACGGCAGGCTTTGACATGCGTGTAGTCGGATTTAACCCGTCTGCCGGAGAGTATGCCGGAATGAACATCGGCCGCTCGACGATCTTCGCTCTCTTCCTCGCAGGAGGGCTCGCAGGGCTCGGCGGATGCATTGAAATTATTGCCGTCCAGGGACGTCTTATGATGACATCATTCATAGTTCCTTACGGCTTCACCGGAATTGCCGTGGCGTTGCTCGGTAACCTCAATCCCTTAGGAGTTCTATTTTCAGGTATTTTGTTTGGCGGTTTGTCTGCCGGGGCACTACGTATGGAAGTCATGACGCGTAACGTCAGCTCGTCGGTTGCCGTCGTCATCCAAGCCCTGATTATTCTCTTTATTGCGGGAAGGCAGATGTTCGCGATCAAGAAACGTTACAGATCTCGCTCATCTTCCGGAACAAGTGCCGGCAAGACGGTCACGGACGAGGCAAAGGATGATGATGCACCGCTTGCCCCCGCGACCGCAGAGGAAGGAGTGTGACCTTATGAATGAAGTTGTAAGTTTCTTTTCGACAACACTTCGTCTGGCGACGCCGACTCTGCTCGCGGCACTCGGAATCGTATTCAGTGAACGAGCCGGTGTAGTTAACATCGGTACGGAGGGCATGATGCTCGTCGGCGCGTTGTCCGGCGTAATCGGTTCATACGTAACGGGCAATGTCTGGCTCGGTACCTTAATTGCTATTGTTGTCACCGTCCTTTTCGCCGCGATCTTCGGTTTCTTCACCGTTGTCGTCAAGGCGGATCAGACGGTGATCGGTACAGGCATGAACTTGTTAGCGTCCGGGTTGACGATTACGGTTAACCGCGCTCTCTTCGGAGCGAGTACGAGTCCCCCCGAGATCGACAAATTTGTAATTGCCCCAATTCCCGGTCTATCGAAGATACCGGTCATCGGGCCGATCTTCTTCAATCACCACATACTCGTCTATCTGGCATTTCTCTTAGTGCCCATCGCGCATTTTGTTATGTTCCGTACGAATGTGGGCTTGAAAGTCCGTTCTGTCGGCGAAAATCCGAAAGCGTGTGATACGGTCGGTATCCGTGTGGGGATGACGCGCTTTCTGTCAATCCTATATAGCGGTATTCTCGCAGGTATAGCAGGTTCTTTCGTTTCGATGGGTATGCTCAGTTTCTTCACGGAAGGGATGATCGCCGGAGGCGGCTTCATCGCCTTGGCGGCAGTTGTGTTCGGCAACTATACTCCGCGAGGTGTCATGTTTTCCTCTCTCGTATTCGGTGCGAGTAATGCGCTGATGTACCGCCTGCAGGCGCTTGCCACGAACGTTCCGTCGCAGTTCCCGCTGATGATTCCCTACGTGATTACGATCGTGTCACTTTGTATTGTCAGCCGCAGATCGAACAAACCTCTCGGAAGCGGCAAGCCGTACATCAAGGAATAGGAGGCGACAGATGACAACAATTCTTGAAATGAGAAATATCACGAAACGCTTTGGCCCCGTTGTAGCGAATGATGACGTTTCCTTCTCCGTTAAGAAAGGTGAAGTTCACGCTTTACTAGGTGAAAACGGCGCCGGAAAATCGACCCTGATGAACATTCTGTTCGGACTTTACGAACAGACATCAGGCGAGATTCTCTACAAGGGCAAGACGGTCAACATCCGTTCGCCTCGCGATGCGATTCATCTGGGTATCGGCATGGTGCACCAGCACTTTATGCTCATCCCCGCACACAGCGCGATTGAAAATGTCGTGCTCGGCTACGAAGGCAATTCTGCTGTGCTTGACTTAAAGAGCGCTGCGAAACGTTTTACGGAAATGGCCGAACGCTATCATATGAATATCGACCCTTGGGAGCTCGTCGGCAACTTGTCGGTCGGTCAACAACAGAGGCTTGAGATTCTGAAGGCGCTCTATCGTGATGTAGAGACGCTTATTCTTGACGAGCCGACAGCCGTCCTGACACCTCAGGAAGTCGATGGCCTTTTTGAGGTGATAAGACAGCTCGTCGCGGAGGGAAAGACAGTCGTCTTCATCAGCCATAAGCTGCCCGAGATCAGGGCGATTTGCGACCGTTGCACAATACTGCGCCGCGGAAAGGTCGCAGCTGCCGGACTTCCGATTTCCGACATTAAAGATCTCAATGAGCTTGCACGCCTGATGGTCGGCCGCGAGGTCGAGCTCGTGACGGAGAAGACGCCCTCCGAACCCGGCGAGGTCGTACTCAACGTAGAGAACCTTAATTATACGAACGATAAGGGTATTCACGTTCTGAAAGACGTCAATTTTGATGTCCGTGCAGGAGAAATCGTGGGAATATGTGGTGTTGACGGCAACGGGCAGTCTGAGCTGATCAAGTGTCTTACGGGGTTGCTCCACGCCACCTCGGGGAAAATCGAACTGATGGGGAATGACATCACGGCATGTACTCCGAAACAAGTTCTCAAACAGGGGATCGGCCATATACCTGAAGATCGGCATGCGATGGGAATGGTGGGGCAGATGAACCTTCGTGAAAACATCTCGATGGTTGACAGCCGTGACGAGCCGTATTCATCACACGGGTTTATGCATTGGAGATGGATTGACGATCACAGTCGCAATCTCATCGATAAGTTCTCCGTCAAGACACCGAGCATCATGGAAAAGGCGATTAATTTATCAGGCGGTAACCAGCAAAAACTTGTCGTCGGACGAGAGCTTTCTCGTAAGGCGAACTTGCTGATCGCCGTTCACCCTTCGCGCGGTCTCGATATCGGTGCGACGAAGTACATTCAGTCGCAAATTGTTGAAGCCCGTGACAGAGGTGTCGCGGTGCTTATGGTCTCGACGGAACTCGACGAAATTCTTGAGATACCCGATCGCGTACTCGTCATCTACAGCGGCAGAATCCTGGCCTGCCTCGATCAGTGCGACTGCACGAGGAGCGGACTCGGTCTCCTGATGGCGGGGATCGAAGATGGAGAAGAGGATCGGCCGGCTTAACGTATCGTCCGTCAACCTTCTCTCATTAAAATGAATAGAGAGTTGCCGCCGTAGTATTACGGAAGGCAACTCTCTTTTTAGTTGTGATCGATCGGGCGAAATGTCGTTTACGAACATTCCACTCGATTATTATATTTCTACCGTGTGCTGAAGAAGCGAACGGCTTTACGTTGCACGACGAATTTCTGTGTTTCGTGCCAGCGTCCTCTGACGAGGTTGCTCGCATAAAAGTAATAAATCGGATGTTGGACGCCGCTTCCGCCTTCATCAAAGACGAATGCGACCGCCCTTTTGACGTCTTGCGTGACTCTCTTGCGCACGGGCGCCGTGTATCCGTATTTGCGTTTGATGACGGCCGCGCTGTTCGTCCCCGACTTAACCATAGAGTCGCGAATGCATTGAGCCACCAAGACAGACCCGAGGTAGTCGTTGCCGAATTCGCCCATCACCAATCCCTCCAAGTATTGACGGTCCTTGACTTGCAAGGGTCTGCCAACGTAATTTTTATCGGGATTTTTCAGCTCGATGAGGTATTTTCCTGCGCTTTGGTTCTGTTCAGCTTCCGTCACGGTCTGAACGTGAGTATCCGGCTGCTCCGTTACTGTCGGTGTCGTTGACTCCGTCGTCGGTGTCACCGGCTCTGTCGGCAACGTTATCGGATCTGTCGGTAACGGTGTCGGCTGTGTCGTATGTTCAGACGGTCTTTTCGGCTCAGCCTCTGTGGGTTTTGTCTTAAGCCGATCAGTTTTGCGGCGTGACTTTAGAGTGTCTTTCGTCTCCTTTTCAGTTACGGGAGTTTTAGTGACAGTATCAGCAAGTTGGATTTGATTTGAATAGGGATCGGTGACGAATAAGTCTTGTCCATCAATTGTTTGTAAAGGGGCTGATGCAGGTTCCCCGATTGAACGCGTTTCGTCCGTATCCGGCTGTTTATCCTTCCACGATTCCGCGTCATCCTTTATGACGAGCATATGACGGTCCAATCCCATATCGTCAAATATGAGAAGCGCTCCGTCATCGCCATATCGTATAGGAGGCTCCTCATCGTTCGAATCGTCCACGATCTCCTTTTTGTGTTCCGGTACACCATTACGTCCATGCAGTACGGCAGTTGATACCGGCACAGTAAGTGCGACAACGGCCATCACGGCACTCGCCATGGTAACGGCAATTCTTTTTGTTGTATGTTTCATTTTATCTTCCTTTTCTTAATCTGTCGGTTTTGCAGAGCAAATAAATAACTTCGCCGCTTTAGTTGCCCTGCATTTCCAACATCCCGTACCAAGACGGTACGTGCGCTTAATTCCCCGTGCGCGCAAAAAAGAGCACAAAAAACTGCTTGATTGACGCAAGAGGGGGGATTTATTAAACAAGAACAGTATGTTCAATATCAAGAAGCCTTTCAAATGTCAAAATGACCTATTTATTCTCTTGGCATGATTGGCCTGGTTGTCAGAAGGAACGAGCGAGGCCTGTGCAATTGATGTAAAAACAAGCAAATATGAATCATTTTGTTGCCTTTTTAGCTAATTTTGAGTTTATTGGGCACGCTGACTGATTGTCATTGAAACTTACGGAAGTGCTGTGGCTAAGGCATTACAGCGGATTTAACAATTATAAAACAAGTGATTTTTGTTGATCTTGTTGTCGATAATCTGTTGTTATACGAAATATTCCCAGCCGAAAACTCGGTTTTGACCAAAAGGGCTCTGCTGATGTGCATCCGGAATAACGATTCAAGAACACAGGACACATAGCGTCTGATCCATAAGACGTGGTATGATTTTGGGCGGCAGGTGATTGTAATGTATATGTAAATCTCCTGTTTTGAAATTTCTATTAATCGCGGAAGAAGGATACATCACTGAATGATGTCAGCTGGGAAAGGGGCAGAAAGTGGAAACGCTTGATGTAATGGGAAAGATGGATCTACTGAATTATATTCAGATGCTTTCAGAAGCTAACGGACCATCAGGTTTTGAGCATGAAGTTGCGGCTTTGGTGCGCGACCTTACGGGGTCATACGGGGAGACGTCCATTGATTGCATGCAGAATGTATATGTGAAGAGAAAGGGGTTCACGGGTGATCGCCTTCGAGTGCAGCTGGACGCGCATCTGGACGAGGTCGGTTTAATCGTTCATTCGATCTGTAAAGACGGCATGTTGCGGATACAGGCATTGGGAAGCTGGGTTCCCTCGCGTATTCCGGCACATGCGTTCCGCGTGAGGACGCTTGACGGGAGTTGGGTTCGCGCCATTTCCGTGAGCACGCCCCCTCACTTTATGTCTGACGATGAAAAGCAACGCGGCATAACGATTGAAGAAATAGAACTCGACGTTGGCGCAAGAAGCAAACATGAGGCGGAAGAATTATTCGGCGTGTACGTCGCCGCGCCTGTTGTGCCGGATGTCGCGTTTGCGTATAACGAGAAATTTGATTTACTGTTCGGGAAAGCTTTCGATTGCAGAATCGGATGTGCCGCCTTGACTGAGACTTTGCGACAGCTTGACGGTGAGGATCTTGCATGTGATGTCGTTGCCGCTTACTCCGTACAGGAAGAAGTCGGCGGGCGGGGAGCCGTGGTAACGGCTCGCCAGGTTAAAGCTGATCTTGCGATCGTCTTCGAGGGAACGCCTGCCGATGACTATTTTGAACACCCCGATCAGACGCAGACGGCTATCGGGAAGGGTCCCATGTTGCGACATATCGATCGTTCGATGATCACGCATCCGGGATTCCAAAAATACGCTCTCGAACTGGCGCGTGAGCGCAATATTCCGGTGCAGGAAGCTGTTCGCAGAGGCGGCGGAACGAACGGCGCCATGATCTATTCATCAGGCGCAGGCATTCCGACCATCGTCGTCGGTGTTCCTGTCAGATACATCCATACGCACTACGGATGGGCAAAGCTTTGCGACGTCAAAGCTGCCGTCGCACTTGTGACAGAGCTGTTGCGCTCATTTGATGAATCGACTTTGGGGAAATTAGTTTATTAAATGTATGTACGCAATGCGATTTCAGGGAGGTTTTGGTCACAATTTTGACTTTGACTGCGATTTTCAGTCAAGCTCGATTTTTGACCAGCTTAACAGGCTAAACGTTTGTTCTGACAAAAAATGTCTGTTGCAAGCGGCTTGTGTTCAAGAAGTTGACTTTGAGTGCAAGCCGCTTGAAATTGAAACAATTCCGTTCCCGACCGTTATTCTTCGATCGCCTCACGTATCATCGTCTCGACGAGCAGGGGGTTGGCTTTGCCTTGTGTCTTTTTCATCACGAAACCGATGATGGCGCGGAGAGCTGTTTCCTTGCCGCCGAGATAGTCTTTCACGGCGCGCTCGTTGGCCGCGACGGCGGCTTGGATGGTAGGCTCCAAGACGGTGCGGTCGTTGATTTGCGCGAGCTGATGCTCCTCAACATATGCTTTCGGGTCGAAATCATTTTCTAATAATGCCTTTACAAGACGCCGTCCCGTATTGCTGTTAATCTCGTCATTCCCAAGCAAATCAGCGAGGACGCCTAAGCTTATAGGGTTCATGGGGTATTCGACGGTATCTTCCGTGAATGAAGGCGAAACATCGGTAAGGAGCACGTTGACGAGTGTTTTCGGATAACTCGTATGAGCGACGGCTTCTTCGAAGAAGTCGCTCATCTCTTTGTCTTCCGTCAAGCGTTCCGCCTCATACGGCGTCAGCTGATACGCCTCCATGTAAGAGGCTTTACGTTCGTCCGCCATGCGCGGGATCGTTTTCCTGATCGCTTCCACTTCCTCTCGCGTCACGCGGACGGGGACGAGGTCGGGATCGGGGAAGTAACGGTAATCGGAAGCGTCTTCCTTTGAGCGCATTGAATACGTCTGTCCTGTCTTTTCATCGAAGCGACGCGTTTCTTGGACAAGTTGGCCGCCGCCTTCGAGGACCTCGACCTGACGCTTGAACTCGCTCTCGATGGCGCGAGCGACGAAGTTAAAGGAGTTGATATTCTTAATCTCTACGCGCGTTCCGAACGCCTCGTCTCCTTTTTTACGAACGGAGAGGTTGACGTCGCAACGTAGAGACCCTTCGTTCATTTTGCCGTCGGAGATACCCGTGTAGCGCACGATGGCTCTCAGCTTGCGGAGGTATGCGACGGCTTCTTCCGCCGATCGAGCGTCAGGCGCCGAGACAATTTCGAGGAGCGGCACGCCGCAGCGGTTACAGTCGATCTCTGTACCTTCGCTGTGGTGAATCAGCTTCCCGGCGTCTTCCTCCATATGAATCTGTGAGATGCGAATTTTGCGGGTGCCTTCTTCGCTCGCCACTTCTACGTAGCCGTTTGTGCAGATGGGGAAGTCGTTTTGTGTCGTTTGGTATGCCTTCGGCGAGTCGGGGTAAAAATAGTTCTTACGGTCAAAGCGCGATACAGATTCGATCGTGCAGTGCGTCGCGATCCCCGCTTTGATAGCAAAATCGACGACTTCTCGATTGAGGACAGGAAGTGCGCCGGGCATGCCGAGGCAGACGGGGCAGACTTGTGAGTTGGGCGGAGCTCCGAAAGTCGTCGGACATTCACAGAAAGCTTTGTGTTTCGTGTTCAGCTCGACGTGAACTTCAAGGCCGATAACACGTTCATAATCGTTAATGCTCATGCTTTCACCTCCGCGGGTAATGGCAACAATCCATGCGCGTCTTCATAGGCGGCTGCCAGACGGTAGAGCGTCCCTTCCGAAAAGCGCGGCCCGATCAGCTGCATGCCGACCGGCAACCCGGCGTCCGTCAATCCCGCCGGGATGGCGAGTGCCGGCATCCCCGTGAGCGACGGCGGGAGCGTAAAGCGATCATTGCTGTACTTATTGCCGCCCATCTCCTCGGGGTGTGTGCCCAGATGCCAAGCCGGAGTCGCAGTCACAGGCGCGAGGATGGCGTCACATGTACGGAACGTCTCCTCAAACTCGCGGATGACCATGGTGCGCACTTTTGCGGATTTCAGATAAAAATCGTCATAATTTTCTCTTGACAGAGCGAAGCAGCCCAGAAGAATTCTTCTCTTCACTTCAGCTCCGAGACCTTCGGAACGTGAGTAAAGGTAGAGGTCTTCGAGCGTCTCTCCTTTCTCGCTGCGGCGTCCGTAGTGAACGCCGTCAAACCGATTCAAGTTCGAGAAGCCTTCCGCGCTTGAAAGGATGTAATATGCCGCCATGCACGCGTCGAGTGTTTTAAGGTCGATCGGGACGATGCGCGCTCCGATCGACTCATAGAAATCGCGAGCCCTTTTGAGCGGTTTTTTGACATCATCGAGAAGATCGTCCGATTCAAAGTAAGATTGAGGCCAACCGATCACAGGTTGACCGAAAGGATGTTTGATGGCGTCAACGAATGATTCCGTCCGCCGCGCGACCGATTGTGCATCTTTAGGATCGAAAAATGCGAGCGCGTCGAGCACCAGCGCATTGTCGCGGACGCTTCGCGTCATTGGTCCCACCTGATCAAGGGAGGACGAAAACGACGTCACGCCGCGTCGCGAGACAAGTCCGTACGTGGGGCGCATCCCTACGATTCCTGATAGCGCCGCAGGCTGTCGCACAGAGCCGCCCGTATCGGTTCCGAGGGCAAAACACGCTTCTCCGGAGGCGACGGCGGCTGCCGACCCGCCGGAACTTCCGCCGGGGACACGCGTCGAGTCATAAGGGTTACGCGTGATGTGGAAGGCAGACGTCTCTGTCGAATGCCCCGCCGCAAATTCGTCCAGGTTGGTTTTGCCGGCGAGGACAATCTCCTGTTGTTTGAGTACACGCCACACGAACGCGTCGTAAGGCGGTACGAAATCCGCGAGCATCTTCGAGGCGTTCGTCGTGCGAATGTCAGAGGTCGCGATGTTATCCTTTAACGCTCCCGGAATGCCTGCGAGCGCCGGCAATACCCGACCTTCAGAAAGCAGCTCGTCGACACGGTCGGCCTGTTTCAAGGCCAAATCGTGTGTCAGCGTAATGTAGGCGCCGATCGTGGGTTCGTTTTGTTCAATCGTCGTAAAAACGGCTTCCGTAAGTTCACGCGAAGAAAAATCTCGTGAACGGAGACCGTCTGCCAATTGATGTATTTGCATTGATCTGTAATCCATATTCGCTCCCCTCTCACTCAACGACCGGCGGGACGAAGAAGAATTGCTGACGCGATTCGGGCGCGTTGGCAAGCGCGTCTTCCGCCGTCAATGCTCGCTCGTCTCGCTGTGTCAGCCAGATGTCATGCGATTCGGATGTGCTGAAAGTCGGTTCCAAGCCGTCCGTATCGATCTCGTGGAGCGCATCGGCAAAAGAGATGAGTTCCAGCAGACTGTCGCGCACACTTTCTTCGTCTTCAGGCGAGATCAGGAGACGCGAGTCGTCGGCCAACCGCTTGACGTTGAGTTCTGCGCGACGTTTATCTTCTTTTGTACTCGCACGATCATCCTCCGGTCGAATCGAATCCGCGAGACGAATGGAAAGCTCATCGAGCTGCAAATCATCAACCGGTGTCGGAGCGTCCGTCATGGGGCACGAGGCGTCTCTTATCTTTGGGAAGGCGATGACGTCGCGGAGAGACTGCTCGCCCGCGAGAATCATCACGAGGCGATCCAAGCCGAAGGCAAAGCCGCCGTGAGGAGGCGCGCCGTATTTGAATGCATTGATGATAAAGCCGAACCGTTCCTCAATCTCCTTTTCACCGAGACCGAGCGCTTGGAAAACGCGCGTCTGAATATCGCTTCGATGAATACGAATACTGCCCGAACCAAGCTCCGTCCCGTTCAGGACAAAGTCGTACGCTTGTGATCGTACACGCGGCGGATCCGACAGCAAATAGTCCAGATCTTCTTTGAAGGGCATCGTAAAGGGATGATGTTGCGCAGTGTATCGGCCGCTTTCCTCATCGTACTCGAACATGGGGAAATCGGTCACGATGGCGAAGGCGAATTTGTCAGGTTGGCGAAGGCCGAGCATGTCGCCAAGTCTTAGGCGAAGCGCGCCCGTCACATGTCGGACGACGTCCAGTTTGTCGGCCGAAAACAGGACGAAATCGCCGGGTTCGGCATCGACTCGCCGCAAAAGTTCGAGCAGATTTTCTTCCTTGACGTATTTCGTCAGGATGGAATAAATCTCGCCTGAAGGTCTCCAGGCGATCCAAGCCATGCCGCCGGCGCCTTCCGCAATCGCGAAATCCGTCAATTCGTTGATCGTCGATCGCGACAAATCGTATTGCCCGGGGACGGTGATGGCGCGGACGACACCTCCGGCCTCGACAGCTCTGTTGAAGACGGAAAAGTCGGAGACGGCGTCAAGGTCCGTAATATCGACAATCGGCAAGTCGAAGCGTAGATCGGGCTTGTCGCTGCCGTAACGATCCATGGCTTCCGCCCATGTGAAACGCGGGAACGGTTCGTCAAAGCGGACTCCCTTAACTTCATCCATCACATGGCGGAGCAAGTTCTCCAGCAGTGTGAGGACGTCCTCCATCTCGACGAAAGACATCTCCAAGTCAAGCTGCGTGAATTCAGGCTGCCTGTCGGCGCGCAAGTCTTCGTCGCGAAAACAACGGGCGATCTGGTAATACCGATCGAATCCGGAGACCATGAGGAGCTGTTTGAAGAGTTGCGGGGATTGCGGCAACGCGTAAAAGGAGCCGGGATGAACGCGGCTCGGTACGAGATAATCGCGCGCGCCTTCCGGAGTGCTCTTTGTCAATATGGGCGTCTCAACGTCGATAAAACCTTCGCCATCCATAAATAGGCGGATCGACGAGATGACGCGGTGGCGAAAACGGATGTTGTCGCGCAATCGTTTGCGCCTTAAGTCGAGATAGCGATAACGGAGACGAAGATCTTCGCGAACGTCATCGGCCTCGGCAGGGTTGAACGGCAGATCACCACATGCCGAAAGGAGCTCGGCATGGGAAACGCGCAGCTCGATCGTACCCGTACCGATCTTCGGGTTGACCGTTTCCTCGTCACGGAGGAACATCTCGCCCTCCACGAGCAATGTTGACTGGTTCCTGACGCGTTCGGCGAGCGCAAAAGCTTCAGGTGATGTGTAGGCAGGGTTGAAAACGATTTGAAGCACACCTTCGCGATCGACGAGATCAATGAAGATCACGCCGCCCATATCGCGCTTCGTCTCTACCCAGCCGCAAGCTGTCGTCAGTTTCCCGACGTCACGCTCCGAAAAAAGTCCGCAATAATTAGTTCGTCTCATACGCTATTTCCAATAATTTCTTTGTGTGCGACTCAGTTCTCTTGATTGCCCCCTTGCCCGGCTTTTGAGCACACAAAAAAAGCTCCAAGCATATGGTGGCAAGTGCTTGCATTTTAACACACGAGATCCCTCTCATGAAGTGATCGAGTTTTCTAAAAGACTCCTTGATAATTTGATGAAAATCCTCTGATTGTATATGGCCCGGACAGAGGCGGTGTTCCTTTCAATTTGACGGATGGCGGCGGATGAAGTCAATAACAATGCGCATACGAGTCTCCCCCCAAGAGTATACTTCGTCCGTGCAGCAACAGAAGAAAGGGAATATTCGCTTCGGACTCATGAGAAGGGGATGTGCGCGGCTCGTCGATTTATCGATGACGCTCATGTTTTGGCGTGCCGCCGAACTCCTGTTTTTTGGCGGGGCAACGAATAAGAATCTGGCGGCCATCCTGTGCGATCAGCTGATCGCTATAGGCATCGCATGCTTGTGCGAAATTATCATGATTGCTTGGACAGGAACGACGGTCGGAAAGCGAATCTTCGGCATCTACGTGCTCAATCGCGATCGCGGTAAGCTGTCCGCCACGATATCGTTTGCGCGAACGTACATGATCTGGCGCTTTGCGTTCGGGTATGGTATTCCGTTTTTTCGGATCGTTCGCCTCGTCCGGATTTGGCATGATGCCAAACGGGAAAACGCTTTCGTTTGGGATCACGAGAATCTTTGGATCGTTGAGTCACGGAACGTGAGGGGAGCATGGTTATGTTTTGCGATCTCATTTTTGGTGATCACAGGACTTCTTACATATCTCTATACGGAGCTGTGTCGCTAAGTCACGACAATACGATGCGGGAATGACGCGCGTGGCAGAATGTGAAACACTGTACCGCGGATCGGCATACCGGTTCACATCCCGTGAACGACGCCCGTGCCGCGGAGCGCAAACTGACGAATGATCGCGTTCGCGTTATCATATAAGGGGTAGCGGCAGCTCAGCATATCCGTTGACGGACATGCGCAAGGCAGAGCGGGCGTTATCATAAAAAGTACGTACCGAGTGGCGCGGTCATTGTCCGACATCTCAACGGCGTCGTCGCTCGCCGGTTTAAATAGAGAGCGTAATTTGACTATGAAACAGAATCAACCTTTAGTCAGCAATATTCATGATACGGCCTTAATCTTTGAAGGCGGCGGCATGCGCGCCAGCTACACGTCGGGTTTCGTTTCGATGCTTATCGAGCAAAAGATTTTTTTCGATTATGTCGCCGGTATATCGGCAGGCTCATCGTTATCCATCAATTATCTCTCGCGCGATATTGAGCGAACGAGGAGAAGTTTCACGGAATTCGTGTCGGATCCTTCGTTCGGTGATCTGAAATCATGGCTAAAAGGCGAGGGGTTCTTTAACTCGGAGTACATTTACTCAGAGGCGCCCAGACCGGGAGGAGCTATACCTTACAATTACGATGCATTCTGCAGGAATGACGCTGAGTGTGTGATCGGCGCTTTTAACCGAGATCGCGGCAAGGTCGTTTACTGGCATCGAAAAGACTATCCGACGTTTGACGACTTGGTTCTGCGCGTTCGTGCGTCGTCCACGATGCCCTACTTGATGCCCGTGACGACCATTGACGGAGAAGATTACGTTGACGGCGGGCTGGGCTCGGGCATTGCGCTTGAGCCTGCCATCGAGGATGGGTACGAGCGTTTTGTGGTCGTCTTGACGCGGGAGCGCGGTTTCCGCCTGAATCCTCCCGTGCGGTTAAAGATATTGGACGCTTTGTTCAATCATCGGCCGATTGAAGGGGAGGCGATCATGACGCGATACATCAGGTATAACGAAACACTTGAACAGATTGAAGAGCTTGAGCGTCAGGGGAAAGCCTACGTCTTCTATCCCGAAGATCTCGATGTCACGCTCATGGAGCGCGATGAGAGTAAACTGTTGGAGCAGTATATGCTGGGGCATGAGCAGGCGTACAGAGAGTTGCCTCGTTTGTTGGCGTTTCTCGGAAGGGAGGACTGAGTTTTGCGTTTTATCCATGTGTCCGATTTACACCTCGGGAAACGCGTCCACGAATTTCCCATGATCGAAGACCAAATGATTGTGCTCGATTCGATCGTAGACTTATGCGAGCGCGAGCGACCTGATGCGATCGTCATTGCCGGGGATGTATACGACAAAGCGATACCGTCCATCGAAGCGATCGATCTCTTCGAGCGATTCCTCATACGGTTGTCGGAATTATCAGTACCGATCCTCATGATTGCCGGGAATCACGATTCGGGAGAGCGTCTGTCGTTCGGCAGTTCCTTCCTCGAAAAACACGACATTCATATTGCCGGCGTCTTCAACGGGGTCATTCCTTCCGTTGAAGTGGCGAGCGGTGCCGATCAGTGGACGACGTTCCATCTCTTACCGTTCATACGAGCCGGTCACGTGCGGCGCTTTTTTCCCGATCGCGAGATCAGGACGGTTGAAGAAGCAGTCGAAGCGGCGCTGTCGCGCGTGACGCGCGGAAGAGGACAACAGGTTCTTATTGCCCATCAATTCGTCGTCGCGCGCGGTTCCGAGCTTGTCAGGTCAGATTCCGAAACGCTCCAAGTCGGCACGGCAGATGAAATTGATGTCTCGCTCTTTTCAACTTTCGATTACGTCGCCTTGGGTCACCTGCACGGGAAACAGCGGGTCGGCCGGCGCGATGTCTTTTATTCCGGGTCGCCTCTCCCTTATTCATTTTCAGAAGTCAATCAAGTAAAGGGCGCTCTCATCGTCGACATGACGGCGGACGGAACGGTCACCGTCAGGCAGGAGCCGCTTGAGAGGCGGCGCGACATGCGCCGTATCCGCGGGACTCTGTCGGAATTGCTCGAACAGGGAGTGCATTTGAAGCGTATTGACGATAAAGCTCGATTCGACTATCTCGAAGTTACGTTGACGGATAAAGGGCCCGTCGTCGATCCCATGAGCCGCCTTCGTGACGTCTATCCTCACGTCATGCGGCTATTATTTGAGAGAAAGCGATCAGGTTCTTCCGAATCGGAGACACTTATTGCGAAATCGGACTTGACTAAGAAGAGCCCGGTCGATCTTTTCTCCGAGTTCTTCAATCGTCAATTGAACCGCTCCTTGACGGATGAACAGTTGCGCGTTGTTCGCGAAGTGACAGCACGGGCGGAGGACATCCTCGGGGGAGGTGAAGTATGAGACCGGTGAAGTTGACGATGAGCGCTTTCGGATCGTACGCGAAAGAGACGACGATTTCATTTGACCATCTTGAGGAGGGACTCTTCCTCATAACGGGCGATACGGGATCAGGGAAAACGCTAATTTTCGACGCGATCATGTTTGCTCTTTACGACGATACGAGCGGTATGACGCGCGGTCGCGACAAGCTGCGAAGCGATTTTGCCGACGCAGGTGTCGAGACGTTTGTTGAGCTCGAATTTGTTCTTCGCGGCGAGGAGTACACGATCAGGCGAAGCCCGAGCTACGAGAGACCTAAGAGGCGAGGTCAGGGCATGACAACTCATGCTGCGGAAGTCGAATTTACTTACCCCGACGGACGTGTCGTGACAATGATCAGGGCCGTTGAGGAAGAAGTGAAAGAACTTCTCGGCCTCGACAAGAGCCAGTTTCGCCAAGTCGCCATGATCGCCCAGGGTGAATTTTATGAGCTGATCGGAACGAGCAGCAGCGATCGATCTGAGATATTCAGAAGACTCTTTGATACGGGATTATATGAACGTATGCAGAAACTCTTCGCGGACAAGTGGAGAGACGCTAAGAACGAGCGCGAAAAACTTGAGGACAGGCTGTTTCATGAGCTGGAAAGCATTCAATTGCCTGAAGGTGAAGAAGACGCGATAAAGAGGCGCAAAGAGCTTCTCGATGCACACTTATTGTGGGGCGTTGACGATTTTTCAGTTGAGCTCAAACGTATCGAAGAGGAAATGAAAGAAGACCTCCGTCAGCTCGGCCGCAAGAAAGAGGATGCGCAGAAAAAACTGCGTCGGGCGGAGATCGCGTTGGAGCAGATTCGCAAGGATAACACAATAATTGACGAGTATGAAAAGGCGCTGGCCGTGCGCGAACAATTCGCCGCGTCTGAAGAAGCGTTTCAACGGCACAAAAAACGTCTGGAAGATGATGAGCGTGCTCGCCACATGGTCGATCCTGCTTGGAACGCGTGGCAAACGGCAAAAGGGACTGTCGTCGAAGAGCGGAAGAAAGTCGAACAATCGGCCGATGACGTGAAAACAGTGATAATGACGAAAGACGAGGCAGCGAAGCGCCTGACGAAAGCAAAAGAGAATGATTCGAGACGTGAAGAACTGCCGTTAAAGATAAGCAGGCTTAACGATGAACTCGAAACGCTCAAAACCATCGCACCGATCGAGGATGCATCCGAAAAAGCGAAAATCGTGTTGGAGCAGTTGGAAAGCGCACACCGGCAGCACGTCGAAGAAAGCGCGACATTAGAAAAATCAATTAAAGACATCGAAGCGGAACTTGAAGCTTTGATCGATGCGGAGCAGAACCTTCGTTCTGCGGAGCAACAATCGCTCGCAGTCGAAAATGATTCGGGTCAGGCGATGAGGACGAGCCGAGAGCTCTCCGGTTTGCGTGCGAAGATTAATAATTTACTTGAAGAAAGGGAAGAGTTCGGCAAGCTGCGTGTCAGATGGGAGAATGCCGAACGGGCGGCTCAAACGGCGACCGATATGCTTTTTCGAGAGCGTGCCGGTTACTTGGCGTCAAGTCTGCAGGAGGGCGACCCCTGTCCCGTTTGCGGATCGACGGAACACCCTAAGAAGGCGAAATTGTCCGAAAAAGCTCACGATGAGGCGACCGTCGAACGTCTCGTGAAAGAAGCAGAAGAACAGCACAAGCGGCTCGACCGCGCGAGCGTCGCGATGGAGAAGAGCATTGTCGATGCACGGTCAACGCTCGATCGCCTCGCGTTCACGGTTGACGCTTTAACGGATAAGATCAGAGAGCGAAGCGAGGCGCCTTTCGAACCGAAAATGTCCGACCCGCAGATTGATCAAGACGATGAACTCGGCATGATTGAGGAGAGATTATCGCATTTGAAAAAGAGAGTTGTCGCGGCAAGCGACTTTCTGCTGTCGGAGAAAGCGGAAACAGACCAAGTGTTGCTTTTTACCAAAGAGCGAGCCGATCGTCGCAAAACTCTTGCCAATGAATTAAAGACTCAACAGGGCGCGATGGCCGACAATACGAAAAAGCTGCGAGGCTTGACGGATGAAATGCAGTCTAAGCGTCTCGAAGTGACAGATCTTCAGGGTCAATTGAATGTTTTGAAGAAGAAAGTCTCCGGACGCAGCTTAGACGAATTAAAAGAGGAACACCTGAATAAATCGAAATTGCTGCTAAAACTGAATGCTGAAATTAAGGAAGCTTCCGAGGCTGAGAGAATCGCGAGCGAACAACTCACGGCGGCCGAGGCGGCGCATCAGGCGAACGAGCGCAGTCTTAAAAAGGCGGAAGAAACGCGTGAAGACAAGGAAAAGGATTTTCTCAAGGCGCTTGATGATGCACTGTTTGTCTCGGTAAACGACTATCGTGAAAAACGCTTGCGCGACGACGAGCGAGCGGCTTTGCGAGAACATGTCGCCGAAGAAGAGGACGCCCGCAAAGCGAATGAACTCGATGTGAAGCGATTGAGTCGCGAGGCGGAAGGCTTGAAGAGGCAGGATGTAGTGGCGGAGACAGAGGCCGTCGGCTCCATGAGAAAAGAGCAGGCTGATCTCGATGCGACGCACACCGACAAGACGCTTCGTGTCAGGCAGTTTAACGAGCGCACTTCCGAGGTCGAAAAACTCTACGGAAGGGCGGTTAACTTGGCAAAAGAGGAGAAAATGCTCGAAGACATCGCTACCCTCGCCTCGGGTAGGCACAAGGAAGCCGAGAAAATCAGTTTCGAGACTTTTGTCCAGACGTGGTATTTTTCACAAGTTATCAGTCGCGCCAATCAGCGGTTTGCGACGATGACGAATGGCCGCTATGAACTGCGTCGATCCGATAGAGGGGTTGATCAGCGCTCAAGGACGGGTCTCGATCTTTCCGTAGAAGATCTGTGGACGGCGAAAGTACGACCTGTCTCGACGCTTTCAGGGGGTGAAAAATTTCAGGCGGCGCTCGCCATGGCGCTCGGTCTGTCGGATGTTGTGTCGGAACATGCCGGCGGTGTCGAGGTTGACGCCTTGTTTATCGATGAGGGTTTCGGCGGTCTTGACGATGACTCGCTTCAGGACGCGATCGGAGTTCTGAAGGATCTTACCGTTGATGACCGCTTGATCGGCATCATCTCCCATGTTCCGATGCTCAAACAGGCCATCAATCAGCAACTCTCCGTGCGTATTGACTCAGAGGGAAGTTCTGTCGAGTGGACAACGTATTGATGTACAGGCGCGCGAAAGTCAAGCGTGACTTCTCTGTTGATCCGTTCACGCAAGGCATACGTTTTGACGCTCAGGCGCGCGAAAGTCAAGTCTGAAGATCTTTTCCGCTCGCCTACAGGCATGTGGACGGACGCCCCAACGTTTGCACGCGCCTTAGCTCGTTCACCAGCTATCCCGGTCGTATTGCGCCTATTTCTGCTTGTGCGCTCCGAGTTCGTGTGAAATGCTCTTTGCATAGAGTTTGTATTGGTGAATCAGCATAATTAATATGCATAAAAAATAAGTAATTTTTGAAGAAATATGATAGAATAATAAACGGTCATATTTGATCGTTCTAATCACCATCAATTTCTTTCAGGAGGTACCATGTACAAAAAACTATTTATCCCGGGTCCAACTGACGTGGATCCCAGTGTGCTAGAAAAAATGGCGACGCCCATGATCGGGCACAGAACAAAAGAAGCGACGGAACTGCAAAAAAGTATTTCGGAAAAACTGCAGAAATTAATGTATACGGAAGATACCATTCTCCTGTCGACCTCTTCGGGGACAGGTTTGATGGAAGGCTCCATTCGCAGCTGCACGCGTAAGAGAGCGGCTGTTTTTTCTGTCGGCGCATTTGGAGATCGTTGGCACCAGCTTGCGACAGCGAACAACGTTCCCGCCGACATTTTCAAGTCGGAGCCCGGACAGCCTACGACACCTGAAATGGTTGATGAGGCTTTGAAGACGGGTAAATACGACGTCGTCACTGTCACGCACAACGAGACGAGCTCAGGCGTTGTCAACCCGTGTAAAGAGATCGGTGACGTGATCCGCAAATACGACGACGTCCTCTATCTCGTCGACGCCGTCTCCTCGCTCGGCGGCGACAAAGTTGAAGTCGACGCATGGGGAATCGACTGCTGTATTACATCGACGCAGAAGTGTCTCGCGCTTCCGCCGGGACTCAGCCTGTGCTCCATCTCGGATCGCGCGCTCAAGGCGGCGGAGCAGGTGGAAAACAGAGGATATTATCTCGACATCCTGCGCCTCTACAAGCGTGTCGCGAGAGATTTCCAATATCCGTCCACGCCGTCGCTGTCCCACATGTTCGCGCTCGACTACCAGCTCGACCGCATCTTGGAGGAGGGGCTCGACAACCGTTTCGCCCGCCACAAGAGGCTGGCAGACAAAGTGCGCGCCTGGGCGCTGAAGAATTTCGGACTCTTCGCGGCGGAAGGCTATCGCTCCAATACGGTGACCTGCATCAGCACGCCGCCCGGATTCGTTTTCAGTGAGCTGAGCAAGCCGATGCTCGAGCGCGGATACAGGCTCGGCGGCGGCTATGGTCCGTTTAAAGACTCGACGTTCCGCATTGCGACGATGGGCGAGCTCCAAGACGAGACGCTCGATGAAGTCATCGCTGCAATGAATGAAATTCTCGGATTGGAGGCGTAATCATGGCGTTAATTCTTGCAAATGACGGTATCGATAAATCGGCGGAGAAGGCCTTAGTAGAACTCGGCCACGTCGTTGATACGGCAAAATATGAAGGCGACGCGCTTCTGGCGAGACTTGCGGAAGTTGACGCCGTCATCGTCCGCAGCGCGACAAAACTCCGTAATCCCGAGATCGATGCCGGAGCGGCGGGCAATCTCAAGCTGATCATCCGCGGCGGTGTCGGTGTCGACAACATCAACGTCGATTATGCCAAGGAAAAAGGTATCGAAGTCCGCAATACACCTGCCGCTTCGAGCAGCGCCGTGGCGGAGCTTGCTCTCGGCCACATGCTCTGTTGCGCGCGTAACATCGGTGCGGCCAACGTCACCATGCGCGAAGGCAAATGGTTGAAAAAACAGTATTCAGGCACAGAGATCGCGGGCAAGACACTCGGACTAATCGGTTTCGGGCGAATCGCACGGTCGCTTGCCGAAAAGTGCAAAGCGCTCGGCATGAACGTGATCTTCCACACGCGACGTCAGCTCGCATGCGAAGACTGTGATGACTGCGAGCAGAAGAGTTTCGAAGACGTGTTGCGCGAATCGGATTACATCTCTCTTCATGTCCCGTTTTCAGGCGGAAAACCGTTCATCGGGAAAGAAGAGTTTGACATCATGAAAGACGGCGTGTTCATCATCAACTTGGCGCGAGGCGGAGTCGTCGATGAAGACGCGTTAGTCGATGCGATCGAGGCCGGCAAGGTGCGTGGCGCCGCCATCGATGTTTTTGAAGTAGAGCCGCTCGAAAATGAGCGCATCAGGAATTGCGACAAGATCTCCATGACGCCGCACATCGGCGCGGCGACGGCGGAGGCGCAGGCGCGAATTGGCGATAACATCGTCGAAATCATAAAGGAGAGACTGTAATGGCAATTGTTAGACCTTTTAGAGCTATACGACCCGATCCCGCCCTTGCTGATAAGGTCGCATGCCTTCCGTATGACGTTATGAATCGTCAAGAGGCGAAGGCGATGGCGGAAGGCAATCCTTACAGTTTTCTGCGTGTTGTTCGTTCCGAGCTGGAGCTGCCTGAAACGGTCGGTGATTACGATGACGCCGTCTATGAACACGGTTGCGCCAATTTCCGCAAGATGATCGCGGACGGTGTTCTGAATAAGGACGAACGCCCTTACTTCTATGTTTATCGCCAAGTGATGGACGGCCGCCCGCAGACAGGGCTCGTCGCGACTTACTCAGTCGATGAATACGTCGCGAACAGGATCCGCCGCCATGAGTTTACGAGAAAAGATAAAGAAGTCGACAGGACACGCCACTTTGACGTCTGCAATGCGCACACGGAGCCAGTCTTTTTGACGTATCGTCAGCGCGATGACATCTCGCGGCTGATCGACGATTTCATTGAATACAACGATGCGACATACGATTTCAGGACGGAAGATGACATCCTGCATCAGCTGTGGGTGATCGATGACGCCGAGACGATCGTCGCGCTGGAAAATCTGTTCAAGGACGTTGATTTGCTCTACATCGCAGACGGGCATCACCGCACGGCTTCGGCGGCGAATGTCTCGCTGAAGCGCCGCGAGGAAAACCCTGACGTACCTGCTGACGCGGAGCAAAATTTCTCGATGGCCGTTATCTTCCCCGATGAAGATCTCTACATCATGGACTACAATCGTCTGGTTAAAGATCTGAACGGCTTGTCGCAGGACGAGTTCCTAGGGCGCCTCGGCGAGATCTACAGTATCGAGAAGGTGGAGGACGCTTTCCACCCGAAACGCAAGGGCGAGATTTGCATGTATTTAGGCGGCGAGTGGTATGCATTGACGGCTCCCGAATCGATCTTCGAAGGGCTTGACCCTGTCAACCGCCTCGACGTCTCGATTCTGCAGAACAATGTTCTATCACCCATCCTCGGTGTCGATGACCCTCGTACGTGTGAGAGGATCGATTTCGTCGGCGGTATCCGCGGTCTGGGCGAATTGAAACGTCGCGTCGATGATGATGACTGGGCTGTCGCGTTCGCGATGTTCCCGACGACCATGGAAGAGCTTCTGACTGTTGCCGACGCCGAGATGATCATGCCGCCCAAGTCGACGTGGTTTGAGCCGAAGCTCCGTTCAGGACTGTTCATCCACGATTTGGAAGACTAGTCATCAACTCAGCCATCGGAAAGGAGCGGAAGTCGGGAAGAGCGCCGCTCGATCGCCCGGATATCGGTAGATGGTAATGAATCAAGACATGAGAGCCCCCCGTGCCGATGAGTGTACGTCGGCGGGGGGCTTTTTGTCGCTTTTTCAAGGGCAGGGACATATCGTCGGGTTGGCACCGATGGCCGGGTTCACGGACGCCCCTTATCGGTCGATCTGTGCCGATGAGGGCGCTTCGTTTACGGTGACCGAGCTCGTATCCGCTCGCGGGATTCGGTACGATCAAAAGCTGAAACGGACTGGGCGTTACCTCATACCGACAAAAGGCGATCGCCCGTGGGGCATTCAGCTGTTCGGGTTTGATCCCGCCGATTTTTCTTATGCTGTTACAAGACTTCTGTCTGACCCCGAGTATGCTTCCGCATCTTTTATTGATATCAATATGGGTTGTCCTGTTCCCAAAGTTGTACGAGACGGTGCCGGTGCCGCCTTAATGAAGACTCCCGATCTCGCCGGCGAGATCGTAGCCGCTTCCGTTGAAGCGGCCTCGTCTTTCGGCAAACTCGTCACCGTGAAAATCCGCTCAGGGTTTGACGCGGAAAACATCAACGCGCCGGAGATTGCCCGCATTGCAGAAAAGGCCGGGGCATCCGCCGTAACGGTTCACGCGCGGACGCGCGATCAATACTACACCGGATGTGCCGACTGGCAGGTGATCAGGCGTGTGCGCGACGCCATTCGTATCCCGCTTTTCGGAAACGGCGATATCAACTCGTACAATGATCTGGTCAGGATGGGTGAGGAGACACAATGTGACGGATTCCAGGTCGGTCGTGCGGCTCGCGGCAACCCGTTCCTGTTCGCGCTTATCAGGAAGGAATATCAAGAGGGCGTCAAAATACATGCCGCGCATTGCGAAACTCCGGAACAAAAGAGCAATCACGCTCTGACGTTCAGTGAGCAGACTATCCTTGAGGTATCGAGCGAGCACTGGCTAAACATAACAACACGACATCTTAACGACATGATTGGCTGTCTTGGAGAGTACACGGCAATTCGTGAAATGCGCGCGCATTTTGCCTATTATTTCCGCGGGTTTTACGGTGCAAGCGGACTTAGAGGTCGAATCATGCAGTCAGAGACGCGCGACGGCGTCATAGCGATTCTCGAGGAGGCGGCACAACTGAGAGATGCTGCCCGCTGATCTTTTCTCGAAGCGAACGATTCTTTCTCGCGTGGCATGATCATCCGCGTCGTCTCGTCTCGACCCGATCTTGATATCGATCCCTCATCACGTGGTATGATAGAAGGCGATTGTAAATGAGCGTGCGCGCCTCGATGCGGCATGTTTTGGAGGCATACATATATGGACAGATACGACTTTGCATCGATCGAAAAGAAATGGCAGAAGAGATGGGAAGATTCCGGTGTCTTTCATGCGGAACAACCTACTGCCGATCACGTGCCGGAAAAACCGAAATATTACTGTCTTGTCGAGTTTCCTTATCCTTCGGGTGACGGTCTGCATGTCGGGCATCCGAGAAGTTACACTGCCCTTGACCTAGTTGCGAGAAAGAAGCGGCTTGAAGGGTGGAATGTTCTCTATCCGATGGGCTGGGACGCGTTCGGCCTTCCGACGGAAAATTACGCCATCGCCGAGAAAATCCATCCCGCCATCGTCACGCGCGACAATATTGTCCGCTTTAAAGCACAGCTTCAATCGCTCGGGTTCAGTTTTGACTGGTCGCGCGAGATCAACACGACCGATCCCGATTACTATAAGTGGACGCAGTGGATTTTCCTGCAATTTTATAAACAAGGTCTAGCCTTCAAAAAGGAGATGGCGGTCAACTGGTGTCCGTCGTGTCTGTGCGTCCTCGCCAATGAGGAGGTTGTCGACGGGAAATGCGAGCGCTGCGGAGCCGAGACGACGCACAAGATTAAAAGTCAATGGATGTTAAAGATCACCGAGTATGCGCAAAAGCTCCTCGACGGTTTGAACGATATCGACTTCATTGAGCGCGTGAACACGCAACAGCGCAACTGGATCGGGCGCAGTGAAGGCGCCGAGATCGATTTCGGTTCGACGGCAGGCGACCCGATCGCCGTTTACACGACACGCCCCGATACGCTCTGGGGCGCGACGTATGCCGTCATGTCGCCGGAGCACGCGCTGATCGACAAATGGCTGGATGCGGGGCTGATTCGAAACGTCGAAGCGGTGACGGCCTACAGAGAAGAGGCGCAACGCAAATCGGAGTTCGAGCGCACGGAACTCAACAAGGAAAAAACCGGTGTTTGTCTCGAAGGCGTTGCCGCGATTAATCCCGCAATGAATGAAGAAATTCCTCTGTTCATTTCCGACTATGTCTTGACGACATACGGGACGGGAGCCATCATGGCCGTTCCGGGACACGACGACCGTGACTATGAATTTGCCAAAGTGTTCGATTTGCCGATCGTCTGTGTCGTCGAAGGCGGCGACATCAGCGAAGAGGCTTACACTGATATCGAAGACGGCATCATTGTCAATTCAGGGTTTATCAACGGTTTAAGTGTGCGCGAGGCGATCGCGCGCGTCACCGACTGGCTTGAAGAACAAGGGCTCGGCCGACGAAAAATCAATTACCGTTTACGAGATTGGGTCTTCTCGCGTCAACGTTACTGGGGAGAGCCGATCCCGATGATTCACTGCGAAAAATGCGGCTGGCAGCCCGTTCCTGAAGAAGAACTGCCGCTTCAGTTGCCTGAGGTCGAATCGTACGAGCCGACCGAGACGGGCGAATCGCCGCTTGCGAAATTGACCGACTGGGTGAAGACGACATGTCCCGCCTGCGGAGGCCCTGCCGAGCGCGAGGCGGACACGATGCCGAACTGGGCGGGATCTTCGTGGTACTTTATCCGCTACACCGATCCGACGTGCGAGACGGCGATCGCTTCGCCTGAAGCGCTCAACTACTGGCTCCCCGTCGATTGGTACAACGGCGGCATGGAGCATACGACGCTTCACTTGCTGTATTCGCGCTTCTGGCATCAATTCCTCTACGACGAAGGATTTGTCCCTGTCAAAGAACCCTATCTCAAGCGCACGAGCCATGGAATGATCCTCGGCGAGGGCGGTGAGAAAATGTCGAAATCACGAGGTAACGTTGTCAATCCCGACGACATCGTCAATGAATACGGCGCCGACACGTTGCGCCTTTATGAAGTATTTATCGGCGATTTTGAGAAGCCTGCGCCGTGGAGCACGACGTCAATCAGGGGCTGTTCGCGCTTTCTCGAGCGCGTGTGGGCGCTGCAGGAACGCGTCATCGACGGAAAGGGATACAGGCAAGACGTCGAGACGCTCATGCACCAGACGATCAAGAAAGTTACGGAAGATATCGATACACTGAAGGGCAATACGGCCGTCGCCCAGCTGATGACGCTCTGCAATCGTTTCTATGAATTGAAAAGCGTTAACAACGAGGAATTCAAGACGTTCCTGCTCCTGTTAAACCCGTTTGCGCCGCACATCACGGAGGAGATTTGGGAACTGCAGGGATACCCCGGCGTCATTACGGATCAGGTGTGGCCGCTCTACGATGAGGCGAAGACGATCGAACAGACTGTCGAGATTGCCATTCAAGTGAACGGACGAATTAAGGCGCGCATCGATATCGCTCATGATCTCGGAAAAGAGGAGGCGCTCGCGTGCGCGAAAGCGGTTGAATCTGTCGCACAGGAGATCGACGGCAAATCAATCGTCAAGGAAATCTACGTGCCGGGACGCCTCGTCAATATCGTTGTCAAAAAATGACGCGCCGAAATGTGCGTTTTTAGCGATTTGAGATAAGAGAAGAGACGACGCAAGAGACTATTTTGTTACGAATGATCAAGTTGACAGATGGTCGCAAATATGTGAAACTTGCATACAAATTGAATCATTATTAAAGGCAGTGACGGGAAGAGTACGCTGGCTGGTGACGAACAGAGAACCCGATAAGGTGGAAGCGGGGCGGAGCCGAAAGCCGAACATGGCCCCTGAGCCGCTGGTCTGAGCGGAGGCTGATCGAGACGGTCGGTTGAAGTAAGGATCTGACGGGTGCGCCCGTAATAGCGCCGGAGTATGGTGGTACTCTATGAGGCTTGTCTCGTGAGGGGCAGGCGAATCCGGGTGGTAACACGACGTTCATCGCTCGTCCCGGAATCCTATCGGGTTCCGAGACGGGCGTTTTT
>DUVH01000003.1 GCA_012841145.1 Clostridiaceae bacterium | reverse complement strand
GGAGAAACATCTTTGAAGAGTGTTGAAGGGTGTCGATCTGCTTTAGGTAAAGGAGAAACATCTTTAAAGAGTGTAGAAGGGCATCGATTTGCTTTAGGTATAGGGGTTGCAGTGACTGCTTATGGCTTTGAAGAGTGCTGAAGGGCATCGATTCGCGTTAGACCAGATGAAGGCGCCGATCCATGACGCGCTGCTCGACTATCGTCGCCGCAGGATCGTCTCTTTTGACGTGCCCGGCCATAAGCAGGGGCGCGGCAACGAGGAGCTCGCGGCTTTCCTCGGCAAACAGTGCCTATCCGTTGATGTAAATTCAATGAAAATGCTCGATACGCTGATCCACCCGACGGGTGTCATCATGGAAGCCGAAAAGCTGGCGGCCGACGCGTTCGGTGCTGACAGCTGCCGTTTCATGGTGAACGGCACGACATCCGCTGTGCAGGCGATGATTCTCTCGAATTGTTTCCCAGGCGATAAGATCATCATGCCGCGAAACGTTCACCGGAGCGCGATCAATGCTTTGATTCTGGCGCGCGCCACGCCCATCTACGTCAACCCTTCCGTCGACAAGGAGCTCGGCATTCCGCTCGCGATGTCGGTCAAAGATGTCGAGGCGGCGATCCGCGAACACCCGGAGGCGGTCGCAGTCTTTGTCAATAATCCGACGTACTACGGTGTCTGCCCCAATCTCAAGGAGATCGTCAGGCTCGCGCATGCGGCCAACATGCGCGTACTTGTCGATGAAGCGCACGGGACGCATTTCTATTTTCAGGACGCGCTCCCTGTTTCAGCAATGGATGCGGGTGCCGATATGAGCGCTGTTTCGCTCCACAAGACGGGTGGGTCGTTGACGCAAAGCTCTTTGTTGCTGCTCGGCCCGAGCATGCACAGTGATCGAGGCTATGTGCACCAGATCATCAACTTGACGCAGACGACGAGCGCGTCGTACCTGCTTCTTTCTTCGCTCGATATCACGAGGCGAAATCTTGCGCTGCGTGGTGAGCAGATCTACCGACGCGTGATCGAATACGCCAATTACGCGCGCGACGAGATCAATCAGATCGGAGGGTTTAACGCGTTCGGAGAGGAACGCTGTGACGGCGACGCCTTCTTTGCCTTTGACTCGTGCAAGTTGCCGTTGCATACGATAAAAATGGGGCTCTCAGGGATTGAGGTCTACGATATTCTTCGCGATGAGTACGGCATTCAGATCGAATTCGGCGACATGCTCAACTGTCTTGCGATTCTCTCCGTTGGCGATCGGCCCGTTGCGATCGAGCGTCTCATCGCGGCGCTTGCCGATATTCTTTTCACATACGGAAAAGAACCTGCCAGACATCTCGTCAACGAGTATATCTCGCCTGTCGTCGCGATGACGCCGGCGGAGGCTTTTTATGCGCCGTCGGAACAGCTGCCGCTTGAGGAGTGCGAGGGGCGGATCGCCTCTGAGTCAATCATGTGTTATCCGCCGGGGATTCCCATCCTTGCGCCCGGTGAACGCGTGACGCCCGAGGTGCTCACCTACATTCGTTATGCAAAGGAAAAAGGGAGCCGGATGACAGGTACGGAGGATGATGCCGTTGAGAAACTTTATGTGCTGAACGGGAAGTGATAGATATACCAGCGCTGTACAAAAGAAAGGGAGCCTGATGACAGGTACGGAGGATGATGCCGTTGAGAAGCTTTATGTGCTGAACGGGAAGTGATAGATATACTAGCGCTATGCAAAAGAAAGGGAGCCGGATGACGGGCACGGAGGATGATGCCGTTGAGAAGTTTTACGGTTGGATAAAATAGGAATTAGTTGTTTACCCGTTTAAACATAAACCGCCCGAAAGGAGAACATGATGGAACTGTGGTTTAGCGAATTTCATTCAACAGACTTTAAAGTGGACTTTCGTATTAGGAAGCAGCTCTTCGGTCAATATTCCGATTATCAGCACATTCAAGTGTTTGACACGTACGAATTCGGGCGCATGCTCGTCATGGACAACATCGTCATGTTGACTGAGAAGGATGAGTTTATCTATCACGAGATGATCACGCATGTCCCGATGGCTGTACACCCTAAAGCCGAGAGAGCGCTTATCATCGGCGGAGGCGACGGGGGCACGCTCCGCGAACTGTGCCGTTATGATGATCTCAAAGAAATTGTAATGGTTGAAATTGACAGCTTAGTCGTCGACGTCGCCAAGGATTATTTTCCGACAGTGGCGACGTCTTTTGGCGATCCGCGCGTGACACTGCTCTTTGAGGACGGGTTGCGTTATGTGAGGCGCTGTCGTGATATGTTTGATGTGATTATCGTCGACTCGACCGATCCGTTCGGCCCCGGCGAGAGTCTGTTCACGAAAGAGTTTTACGGCAACTGCAGCCATGCGCTGAGAGACGGCGGTATCCTCGTCAACCAGCACGAGGGCACTTTTTACCACAACGACGCCGTCGAGGCGGCGGCAACGTATAAGAAGACCTCGCCAATTTTCAAGAACACGTATGCCTACCAAGCGCACATCCCGGTTTATCCTGCAGGCCATTGGCTATTCGGCTTCATGTCGGATCGCTATCACCCGCTCGATGATTTTGATCCCGAGCGCTGGAATGCGCGCGGACTCAAGACGGATTACTACAATACCGAGCTCCATCGCGGTGCTTTTGCGCTTCCGAATTACGTCTACCGCCTTCTCCACGAGGGCGTGCTGCTCGACCATTATTTTAGGCGTGTGGTAGGAAACACCATCTGGCCGCCTGAAGACGATACGCTCGTCTCTGAAAGCGGAGAGCTCGCTGACATCGATTTCAGCGCTATTGAAAAGTACGGCAGTGATGATGAATGACCAACGACAAAATATGATTTTTGAAGCGAAGACTTTTTGCGGATGCGAATCTCCGTATGAGACGAGTCGTTTCGTCATCTTCGGCGCACCGTTCGATGGCCAGGCGTCGTTTCGTCCGGGCGCCCGCTTCGGCCCATCCGAGATGAGGAGAGATTCTTGGGGGCTCGAGTCTTACAGTCCCTTGCTTGACCGCGATTTGGAGGATATCGGTGTCGCAGACGCGGGTGATCTGGAATTACCGTGCGGATCGACGACGGAATCGCTCCTTCGCGTCCGCCGTGCATTCACAAATTTTTTCGAAGATAAGAAAATTCCCGTCATGATCGGCGGAGACCATTCGATGACGCTTGCCGGTATTCAGGCCGCCGCTAAGCAGTATGATAATCTTCACGTCATTCACCTCGATGCGCATACGGATCTGCGTGAGGATTATCTTGGAGATCCGCTTTCGCACGGCTCCGTCATGCGTCGTGCCTTTGAACTTCTTGGCAAGGGACGTATCCATTCATTCGGTGTTCGTTCGGGACTGCGTGAAGAGTTCGCTTTTGCTCGTGAGCATCTTCATTTTTATCCCTTTGTGCTCGATCAGGCGGGACTTGCGATTGATGTAATCGGGGAGGCGCCCGTCTATGTCACGATCGACCTCGACTTGCTCGATCCGTCCGTGTGTCCCGGCACGGGGACACCGGAACCGGAAGGCGTGTCGTTCGCGGAGCTACGCCGCGCGCTCTCGATCTTCGGGAAACTGCACGTCGTGGCGACCGACATTATGGAGCTGTCGCCTCCGTGCGACTTGTCCGGCGCGTCGACGGCCGTCGCATGCAAGCTGCTGCGCGAGTGGCTGCTGATGATCAAATAGTTGCTCCTGTTCGCAGAGTAGCTGTAGTAATATCTCCTGTTCGCAGAATGGCTGTTGATGATCGAGTAAAATCTCTTACTCGCCGCCGAATGGCTGCGGGTGACTAAGTAGCTTTTGCATGCGACACACCTCGTTAGGATGTGCGGATAAGTGATGACATATCCGCAATTGTTTCATTTTCAACGAAATATCTCATGAACTTGCACTTTCAACGGCTGAAAGTGTATGATTGACAGCCTGTGCCCATGTGCTCATCTGTTACAATCATGGGGGAAAAAGTCAGTTTACTGCATTTTGTAAAGTCGTTTCCCTCAAGATGAAACAATTTAGATCTGCTGATGGAAGGAGAAGATATTCGATGGCAAAAGCAATGATTATCGGTGCGGGCGGAGTCGCACAAGTTGCCGCCCATAAATGTGTTGAAAATAAGGAAGTATTTAGCGAGCTCTGTATTGCGAGTCGTACGGTCGCGCGCTGTGACGAGCTGAAGAACAAACTTGATGGACGCGGTGTTGCGATCACAACGGCGCAGGTCGATGCCGACAACGTGCCGGAACTCGTGGCGCTCATTGAGGCGGAGAAGCCTGATATCGTGATGAACTTGGCTCTCCCATACCAAGACTTGACCATCATGGACGCGTGCCTTGAGACGGGTGTCGATTACCTCGATACGGCTAACTACGAGCCGGAAGATACGGCCAAGTTCGAGTATAAATGGCAATGGGCGTACCAAGATCGTTTTCGCGAGAAGGGCCTGACAGCGATTCTCGGTTCCGGATTTGACCCCGGAGTCACAGGTGTTTTCTCGGCTTACGCGCTGAAGCACGAGTTTGACGAAATTCACATGATAGACATTCTCGATTGTAACGGCGGCGATCACGGATACCCGTTCGCGACGAATTTCAATCCGGAGATCAATATTCGCGAAGTTACGGCGAACGGCCGTTACTACGAGAACGGACGCTTTGTCGAGACAAAGCCGATGGAGATTAAGCGCAGCTATAACTTCGAAGGTGTGGGGGAGCGCGACATGTATCTTCTGTACCATGAGGAACTCGAGTCTTTGGCAAAACACATCCCGGGCGTAAAACGCATCCGCTTCTTCATGACATTTGGGGAAAGTTATCTCAGGCATTTGAACTGTTTGCAGAATGTGGGGATGACGTCGATCGAGCCGATCATGTTTGAAGGCCGCGAGATTATACCGCTGCAATTCCTGAAAGCCGTTCTTCCCGACCCTGCATCGCTCGGACCGCGTACAGTCGGCAAGACGAACATAGGCTGCATTTTTATCGGTAAAAAAGACGGCAAAGACAAGATATGGCGTGTGTATAACATCGCGGATCATCAGGAAGCTTATGCTGAGGTCGGTTCGCAGGCAGTCTCCTACACGACGGGAGTGCCGGCGATGATTGGGGCGTCTCTCGTTCTCAGAGGACTTTGGAAGAAACCGGGTGTCTGGAACGTCGAACAGCTCGATCCCGATCCGTTCATGGAAGACTTGAACCGTTTCGGTCTGCCTTGGATTGTTGACGAGAGCCCTGTCCTCGTTCCGTAACGAGATCACTCAGGTGAAAACAACGGTATGAAAAAAAAGAATAACAATCAAACTTCCGCGAGTAAGCATGTCGATGATTTCGTCGATTTGCAGGAGCCTTTGACGCGCCTTCGCTTCAAACCCAGCGATCTCCGTGTGTTGGAGCTTCCGACACCGTGCTACCTGATTGAAGAGAGGGCGCTCGAGCAGAACGTGCGCATTTTACGGCAAGTCAAACAGATGACGGGCTGTAAGATTTTACTAGCGCAGAAGGCTTTTGCATGCTTCCCTCTCTACAAGATGTTAGCGCGCTATCTTGATGGTGCTGCAAGTTCGGGATTGTACGAAGCGAGACTGGCGCGCGAAGAGATGGGCGAGGACTGTGAAGTTCACGTCTACTCGCCCGCTTACGACCCGGAAGAGTTCGATGAATATCTCGGCATGGTCGATACGATGGTCTTCAATTCGTTCGAGCAGTGGGAACGTTATCGCGAGATAGTTCTTGAACATAATCTCTCAGGCGGGCGTCAAATCTCATGCGGATTGCGAATCAATCCCGGATATTCGGAGGTTGAAGTCGAGCTGTACGATCCTGCCGGCAGAAATTCGAGGCTTGGCGTGTCGGCGGAGGATTTTAAAATCGGTTATGAGAACGGTCGGTTTGACGGTCTGAGCGGCATTCACTTCCATTCGCTATGTCAACAAAATGCCGATGTGCTTGAACGCACACTCGATGCCATTCGCGATTCTTTCGGGCACTGGCCGGAGAGGCTGTCGTGGATCAATTTCGGCGGCGGTCACCACATTACGAAGGCAGATTACGATATCGCTCTCCTCGTCAAGCTTATCCGCCGGACAGCGGAAGAGACAGGTGCAACAGTGTACCTTGAACCAGGTGAAGCCGTGGCGCTCGATGCCGGCTGGCTCGTCGCATCGGTGCTCGATCTCGTTAAGACGCCCGACAATGTCGTCGCCATCCTGAATGCGTCGGCCGCCTGTCATATGCCCGATGTTCTGGAGATGCCTTACACCCCAAAATGTTACATCGTACCTTCTCCGGAACGCTCCGGCGGAGCGTCCGTATGGTATGAGGGTGCCGAACCTGGCGTTAAACCATACAACATTCAGTTGGCTGGTCCGACTTGTTTGGCGGGCGACGTGATCGGCACCTATTCTTTCGCCGTTCCGCCGCTTCCGGGCGACCGGATCGTGCTGACCGATATGGCGATATATACGATGGTGAAAAACAATACATTTAATGGGATGGCTCTGCCGTCCATCGTTTTTCAGGATAAAGAGGGGAATGTCGTTACGCTTAAAAGCTTCGGCTATGAAGATTTTAAAGAAAGGCTCGGCTAAGGCGAGCTAAAACCGGGTGAGATCTGACAGATGAGAATACGCAACATCGATTTGACTGAAGGGACGATCTGGAAGCAGATTTTTGCTTTCGCGTTGCCGCTGCTTGTCATGAATTTGATGCAGCATACGTATGCTGTCGTTGATTTGATGATTGTCGGAAATTACAGCGGTGTCGAGGCGATGGCCGGCATCGGCGCGACCGCTTCCATCATCAACATGCTTATCGGACTTGCCTTGGGGATGTCGACGGGTTGTTCTGTTGTTGTTGCTCAGGCCAATGGGGCGCACGATTACGATAAGCTGTACAAGGTCGTCCACACTAGTTACGCGCTCGGTATTTTTACCGGCTGCATCGTTAGTCTCGTCGGCATTTTTTTGGCGCCGCAAATGCTTTCGTGGATGGGAACGCCGGCTGACATTTTGCCGCACGCGACGACATATCTGCGCATCTATTCGATCGGCGCCCTTCCCGTCGTCATTTACAATATGGGTGCGGGGATTTTGCGCGGTGTCGGCGATACGCGTCATCCGTTTATCTATCTGTTGATCGGCGTCCTGCTCAACATAGGACTTGATTTTCTGTTCGTCGGCGCGTTTGATTTGGGAGTGGCGGGAGCAGGTTGGGCATATGTAATCGCGCAGGCGCTCGTCGCTCTTATGGTGACGATCAGTCTCGCACGCAGCATGATGCCGTTTCGATTGTTCCTGCGCGACATCGCTTTCCATCGCGTCGAGCTCAAAGATGCGCTCAAAGTCGGTATCCCCGCAGGTTTGCAGGCGGCGATCGTTGCCATTTCGAACGTCTTTATGCAGTCCGTTATCAATACATTCGGAAAGCACGCCGTCGCCGGTTATACGGCGGCTACGCGAAGTGACGGGTTCGTGTTCGTATTGATCAATGGGTTAGCGCTTGCCGTCATGACGTTCATCAGTGTCAATATGGGTGCCGGGCGGTACAATCGCGTGAAACGGGGGCTTCGGGAGGGACTCGCCTTGACTTTCGTCGTGATCGTCTCCGTGTCAGCAGTGATCATGCTGTTCAGAACGCCGATCGCCTCGCTGTTCAATTCCGATCCCGATGTTTTACGCTACGCGACACGCACAATGATGTTTGTCCTGTCGTTCTATTGGATATTCGCACTCTGCGAGGTCATGGGCGGCGTACTGCGCGGAATCGGCCACTCTGTTTTCCCGATGGTGGTCAGTCTCGTCTGCATGGCGGGAGTCCGACTTGTCTGGATCTTGGCTGTCTTGCCAAATTGGTATAGCTTCGACGTTCTGCTCATGGCGTATCCTGTTTCGTGGTTCATTTCCTTTATCGCCTATATCATTTACCTGAAAATCAAACGAGATTCTTTGCCCAAAGAGAACTTAGATCCTGAAGGTAATCTGTCTCCTGAAGCAGTTGCCTGAGCCGTCGATCGACTGGAGGGATACGATAACAGCGTCTGTCAATGAGACGCAAGTTCCGCTGCGTGTTATACTTGCAACAACACATCCCATCTGTGGGATCTATAGAAAAGGACGATTTAATGACTGATTCTCAATATGATAATTTCCGCGAAAGAATGAAGAGTTTTCGCTATTTCCCTCTTGAAGGTCGTAAAGAAATGGGCGATCGTTTTCTTCTGCCATGGCTCTATTGCCACGTATATGCTTCAGGAAAAAGAGGAAAAGGAGAAGTGAAGCGCGCCTTCAAGGAGATTAGGCGGTTTTTTGAGCAGAAAGAACTTCAAAGTATCCGCAAAGACGCAGGTCTGGACGGCGATCGTATCATCGAAGAGGAAATCTTTGATTCGGCGAACGTTTATCTGACGATCTGTCGTGACGATGACGGTTTCGGAAGAAAGCTTTTCGGACTCATGCGCATGAAGCCTGACGAAAAAGAGGAAAAGATCATTCGTGACGTCTACAAAGGGATCATTCCGCTTCTTGCTAGCGTAAACGATTTTGCCGAACGTCTGACGATGATGCGCGCGATTGATTTGGCTTGTCGATCGATCTATCCGCAACGACTTGGTGATATGAAAGCGTTGCTTGACTCCATTGAGGACGCTGATTTGCGCGCCGTTTTTTGCGATTTTGAGATTTCTGCAGAAGAAGCTCCTGAATCATAATTTGGGCTTCGATCGCGCCTATACACGTGCAGGAATTAATGCCGAAATATTCAATGAGCATGATCGTTCGGTCGAAGTTAGCGAAAGCGTTCCCCGATTCGATCGTGGACACGTAACTCATTCCGAAACCGAGCTGAGAAGCGATGTGTGTCTGTGTGAGAGATTGCCGTTGTCGTTCCATCCTGATGATGTATCCAACCCAACAGGCAGCCGAACGGCGTAACGGAAGCATCTTGCGGTGGACTGTCAGAAAAGAATGACTGCTTTCTCCGTTTAATAGACGCTTTCGAAGACTTTGTCGAGAAGAGTAATTTGTGAAATGGTTCACTGTCACGCGATAATCACCACAACGGAATACAGGTTGTTTTACTATTGATGGCACGTTCATTGTAGCATGTCGACCGATTCTGAATTTCGCTCTGACCGAAATATCGCCCCGGCACCGTTAAGCGGGGCGTCGAGGATCGATAAATAAATGAATAAGAAAATTCGAGATACAAACACTTCCATGGAAGAACTGGCTGCGCAACAAACGGGTCGAGCCATTTTAGTCGCCGTCGATTTGCGACCTTCAGACATAGAGCGCGTCGAGCGTTCGCTCGATGAATTGGAAGATTTGGCGAAGACAAACGGTTTTACCATTGTCGATCGCATCGTGCAGAGACTCGACAGAATCGATCGGAACACGTTCGTTGGGTCGGGTAAACTCCAAGATATTGTCGAACGAGCAGAAGAAATTAATGCCGACTTTCTTATTTTTGACGGAGAACTCTCACCGGCGCAGACGAGAGGGATCACGCAGGTGACCGACCTGAAAGTGAGTGATCGAGTCTCAGTCATTCTCTCAATCTTTGCCGATCATGCGCGGACGGACGAAGGAAAGATTCAAGTCGAGCTCGCCTACTTGCGCTATCGACTGACGCAGTTGGTGGGGCGCGGTGCGGAATTGTCAAGGCTCGGCGGCGGAATCGGAACACGCGGTCCCGGTGAGACGGTGCTGGAGCAGGATCGGCGCGCCATTCGAAAGCGCATGGGTGTCTTAAGGCGTGAGCTGAAGCGCATGGAGGAACGAAGGGAGAGGTCGCGATCTCTCCGTGATCGCCGCCACGTTATGACAGCGGCAATCGTCGGCTACACTAACGCCGGAAAATCGACACTGCTCAATATATTGTGTGATGAAACGCTTGATGCCGGCGATCAGCTTTTCATGACGCTCGATCCAACGGCACGACGACTCGACATTCGCGAAGGGCTGTCGCTGATTCTCGTCGATACGGTCGGCTTTATTCGAGATCTTCCGACCTTCCTTTACCAAGCCTTCAGAGCAACGTTTGAAGAGGCGGCATCTGCCGACCTCATACTCCTTGTAACCGACATATCGGATCCTGATGCTGCGATGCACATCGAGGTTGTCCAAAAACAGCTGAAAGATCTGGATGCCGGCTCCATTCCCGTTCTCTATCTTCTTAATAAAAGCGACTGCGTGAGACACGAGAGCCTTCACGATGTCATGATGATGTTACGTAATGAAAAAGCATCTCAAATCATTGAAATCTCGGCAAAAACGGGTCAAGGACTCGATAGGCTTTTATCGAGTCTGGCGCATTTTGTTGAAGACACTTATCTCGAATACCGCGCAGTTCTTCCGTATAAGGAAGCCGGTCTTGTTGCGCATGCGCGCGAATACGGAACGGTTGACGTGGAGCAATATGAGAGCGACGCGATTATTCTAGAGGGGAAAATCAGAAAAAACGAGGTCGGTCCGCTCAAGTCTTGGATTGTTCACGAGCCTTGAACGCTTCGCTTTCTTTCTCGTAGAGGACGCGGTTGATCGCATCCATCAGGGAATGAACGGAATCATAATCTGCCGGGTCAATGGTAGAGCAGAATTCGACTGTCAGCTTTTTTCTGCGAAAGCGTTTCCAATCGATCGGTCGAGGTACGGACATATACCGTGAGAATACTTCAAAGCCGCCGTCGATGTAGACAGGAACGACAGGAACACCGCTCTTGTTGGCCAGATAGGCCGCACCGTTCTTCATCTCAGCGATACGCCCGTCGTATGTTCTCGTTCCCTCGGGGTGAATCATGACAATGCTGCCCTTTTTCAGGGCGCGCCGCGCGAGGATTAACCCGCGGATCGGACTTCCCTCACGGTCGATCGGGATGGCTTGCCCGACGCGAAACATAATTCGTCCCGTGAGTCCGAAGTTCTGTTCGAGATCTGACCCGGCAAGACCGGAGAATTGCGGAATCTGTTCCCTTGGAATGCCGCCCATAATCCAAAGGCCGTCGAACATCGTCTGATGATTGGCAACGATGAGATAGGGAGTCTTTCCTTGAGGGATGTTGGACTGATTGATGTAACGAAGGCGTATCAAGATACGGCTGAGAAATGTACCCAAATAAAAGAGAGTGTAACCAATCCATCCTCTCTTTTGTATCTCCGTAGGTTTTTTGTTCCGTTTACACATCAGTCCGGACGTTCTCCCGTGTATTTACTTGACAACAAGATGACTCTAAAGCGACATCTTCGACATTATGCCTATAAACGATAACGATTGTACCACAATCGTATGAACAAATCGTGGATTTCGTGCATATTATTCACTCGCATTCTCCTTGCGCCTTCTCGCAAAAAAGGAACGGAGCATGTCGCCGCAGCGCTCTTCCAGAACTCCGCCCGTAACCTCGACGCGGTGGTTGGCCGGGAGTTCGAAAACGTTCGCGACCGACCCCGCCATGCCCGATTTAGGGTCGTACGCCCCGAAAATGACACGGCGCAGGCGAGCTTGTATGATCGCGCCTGCACACATCAAGCAGGGTTCCAGCGTGACGTAAAGGTCGCAATCGATAAGTCTCCACGTCCCGAGGATTTCCGACGCCTCGCGAATCGCCATGATCTCCGCATGTCCCGTAGCGTCTTGCTTTGCCTCACGCGTGTTGTAGCCGCGCGCGATGATCTTGTCGCCGTGCACGATGACGGCTCCAGCCGGGATATCACCGTATGTCGCGGCTCTTTCCGCCATTTTGATTGCTTCTTCCATGTATTTTCGATGTTCATTCTGCATCATACGTATAGAAATCCTATTACATGTCACTTTTTGCCTATCATCAGAGCGAACTGCCGAGCGTTCCGGAAATTGCCTATGTCAAGCGACAGGCGTGTCTGTTGTCGCCTGCCCATCGAACGATGCTGTGCTGTTCCATGTTACCACTTGTCGCTTGCAGTAATCTTGTCACACTAAGTTGTCCGCTTTTCGAGTATTTGGAAGAGGAGAAGTCGGGACGGCGGACGTTCGTTTTTACACTATTTTTTGTGGTAAGATGCTCATGTATGTGGCTTTGCATGTTTTCCGCTCGTTATTCAGTCAGGGCGGGTGTCTTGCAGGCACTTGTTGAAAGGCACGCTTTCTTGGCACAGGGACAGATCGGTGTAAGGGAAGCTGAGCATAGACCGATAGAGAGTTGAGATTAAACGATGGCATTACAAGAAGGACGCTGTATTAATTGCGGGTCGATTCTTTTTCTGGATCCTAAGATGCCTGAGGGGCATTGCTTTTTCTGTGATTGTGTTTTTAAGAACGAGGACGCTTTCCGAGCGGCGGCGCATCCCGACGAGTTTACGTTCCCGAATGAGCCTCAGCCAAAATATGAAGGGCCTTCACTGACACCCTCACAAGTGCATCACGGACCTATTGTGCCGGCAGTCAGGCAGTCGGCGACAAAAGTTGCGCCGGTTGATGACTACGTTATCCCGGAGAAAAAAGTGCCGAAACTGAAAATTCCTTTGAAAGCGGTCTTGATGATGTTCGTTGTCGCGCTCGTCGTTGTCGGAATCTTTGCGGCCATTGCGATCCCGACGGTTTCAAAACGTAATGACCAACAAAAACAGATCGGCGAGCTGTTTGTGGCTTCCTTACCGATTGAGATTAATGTAGAAGATGATCTTCAAATCCAAAACGTAGGCAGCACGAGCGCCGTGGTCATTCTCAAGGAAGACATCACGCTTGAAGAGGGTGTCGAGTTTTTCAATCAATACTGCGATGCGCGCGCCAAGGTCTTAAAGATCGAAGACGGAACATTCGACAAAACAAGAAAACCTGTGACGCTCAGAATCGCCACGCCGAGCGGAGGCTACCTGATCAAGAATCCAAGCGACGAGGCGACGCTTATGACGACCGCAGTTACGAAATTAAAATAGCTTTGATGACAAAATCATGACAAAAGAGCCCCTTTAGCCCACGCGAGGGGCTTTTCCGTTTGAATTGTTTTTTGTTTATTCATAAATGATTATCAGGATTGACATCTATGTAGATTACAATAGAAACGTAATCAGAAGGTTTGCGCCCTGAATTTCATACTTTTCCTCCAATTGATGGACAGACTCGAGAGTGGTGCCTCGAGTCTGTTGTTTTGTGTGCGGGTACGGCGTCTCGCCTTTGGTGTAAAATGCCTTCGGTCTGTTCATTTATGAAGTCATACATTATGATTGTTTTTGAAGTCTGCATTTGGGAATGTGGGAACGGCGATGACCGATGAGCGTTCCCGCGCTCAAGTGGTAATTGAGCAGTTTAACTCGCGCATCGTGCCCAATGCTCCAAGAAGCGTTCTCGTGCTCAAGTGGTAATTGAGCAATAATCGTCTCAGGCTGCTATGGAAAGTAATATGAAAAAAGCGATTCTATTCATCCACGGGTTTGCGGGACACCCCAACCAATTCAATTTGTTTTATCCTGAAGTGCCTGACAGATATGATTATCGCTCGCTTCTTTTAGCAGGGCATGGAGGGAGTGTCGATGACTTTGCCAAGGCAACCATGCAGGAATGGCAAGATCAGGTTGATGAGAGTATTCGTGAATTAGGCGGGAAATATGACGAGATCTACATCGTCGCTCATTCGATGGGGACTTTGTTTGCCTTGCAAAGAGCTCAACTGTCCTGTGTCAAAGCGTTGTTTTTGCTTGCTGTGCCGCTCTACATCAGGATCAGTCTGTTACCGTTTTTCGGCAAATTGCGGATGATCGTTCGAGCCTGCCATGGCGGATCCAAGAGCAAATACGATCTGTGCTCCGGCATTGAGCCCGATATCAGATTTTGGAAATACATAAAATTGATTCCCATTTATCGCTCACTTTTAAAAGAAGTACGCAAGACGCGAGCATTCATAGAGAGCAAACGGTGGCTCGGCAAGACGTGCGTCATCTTTCAGTCGGCGCATGACGAGCTCGTAAGTCCGAAAGCGGGGAAGCTGTTGACCGGTTTAGGCTGCGACATTGACATCTTGGAGAGCTCTACCCACCATCAGTACAGTGAAGCAGATGCCGAGAGGCTGGTGCAAGTTTTTCGCGAGTGGTTGACGTGACAAAAACGAGTGATGTTAAGAGGGGGAACGCTTAGCTATGGATAAAAAAAGCGGAGACGATAGAACCGTTCCCTTGATTCAGTTCGTCACTTCCATGCTGATCTTCGGCACAATCGGCATTTTGCGAAGGCACATCGCTCTGCCTTCCGGATTTCTGATTTTTGCGCGTGGAATAATCGGCGGACTGTCCGTGCTCATATTTGTAAAACTGAAAGGCGGTAATGTCTTTCGCCAGATCGGCAGGCGGCCGATCGTTTGGCTGATTATGACCGGTGTGCTTTTGGGCAGTGAGTGGATTATGCTTTTTGAAGCTTATAACCTCACAACTGTCTCGATCGCCGCGCTGTGCAATTACATGCAGCCGATTATTGTGCTGCTGCTGTCGCCCTTGATATTTAAGGAGAGGTTGACGGCAAAAAAACTGATCTGTGCTGTCATTGCGGTGGCGGGAATGGTTCTGGTTTCCGGTGTTACGGAAAGCGGGGTGATAGCGGGCAATCACACTAAGGGGGTTCTGTTTGGACTGGGTTCGGCACTGCTTTACGCGATGTTTGTCATCATGAACAAAAACCTAGCAAACATCGATCCCTATACAAAGACGGTGATCCAGCTGTTTACTGCCGCCGGCGTTATGATTCCCTACCTCTTTATTTCGGGCGATCTCAGAAAAATCGAGTTCAATCCGCTCACCGTCACGCTTCTCCTCGTTGTCGGTATCATTCATACGGGTTTCGCCTATGTCCTGTATTTCAGAAGTATGGAAGGGCTGAAAGCGCAAACCATTGCCATATTGAGCTATATCGATCCTATATCCGCGCTGCTTTTCTCTGCGCTTTTATTAAACGAATCATTGAGCACCGCCGGACTTGTCGGTGCTGTCATGATCTTGGGAGCTGCCATCGTGAGCGAATTAGAGAGGAAGAAACGAACAGATACATGAACTTGAAAACGATATGGAGAATACTAAGATGTGTGTATTGAGAGATCTGAATTTACAGAAGAGATTGAAAGAACGGTTCTTCCGCTACGTAGCGGTTGAGAGCCAGAGCCGGGAAGGAGCTGATGAAGTACCGAGCTCGCCCGGTCAGTGGACGCTCGCCAGACTGCTCATGTGTGACCTCGAAGCGTTAGGTCTGCAAGGGATCGCGATCAACGAACATTGTGTCGTTCAGGCACATCTCCCGGCACGACTTCACGGATCCCGTAAAAATGTGCCGTCGATTGGCTTTGTCTGCCATTTGGACACGGTGGATGTAGGACTCTCACCGGAGATCAAACCGGTGTTGATTCGCAATTATCAGGGTGGTGACATCTGTCAGAATCGCGAAAAGCATCTTTATATTTCCGTGAAAGAACATCCTGAGCTGATGGATTACATCGGCGAGGATATCATTGTAAGCGACGGCACTTCTGTGCTCGGAGCGGATAACAAAGCCGCGATCGCCAATGTGATGACTGTGTTGGAGATACTGCGGGAGTATCCGGAACTTGAGCACGGTGATCTTTATGTCGCCTTTGTTCCCGATGAAGAGATCGGGCTTCTCGGGTCAAGAGAGATCGATTTCGATAAATTCCCTGTCGATTACGCTTACACGATTGATAGTTGCGCATTGGGGGAAGTCGTGTACGAGACGTTTAACGCCGCTTCGGCGGAGCTGCGGATCAGAGGCATCAGCGCCCATCCCATGTCATCCAAAAACACTTTGGTGAACCCTGTGATGGTCGCGGTCGACTTCATCAATCTTCTTAATCGCGCGGAAACTCCGGAACACACGGAAGGGCGGGAAGGCTACATCTGGGTTACCGGCGTGCGCGCCGATATGCTGAACTGCACTGTCTCGCTCAATATCCGAGACCATGACAGAAGAGCCTATGAGGCGAGAAAGAAATATCTTGAGGAAGCGTTAAAGATCACGAAACTTAGGCATCCGAAAGCGGAAATTGAGCTTGAAATCCACGATGTTTATGGAAACATTGCCGACGCCGTGACTCCGGAAAACAGAAAATGTATTGACTATCTTTACAGGGCGCTCGAAGAACTTCAAATTCCTGCAAAGACGATCGCCATGCGCGGCGGAACGGACGGATCCTATATTTCTACGCGCGGCATCCTCACACCGAATTATTTTACTGGCGCTCACAATTTCCACTCAAGGTGCGAGTTTTGGCCCATGGGATCCGCGGAAAAATCCTGCCTCACAACGCTGAAACTGATCGAACTTGCCGCACGAAAGGATTAGTGGAGTTTTTCAAAGATTTTACAAAAAATTATTGACAAACGATAATTTCAGATTCATAATGATTATCGTTAAACAATAATTTATCCGAGGTGTTGTTATGAAACGAAAATCATTGATGATCCTGCTTGTCAGCGTGGCCGTCCTTTTTATTGTGTTGGCTTTGCTGCCGGATCGTTTCCCTGTCGTCTTCTCTTCCATGATCGCTTTCCCTTTTGAGCAAATCGCGTTGGGATTGAAGACTTTATCTCAGACAGGTGCGGTTGGAAACGGAATCGCCGTCTCCTTGTGGATCGGCATATCGCTTGTTCCTGCCATTTTTGCCTTGTCTTACCGAGAAAAGAAAGCGTGGCCTGAACGAATCGCGTTATTCGCGCTATCCTGCGTGCTGTTGCTGGCGTTGTACGGACTGGTGAATCCATACGTATTTAGCGTATTCAGCTCCGATGCGGAAAAAGAACTCCTGCCGGTAGTTAATGCAGTTTTTGGAATTTCCGTTTGGTCTGTCGCTATTCTCTATATCGTCTTGCGGCTGATCAGGCAGTTCCGGTCAAGCGATAAGGCGAGTCTGTTGCGCCATATGCGCGTGCTGCTGTATGTTCTTTACGTCATATTTACGGCATCGGCAGTCTATCCCTTGGCAACAGGACTCGTTGACCTCATTGGCGGATCACCTGATGTTTTAGACAGCGCCGTCAACGTCATTCGCTTGTTAATCGCCGCTGTGCCCGACGCTTTGTCCGTCATCGTCGTGATCCGCGTACTCGATCTTCTGGAAATCGCCATGACGGAGAAACAGACGGGTATCGTGAAGGCATCGGAGCGGCTCAGCGGGATGTGCTGCGTTGCATTAGGCGTCACGACGGCGCTGACAGCAGTATTTAATGTTCTACAGGTTGTTCTCATGCGTTCTTTAACGAACGTGGCGACACAGGTGGAAGTTCCTGTCGTCAACATTGTATTTCTTGCCTTTGTCTTGTTGCTTTCACGATTGCTTGTGGAGAATAAAGAGCTCCGTGAGGATAACAGCCTCTTTATTTGAGGAGGTGACTTATGGCGATTACTGTACATTTGGAAGATGTCCTGAAGGACCGGGAGATGACCTCGAAAGAGCTGAGCACTCTCGTCGGCATAACGGAAGCGAACCTGTCGATCTTGCGAAGCGGCAAGGCGAGGGGAGTCCGATTCGGAACGATCAATAAAATCTGTTATTACCTCGAATGCGATGTGGGGGATATTCTGAAGTTCGATGGAACTCTGGAGGAAGAAGACGATGAAAACTAAAATACGAGTGATGATCCTTATCGGTGCCATGCTTGTGGCGCTCGTGCTCGGAATGACAGGAACGGTCAAAATGATTAACGGATCGGTCAACGATCCTGCAATACCCATGGATTGTCTGATCGGTGTTTTTGTAACGAAAGACTATCTCGATTTATATGAGGGCTTCGATCCCGCGGACGACGAAGTCGGTAAATTGGGAAACGCAAATGACACTGCGCGCCTTTATGCCACGATTGTTGAAACACCATTCACGAACAGGGAAACGGGTGAGACAGATGTCGTAAAACAATATGTGTTTGAAGGAATAGAAGGTATGCGTTTCCTTTATCCGAAAATGCAGTCGTCATCTGATTCCTACAGGGAGCAAACAGTCGATGAGGCATTCTCCGACGTTCATTTTCATATTCATGTGACAGATGACAGTGAAAGCATTTCACTGAAGGGGACAATCTACATAACATCCGACATGAGCTTCGATACGCTGTATTTCAACCCGGTCTACCAGTCAGACTCGGGTGACGTATACGTTGTAAGCGGTGATGCCGCCGTGGGGATAGACGAAGGCTTTATACCCGGAACTTCCATGACTACCAAGGTTAACGCAACGCGTACGAAAACAATGGAAGATTCGGAAGTTTCAGACACTGCCGAGGTGGAAGTAACGGTCAGCTACATGGACAAACCGACCGGTATCGCGATCCTGCAATTTGATGGAGACGATCAACTGCTTTTGCGTGATGAGTACGCTCCCGAAACGTTACCTGAAACGCTCGCGATGCAACCGGGCACACAGTATGTCGTTATTGAAACTACAACAGCTTCTGAGGATCCGTCAGCATCTGTCATGCGTGATATCTTTCAGCGAAGCGATGAGAGCTTCGAAGCGTTCTTCTGCCGCGATGACGGGTTGTGTGTGAAACAGTCGTGTGACATTGACTGGAATGATTGACGATTGCGGTCTTCTCTCAATGATCCTTTAATCAATACCGATTCGTTTTCCGTTAAAATGGATCAAAATGGCAACGAATGTCCCGGGCGGGAGTGTTTCTTAAAAACGGAGACCAAATGTCTTTCATGAAGGTACAACAACTGCATCGCGATGCGCACGGCATGATCGACGCGGCGTTGGAAAGCGCTAAACCGCAAAGCGCTGTCAGAAAAGCTCTGACAGCGCTTCCTGATGATGAGAAAAAGCTCTATCTGTTCGCGATCGGGAAGGCGGCATGGAGTATGGCGAAAGCTGCCGCTGACATTCTCGGAGATCGTATCATCGAGGGTATCGTCATCACCAAATACGGTCACGTTCAAGGTGAATTGAAAAACATTACCTCATACGAGGCGGGGCACCCGATCCCCGATGAAAACTCGCTCAAAGCGACACGGAAAGCGCTCGAACTTTCCGACTGCTTGACGGCAGATGACCGCCTTGTCTTTTTGATCTCCGGCGGCGGATCTGCGCTCTTCGAAGACAGCGCTTTGAGTCTTTCCGAACTGCGGGAAATAAATCGTCAGCTCCTCGTGTCCGGCGCCGACATTGTCAGCATGAACACGCTCCGAAAACGCTTCTCGAACGTCAAGGGCGGTCAGTTCGCCGAACGCGTAAAGCCCGCTCACATCTTCTCCATTGTGCTCTCCGACGTTCTCGGAGATCGTCTCGACATGATCGCCTCGGGGCCGGCGTACCCCGATCGTTCGACGAGCGAAGAAGCGAAACGTATTGTCACGGATTACGGAATCGAACTCTCTGAAAAGGCGATTGAACTGCTCGACAAGCCGATGCCGCAAAACTTGCCCAATGTAACGACTGAGATCGTCGGTTCCGTGCGAGGACTTATCGCTAAAGCTGAGGCAGAGGCGAAAGCGCGCGGCTACGAAACGATTGTGTTGAGCGACAGAGTCGACTGTGAAGCTCGAGAACTCGGTCGATTCTTGGGTGAGTTAGCGGAGAAAAAGGGGTGTGAAAAGCGCCGCAAATTCGCCTTCATCCTAGGCGGCGAAACGGTTGTTACGGTTCAAGGCGACGGCATAGGCGGCAGAAATCAGGAGATCGCGCTCGCTTCCGTTCCCTGCCTCGCGAACGTACCCGGAAGTCTCGTGTTTTCCGTCGGGTCGGACGGAACAGACGGGCCGACCGACGCTGCCGGAGGAATCGTGGACAATACGACGCTCGAAAAACTCGTGAAAGCTAATTTCGATGTGGCTGACGTCTTAATGCGAAATGACAGTTACACGGCATTAAAGGCCGTAGGCGGCTTGATCATGACGGGGCCGACAGGCACCAATGTCAATGACCTTACGTGTCTCATGCTTTCCGATTGAGTTGACATTCCCGAATAATCGGAGTCAGTGTCGGATATGATTTTCCGGTACCTCCCAAACCTTTATTTTCCGGACAATTTCCCGGAGAATTCTTCCTCGTTTATACCTGATCGAACGAATCTACCATGACAGCCCCATATCATTTATTCGATCCATGTACTCCTTTTCCATCTCAAAACATATTTCGCTTTCTGAAATAAGTTGTGCCAAGTCTTTCGTGTCGATGTCGCGGTAGACGATCTGTCCAAATTCAGATTCGTATTTATCCCTTATAGGTTTGATTTCGCTTAAAAATAGGGGGTAATTCTTTACCAAGGTTCTCGCCAGAGCTGTCGCGCTGTTGCAATAATCGAGGGAAAAATCAACATCATCAAATCCCGCGGACGTATTGTTGTCTGAAAATACAATCGGCTTAAACAACGATACGCAAGGATGAGGGCTACCGGTAATCCAGACAATGAATTGATCGTTGATGTAATCGACGATCATGGACGACGTAGCTTCCGATTTAATGAACGGACCGGAATGGATACAGATCGATTTCATGCCTTTCTTTATCTTTTGGTCCGGATTCATGTGGGATCTTAAGAGACTCATTACGCTTGTCAAATCTCCGTTCGAGTTCTTCAGATAGTTGTAAGCATATTCTCGTCTGGCGTCGCCTTTCGTAAAGAAAGTGACGAGCTTGTTTTCATATCTTGCTTTGAAGTTACATGGTTCTTCAGTGTCGGGATCGACTTTACAATAATCATCCGTGATGGAATAGGCATTGGAGATGGCCGCGACGTCGCGTATTTCTTTCAGCGCCCAATGCTTGCCGCACGTTTCCAATATGTACCCTCGCCCAAAGTCTTTAATCAAAAATGAATTGTGGTACTTTAAGGAACCCCTGTAACCGCCGTCGCCGCCCTGTTCATGCTCGCCGATCAAATCAGTGATAAAACTTACCGCCTCTTGAGCATCTTTGCAGTTGTGCAACGCCAAACGCAAGATATCCATACCCAGCAGCGCATGATCGGCCACCTTAGCCTTTGGAAAAACTGCCTCGTTGCCAATCGACAAGCCGAATTGATTAACGCCCATTTCGGCTCCCCACATCCATACAGGACGAGAAATCAAGGCGCTGTATTGATTATCATATTTGTTGAAGATGGATTTTAGAGCTGAATATGGCTCTTTGATGTATTTATTCGAAGCCTCAATATACGGTCTAGTATTGAATTCTTCCACGGGATTCGCGGAATAATAAACTATTTGAGGTTCTCCCGGTTCTCTATCGGAGTTTTTGCCAAAAAAAGAACGTCCACTCCCAGCCCCGCAAAACATTGTCACCGTATCACACATGGTCACGATCCTCCCGCCGAAATCATGTAAAAACCATCTGTATCGTCAATACCATTTTTTCACTACTGTGTGATTTGTTCAAGTCGATCGTTACGTTTGTGATAAGCTCTATGGGCGAGTGACCATAACCGCACAAAAGGTGCCAGCGCATTGTATTCCGGCATCATGAAGCCGAGTCGATCGTTTGTAAATCGAAAGGAAATCGATATATGAATCACGAGGACATCCGACATAAATACGAACAAGCTTCAAAGTTTTTCGCAACGAATCAAACGCGCTCTTATGCCTTTCGCCGATCATGCCTAGAAGCCCTAGAGAAGGGGATACGGCGCTACGAGAAGGACCTCTATCTCGCTCTGAAAAATGATTTAAATAAGAGCGAACACGAGGCATACATCACGGAAATCGGCCTCGTTTACGGAGAGTTGTCTTATGTCAAAAAGCGCCTTCGCCGATGGATGCGACCGAAAAGGATTCGTCCGGCGATCGGTCAAATGCCATCTTCCGTATGCGTTCACCCGGAGCCATACGGTGTCTGTCTCATCATGTCTCCATGGAACTATCCCGTACTGCTGACGCTCAGTCCGCTCATCGGCGCAATCGCGGCGGGGAATGTCTGTCTTTTGAAACCGTCTGCTTATAGCCCTAATACGTCATCCGCCATCGCGTCTATCGTTCGAGAGAGCCTTCCCGAAGGTTACGCCTTCGTCGTGGAAGGCGGTCGTAAGGAAAATGAGACGCTTCTCGATCTCCCGTTTGATTACACTTTTTTTACCGGGAGTCCAACCGTCGGACGACTCGTCATGGAAAAGGCCTCACGTCATTTGACGCCCGTAACGCTCGAGCTCGGAGGACGATCGCCCGTCATCGTTGATGAGAGCGCCGATATCGAGAAAACGGCCAAGCGCTTGACGTTCGGCAAATTGACAAATGCCGGACAAACTTGCATCGCGCCCAACCACGTCTTCGTACACCGATCCGTCGCAGACGACCTGATCGAAACACTTGTGAAGAACTTCTCGGAGACGTTTGAGTCAGATGAGCATTACCGAAAAGATTATCCGCGCATCGTCAACCGGAAGCATTATGATCGCCTTATGTCTCTCTTGGAAGGACAACAAATAGCCGTCGGCGGTCGGGGAGATAGCGGGCGTTTACAGATTGAGCCGACCGTGCTCGTGAACCCTGCAAAAGATTCTCCCGTCATGGAGGAAGAGATATTCGGCCCGATTCTCCCAGTCATCACGTACGACTCTCTCGAGGATCTTATCGCCGAGATCAAGGTGGAACCGAAACCTCTGGCGCTTTATTTCTTCACGAAAGATAGAGCGCGCGCACAGCGCATCATCGATGAGATATCTTTCGGCGGCGGGTGCGTCAACGACTGTCTTCTCCATATCGCCTCGCCGTACGCGCCCTTCGGAGGCGTGGGGAATAGCGGTATGGGAAGGTATCACGGCGAGTATAGTTTTAGAACGTTCAGTCATTTCAAAACTGTGCTCAAGAAATCGTGGTTTTTCGACGTCTCGCTCCGATACCATCCGTTTACGGAGAAGAAAACACGTCAGGCAAAGCGCATTCTCTGATGTAATAGAAACAAGACTATACGTGTGATCTAAAGAGATTACTTAATTGACAATTGAGAAATGCTCATGTTAATATCGCTATGCTCCAAGGCGTCATAGCCTAGGAGCAGCCGATGCTCAATGTGGAGGGTTGTCCGAGCTGGCTGAAGGAGCGCGACTGGAAATCGCGTGTACCCGTAAAAGGGTATCGAGAGTTCGAATCTCTTGCCCTCCGCCATTTTTTGAAAAACCGTCGTTCCGGTTTTCGTAACGACGGCTTTTTCTTAAAAACGGGCGGGGAGGTTGTCAGAATCGTCTTCAATCGCGCTTAGCGGGCGTTCTGCAAGGATCACCGCAGATCAACAGTACACATCACGTCTGTGAGCGATTTCGATAACCAAAATGACAAGTACTTCATCTTGAATGTCTGCCAACAGCCTATAATCTCCAATGCGATACCGCCAATAACCGGATAAGTTGCCAACGAGCGCTTGTCCGCGCTGGCGAGGATTCTCACAGTTCACAAGGTTTTGCATAATCCACGCATCAATCAGTCGTTTTGTCGCCTCATCTAATTTTGCGTGCTGTTTGAACGCTCGCTTCGTGTATTCAACTTTGTAGCTCATAGGTCGAGGCTTTTTCTAACTTCCTCATACGGTATCGTTTCAAGCGTGCCTGCTGCTTTTTCCGCTTCATAATCCCGAATGATCTGTAAGTCGTACTCATCTTCAAGTTTCTCGAAGGCGAGGCGCTTAATAAGCGATGACACGCCGCAACCATAGAGCGCGGAAACTTGGCGTAATAATTTGCTTTCTTCGTCGTTAAAACGGACGCTTACAATTTCACCCATTTTTCTAACCTCCTACATTTGTAATACATTCTACTGTGAGAACGAAAAAAAATCAATAGGAAACGCTTTTTACTGGCGCCCTGCGAGGGCTATTTGTGTTCGAGGTTAGTTCGTTTACCAAAACATACTTGTCAGCCTCACTCGTAATCGTTCTCCTGTTTTGAATAGGCAAAGCAAAATGCACTGTTACTGTGTCCACATGCTTATTCGGAGTGTGTTACGAAGTGGACTTGATGGTGACGAGATAAGTCTTGCTGTTAAAAGCATCGCGGATCATCTGCCGAAGGTCTTTTTTCGCAAAATCATGAAAATTCTGAAAAGCGCGCAACAAAACGCTCGAAATGTGCTCAACAAAAAGATATAACGGTTGGCTAAGACGGTAGTAGCGTTATTCCAGCAACTGACGATTTAGTCGGTATTATCAATATAGATGAAAATGAATAATTGATTAAGTTTGAAAAGGCACACCGCACAGTTTAGGTACATTCATTGTTCCAATAAAGTCGGTTCTAACACTGCTCCAGTTCACGTTCCGATTGGTGACATAAGCCGGTTCTGCTTCCTTATAACAGATTATCAATCTCCTCAAGCAAGAACGGGTTGATTCCCACATAACTGATGCCCTTTTCATCTGTGTGCATTTTTGTATTACCGCCTGTTACGACAAGTTTTCTAAATGAATCTTCATGTTTTAGGAGAGGAAGAATCTCCTGTTGATGTTTCTCCGCATCATGGATGCTGAAAGCGGACTGAATGTAAACCTTTTGGCTTCCCCGATTTAGAACAAAATCAATCTCGTGCCATCGCTCGGGGAGTAGCCGTGCTTGATCCGCTCGTCGCTCAACCCCGTCACATCTCGAGCCATCGCTCGGGGAGTAGTCTCCCATCCACAGTTTTTGTAAAACGCACAGAACCCACGTCCACAGCAAATCCACGAAGCACCAACTCATTATGTAAAATGTTTTCCATCAAGTGAGTCTCTTCAATCTGTCGAAAATTCAGCCTTGCGTTTCGCAAGCCAACATCCTCCGCATAGTAATTTACAGGAGAATTAAAATATGCCTTCCCTTTCACATCGTAGCGCCTGACCATCGCTTTCTTCTGTGCAAACCGGAGTTCATCGAGTCTCGACAAAATTCGGTTTGAAAACATAATAAAGCCATGAAACGAGAATACGGCGATCCGAAAACATATTTTGACTGAGTTTTGCTTGGGGTGCATTCGAGTGCATTGCTAAAAAATGAGTGCGCGTCTCAGTTTTTGGATTCTTAAAGTAATACAACACGAGCCCTATTGACTTGCCTGTTTACACGATGTAGACTAAAGGCAGTCTACAGCTTGTAAACCATCGGAGGTATGTCCTGTGTCCGAACTTAGGCTTGGAGCCGTGGAATCTCGCTTTGCAGATATTATTTGGCGTCATGAGCCATTACACTCGAGGGAACTCGTCAAACTCTGTGAGCAAGAGCTAAACTGGAAACGCTCCACCACCTATACGGTTCTGCGGAGACTCTGTGACCGTGGATTTTTCAAGAATGAAGACGGCATCGTGTCTTCCCTCCTGACCCGACAAGAATTTTACGCGATGCGGAGCGAGCGGTTTGTGGATGAGACGTTTGATGGCTCGTTGCCGGCTTTTCTCGTTGCGTTTACCCAACGTAAAAAGCTGACGAAGAAGGAAATTGACGAGTTGCAACGACTCATCGACGAAAATCGGAGGTGACAACGATGTGGCACGAACTCCTCCCCCAAATCATCAACATGAGCATAACAGGCGGGATCGTCATTATAGTCGTGTTGCTGATTCGACTTTTGCTCAAACGGGCGCCAAAGGTTTTTTCCTATGCGCTGTGGGTTGTTGTGCTCTTTCGGTTGCTCTGTCCTCTAGCACTACCGTCTTCGATTTCTATCTTCACTCTCTTTGATGCGCCAAGAACACATTACGGCAGCCTTGAATATATACCTGAAGACATAGTCCAAAATGAAAATCCAATAGGCAGCCTGCCGATGGCTGATGTGAATGAATCTGTAAATAGTGCGCTCCTGCATGGTCAAGAGCAGGTCGTCGCTGATTCTCCGGAGCCGATGCCCGCCATGTCGGCTGCGACTTATATCTGGCTCGTTGGTGTCACGGCACTTCTTTTATACAGCGTCATCAAATTGTTTCGTCTCCGACGAAAACTCATCGGTTCATGCCTGTTGCGAGAGAATATTTATCTTGCCGATCACATCGCATCGCCCTTCGTGATTGGAATTTTTCGCCCAAGCATATATCTTCCCTCAACATTGTCGGATCGAGAGCGCGAATATATTATTCTGCATGAGCAACACCACATCCGTCGATTTGATCATATCGTGAAGCTCCTCGCCTTTCTTG
>DUVH01000032.1 GCA_012841145.1 Clostridiaceae bacterium | reverse complement strand
GTGATGACGTTTGGGAACAGCTTTTAGCACGAGCCATTACGTTTGTGAACAAATTCGGACACGAGCGATGACGTGTGAAAACAGCTTCGAGCATGAGCGATAGCATTTGGAGAAAAGTACAGGCATGAGTCAATACATTGAAAAATACCTCTGCGGAAAGGCCGCCCTCGATTACTGGGGCGTGCCGGCCATCCGAGGCAAAATCGAACCGCCCGATCGCGTCTTTACCGAAGAATACGTCATCTTCACCGACAAACCACTCTACCGCCCCCAGCGGGCAGTGTTGCACACCTGCAGTATCCCCGGCGCCGATCAGTACGTTAAAGGAAAAGTCTGCACTCTCCCCCTTGTGTTTTTACAGGTCGCCCAAGATTACTCCATACATGAGTTAATCTTTCTTGGGCTTCAATGTTGCTCTTACCGCGAAGGCCATCGCCAGCGATGCACCGTCGAAGAACTGCGCGCCTGCGCAGAAAAGCTGCGAGGTCACCGCGGTCGCCGAAAAGCCCTCCGTGCCATCCGCTATCTCGAGAATAACTCACGCTCTCCCATGGAATCGATCCTCTACATGTTCCTGCGTTTACCCAATGCGCTCGGCGGTTGCGGTTTTAAGGAGATCGTCCTCAACGAAAAGATCGTCCTGAAAGGTGGAGACAAAACCTACTACGCCGATCTTTACGTCCCTTCATGTAAATTAGATATCGAGTATGACAGTGAAGAGCATCATAGTAACTCTGCCGCCATATCGAGAGACCGGGAGCGCACCGCTCACCTCGAATCGGAAGGCTACCGCGTCGTTTCGGTGGGCTACTCTCAACTTATCGACCTAAAAGCCTTCCGAAACTTAGCACGCCAGCTCTCCCGACTCATAGGCAAACGCATCCATATCCGCGCACGAAAGTTCTTTGAGAGCTTCGTTGCCTTACGCGACTTGCTCCTCAGAAAAGGACACCACATCCGCTCGCGTTTTCGTAAAATCCACCGGGATGAGGTGCCATGGCATACCGGTGTCCCTACCATGTACAAAATCTACCTCGCCGCCTGGAATCGACTGATCCGGCACCCCAACCAACCTCTCGTGTTAACGCGAGCACCGTAAACATCAGTTTCCTTTCAATCAGGGACTACTTTACATTCTTCCGACGCTGACAAGCACAATCCTAGGCAGATAGCGTGCTCCGTACGCCATCAATTCTCATTTCCTGCAAAAACACCTCACCCTGACTAGCATGCCGACCACGCGCCGGTGCCATAACCCGCCAAAATGTCTCTTAAGTGAGCTTATTCAACACACCGCCACCTCAACCTCCCTCTTTCCATACCCTTCCTGTTCCAATTTTTCAACTTACTTCGGAAAATGGTGATACGTGGAAAGAGTAAAGCTCCATTCAGGAGGTTTTAGCGGGTTACTTGGCTGTTTCACACATCTCTCTTGTACAATTTTCCAACTAATATCAAAAAAATTGCAACGAGGGTTGGGAGATTGGCAAGATTTGAGAGGGTTTTGAACGAACCGAGAGGTCATGCCCCGCCCCCTGGTGCAATTTTGCAATTGATATCTAAAAATTGCTGTACAGAGGTACCGTTGATGCCTTGAAGAGTACATTAGGGGATGATGCAGATAGATTGCTCCCTATTTGCCATGTGTAAATATATACCTAATATTGAAAAATTGTACTAACGGTATTATGACTGCGTTTTTGTCGTCCTAGTGAGGATAGCTTTGATGATGTTCTGCAGTGCTTGTAAGGCAGGTGTTTATTGTTGAGAAGCAGTTAACTCTCTACGAGACCTGTGAAGATTGTTTTCAGCATAAGAGTGGTCATTTCTTCTTCAGTAAATTGACGATTTCCACGATCATACCAGTAGCGAACAGTTTCATAAAAGATACCGCAGAGCATCTCTGTTTTGTAGTCAACAACGCTTTCCCTCTCCATTAATGCAAGCGGGAGGTGCTTCAAGATAAGTTGCTTTAGTGTTGACTTCACTTTTGATTGAAACGAAAGGCTTCCTTTGGGACTCAAAAGAAGACTAAGTTTTGCGCCCATGGTTCGATCAAGCTGTGTAAATATTTCCAATATGTCGCGACTGTTCTTCGAGACGGTTGCCTCTTTCAGTTTTTCAAAACTTTCCTCGGAGGGGAGTAATTCATTTTCCAGCTGTTCATGCAAATCCTGAATATCTAAAAAGTACGCGTAGAAAGTTCCTCGGTTATATCCCGCTCGATCAGTGATCATTTTTACCGTAATTTTGCCCGTCGTATCGGAACTGTAAAGCTCCCAGTAGGCGTCGATCAAATTTCTTCTCGTTTGTGCCGTTACTTCCGGTTGTTTCCTTGCCATTTTTTCACCTTCTCTCTTTCGAGCCATCAATCCGACAAAAGTTGTTGTTTTGTTTATTGCTAAACGTTCCAAGGGCTTTTATAATTAAACTATAACACAACATGTTGTTGGGTGATGAGTGTTTTAATGATTAATTACGTTATCAATTTGGAAATGGCAGTTAATTTTTTATGGAGGATATATGGGAACTACGAATTCGAATGATGGCAGGAGAAGACCGCGTAGGCTCTGGTATTACTACGCGATCGTATGGCTCGTCGTTTTAGTTTTTAACTTGATGGTTATGCCGACGATTATGTCGCGTCGCGTGATAACGACGTCGTATACGGACTTTATGGATGCGGTTGAGGCCGGCAAAGTCACACAAGTTCAGTTTTCAGCAACTGAAATTAATTATGTCGTCGCAGAAGACGGATACGAAAGATTCTTCAAGACAGGTGTTGTCGAGGATCCTCAATTGCCCCAGATTCTGCGGGAGAAGGGGATCACATATGCCGCCGAGATACCCGAGACGCCGAGTCTGCTTCTCACGCTTTTGCTGCAATATGGTCTTCCCATATTGATCTTTAGTTTGATTGGCAGGCAAATCAGTAAGAACTTGAGAGGGAAAATTGGTGCCGGCGGTTTGAGTATTCACGGACAGGGTACGGCCAAGGTCTATAAACCTGATGAGGACAGGAAGTCGTTCGCGGATGTTGCAGGGCAGGAAGAGGCGAAGGAATCTCTACAGGAGATTATTGACTACCTCAATAACCCGGGAAAATATGCTGCGATCGGCGCTAAATGCCCGACGGGCGTTCTTTTGGTGGGACCGCCCGGAACAGGTAAAACGCTTATGGCGAAAGCCGTTGCAGGCGAAGCCGATGTGCCATTTTTCTCGATCTCGGGATCAGAATTTGTTGAAATGTTTGTCGGGCGCGGAGCAGCCAAAGTAAGAGAGTTGTTTGAACAGGCAAACAAACAGGCCCCATGTATCGTCTTCATCGATGAGATCGACACAATCGGGAAGAGACGCGATTCTCAATTTGTTACAGGGAATGACGAACGCGAACAGACGCTGAACCAGCTTTTAACGGAGATGGACGGTTTCGAAGGCAATAAAGGCGTCATCATCTTAGCTGCGACGAACAGACCGGAAGTTCTGGATCCTGCTTTACTGCGTCCCGGCCGTTTTGACCGTCAGGTCAGACTGGAATTGCCTGACTTGAAAGGAAGAGAGGCGATTTTGCGGGTTCATTTGAGAAGAGTCCAGAAACAAGATGACCTTGACATTAATCTCGTTGCTCGCATGACCGCCGGTGCTTCGGGCGCCCAGCTGGCCAATATCGTGAATGAGGCGGCTTTGCGAGCTGTTCGTATGGGCAGAAATATTGTAACGACGACAGATTTGACAGAGTCGGTCGAAACGATTATCGCAGGCCCCGAGAGGAAAAACGCCATCTTATCGGAAGAAGAAAAGCGAATCGTCGCATACCACGAAATCGGTCACGCTCTCGTTGCGGCGAAACAAAAAGGCTCCGCTCCGGTACAAAAGATCACCATTGTTCCGAGAACTTCCGGTGCGCTCGGTTACACCATGCAGGTTGAGGAAGATGAGAAGAGCCTTGTCAGCAAGGAGGATGCTTACCAGCAACTGGAGGTTCTTTGTGGTGGAAGGGCTGCAGAAGAAGTCGTGTTCAATATTGCGACAACCGGCGCTTCCAACGATATTGAAAGAGCTACGGATATCGCAAGAAATATGGTAACGCGCTACGGAATGTCGGAGAATTTCGGGATGATGGCGCTTGAAACGGGCGGAAACACATATCTGGGGCACGGCGGACAATCAACGTGCTCCCCTGAAACGGCACGTCTCGTCGATGAAGAGATTCGCGACATCATAGCGGATGCTCATGGACGCGCAACGGCCATTTTGGTACAGAACAGGGAAAAGATGGATGAGTTGGCTGAATATCTGCTCGAAAAGGAAACAATTACCGGCGAAGAATTTATGGAAATACTTGAGAGAGATGCAGCTTGATAACACTCAATTAAGGAAAGAGCTATTTTTAGTAAAGCAAGCTTTTGAGGAGAGGTCTCTTCCGTTTCCGGTAAGGAAAGCACTCATGTGAGGAGAGGTCTCTTCCGTTTCCGATAAGGAAAGCACTCATGTGAGGAAAGGGCTCTTCCGTTTCCGATAAGGAATGTACACACTTGAGGATGCACTTCTTCATTTCTAGTACGAATCGTTTAGACATATAAATTCTCCTCTATAATGGTAAGCCTGCTGCGAAGCAGGCTTACCGTGTCTTATGTGCATTCAATTGACATTGAATGACGCGTGAACCTATAATTACAAGGATGCAGATTTTGAGGCGTCGCCGCCTTATTTTATGTTGCGGCTTGTGTACGCCCTTATACGATTTTAAAGGAGTAAAGCGCCATGTACGAAAAGGTTGACAGCAGTCTCGATTTTGTTCCTCGAGAACTTGAGGTTCTATCGTTCTGGAAAGAAAACAGAATTTTCGAGAAATCGGTAGAAATTAGAGAAGGCGCTCCTATATTTTCATTTTTTGAAGGCCCGCCAACGGCCAACGGCATGCCGCATGCCGGTCACGTGTTGACGCGCGCGATTAAAGATTTGATTCCCCGCTATCGGACGATGAAGGGGTATTTTGTACCTCGGAAGGCCGGCTGGGACACGCACGGTTTGCCGGTTGAGCTCGAAGTCGAAAAACTTCTCGGCCTCGACGGGAAGGAACAGATTGAGGAGTTCGGCGTTGAAGAGTTTATCCGCGAGTGTAAGGTCTCTGTCTGGAAATATAAAACCGAGTGGGAGGAGATGTCTGAGCGCGTGGGATTCTGGGCCGATATGGAAGACCCGTACATCACGTATGAGAACGATTACATCGAGTCGGTCTGGTGGTCGCTTCGCCAGATCTGGGACAAGGGACTGATCTATAAAGGCCACAAGGTCGTGCCGTATTGCCCGCGCTGCGGAACGTCGCTCTCAAGTCACGAAGTGGCGCAAGGTTATCAGGATATCACGGAGCGATCCGTTTATGTGCGTTTCCGCGACGCGGAGGAACCTAATACATATTTCGCCGTCTGGACGACGACTCCGTGGACACTTCCTTCGAACGTAGCACTCTGCGTCAATGCCGACGAAGATTACGTTCTCTGTGAAGTCGATCATGAAGTTGACGGGTCGCCCGGAAGTCCGCGCTACATCATTGCGGAAGCCTTGTACAAGCAAGTTTTCGGCGATGATGCGCGCGTGATTGAACGTTATCTCGGACGTGATCTCATCGGTCGCTCTTATGTGCCGCTCTATCCGTACGCGGTGGAGACGGTGGAACAGTCCGGTAAGCGAGCGTTCTACGTCGTCGCCGATCCGTACGTCACACTGACGGACGGTACGGGGATCGTTCACATCGCACCGGCTTTCGGTGAAGACGACGCGAGAATTGGGCGCAGAGAGGGTTTGCCGCACGTGCAGTTTGTCGCGGAAGACGGCACGATGACGAAGGAAGTCACCGATGTCGCCGGCGTCTTCGTCAAGGATGCCGACGATGAGCTCGTAGAGATCTTGAAACGCGAGGGGTTGCTGATCGCCGAGGCAGAGATGGAACATACGTACCCGTTCTGCTGGCGATGCAAAACGGCGCTCATCTATTACGCCCGTCACGCATGGTTTATCGAGATGACAAAGTTGCGCGACAACCTTCTCGTCAACAACGACAAAATAAACTGGCTTCCGGCTCATATCGGTCCCGGAAGATTCGGAAATTATCTTGAGAATGTCGTCGACTGGTGTCTTTCGCGCGAACGATATTGGGGGACTCCGCTGCCCGTTTGGGAGTGTGGCTCATGTCATCACCTGCACATGGTCGGTTCCATAGAGGAGCTGAAGTCGATGTCTCCCGACTGTCCTGATGAGATCGAGCTTCATAAACCGATGATTGATAAGGTTCACATCAGCTGTCCCGAGTGCGGCGGTATGATGACGCGCGTCCCCGAAGTGATTGACTGCTGGTATGATTCCGGTGCGATGCCCTTTGCGCAACACCATTATCCGTTCGAAAACTGTGACATTTTTGAAAAGAGCATGCCTGCCGATTTTATCTCCGAGGCGATCGACCAGACGCGCGGGTGGTTTTATAGTTTACATGCTATCGCCACGTGTATCTTTGATACGCCCGCATTCGATAATTGCATCGTGATGGGACACGTCCTTGACAAGGACGGGATCAAAATGTCGAAGCATATCGGCAACGTGGTCGATCCCAATGAGGTCATGGCGCATGAGGGGGCGGACGCCGTCCGCTGGATGTTCTATGCGGACAGCCACCCGTGGGTGTCGGTACGCTTTTCCGAGGCTGCCGTCAATGAAATGAAACGTCGATTCATGGGAACGTTCTGGAATACCTACGCGTTTTTCGTGCTTTATGCCAACATTGACGGTTTCGAGCGGGAGGCGTATAAAGATTTCTCCGTTGATGACCATAAGACCGTCATCGATCGCTGGATCGAAAGCCGACTCCATTCGCTGATCCGTGAAGTCGATACGAAACTGGAGGTCTACGACATCACGACTGCCGCGAGGGCTCTCGAGGCTTTCACCGATGACTTGTCGAACTGGTACGTCCGCCGTTCACGTGAACGTTACTGGGGTGCGGGAATGGATAACGACAAGATCACGGCGTACATCGTTTTGCACGATATTCTCGTGACGATGGCGCACCTGATCGCGCCGTTCACGCCGTTCATGGCTGAGATGGTCTATCAGAACCTCGTCGTCGGACACCTTGAAGGGGCGCGTGAGAGCGTTCACCTGTGCGACTTCCCGTCGGTCGATGAGGTGAAAATTGACCGTAATCTTGAAAGGGATATGGAACGAGTCCTTGAAATCGTCTCACTGGGAAGGGCTGCCAGAAACGTCTCGCAGCTCAAGATTCGTCAACCTTTGGCGGAGATGGTCGTCGTCGGAGGCGAACCGCTGTCGGATGAGTTGGCGGAGCTTGTACTCGACGAGCTTAACATCAAGAAAATGGTTCGCGAAGAAAATGATCGACGCCTTGTCGATTACTCTTTTAAGCCACAACTCCGTACACTCGGACGTCTGATGGGTGCGAACTTGCCAAAAGGGCGCATGCTGATCGAAGCCCTGCCGGGCAGAGCCACGATGGATAAGCTGGAGCGTGACGGAAAAGTTGAACTTGAAGTCGAGGGAACCGTCTACGAATTGACGCGCGAAGATTTCCTCATTGAGGAGGTGCCTGCTTCAGGCTTCGCCGTCGAGAGCGCAGGGTCTGTGACCGTTGCCCTGAACACCGTCCTCACGGAGCAATTGATCGAGGAGGGGCTTGTACGTGAAATGGTCAGCAAGATCCAGACGATGCGCCGTTCGAGCGACTTCCAAGTAACGGACAGGATCGATCTTTATGTCAAACGCGACGATCTATCCGATGTCGTCGACCGTTACGTCAATGACATCATGGAAGAAGTTCTGGCGCAGCAAGTGATTTTCTTTGACGATTCTGCCGAGCTGCCGGAAGGCGTTAACGCTCAAGATTGGGACATTAACGGCCACGACATGACGTTTGCCGTCCATGTTCCGTAGTCGTTGCCGTGAGCCGTCAAGTGACAACGAATGACAGAAACGGGCGGGTTTTCACTTCAGCGAAAGCCCGCTCTTTTAGCGCACTGACGACATTGGCGCAAAGCGCATTGATCGCGGCGATCTACCTTGCCCTTACCTTCGCAACGTCTTTTATGAGTTTTCAGGTGATACAGCTTAGGCTGGCGGAGGCTCTGACGGCGCTTCCCGCGCTTTTCCCGTCAGGCATCTTTGGGGTGTTCGCGGGTTGTCTCTTGGCAAATCTCTTGAATCCGTCGCCGCTCGGTCTCGTTGATATCATCGCCGGAAGCGCTACGACGCTTGCCGCGGCGTTTCTCACGTGGATGATGGCGAAGCCTCTTCGTAGGGCGCTCGCGTCGCGCCTTCATGAGGAGGACGGGACGGCGATATCGGTCGAGGAAATGACCGGCCGTAAGCGAGGGCACAGAGGAAAAAGAATTCTCGTGTCGAAAATTATCGCCCTTTTGCCGCCCGTCATTCTCAACGCGCTCGTCGTCGGTTTTTATCTTCCTTTCCTGATCAGTGAGAATACACCCGGCATTTGGCTTATCATCGGAACGATGGGATCAATATTCTTATCACAAGCGCTCGTCGTCTACGGACTCGGACTGCCCTTAATTACCGCGCTTGAGTCGACACCTTGGGCGAAGCGCATTTACCTTGTCGGACGATGACACATTTTTTATGGAACGATGACTCATTATTTTGATCAAAAACCTGATGTCTCGCACGCGCCGCGTTCGTTTAACGTTTCTTATGAGGAAACTCCGTTTCGTCTCGTGACGGATAGCGGCGTCTTCTCTAGGAAGAAACTCGATGATGGCACCGCTCTTCTCCTTTCGACCGTATTGGAACGCGAGGAGGACGCCCCACTTCGTGTCCTCGATCTCGGAACGGGGATCGGCGTCATGGCAATCGTTCTGGCGAAACTCCGTCCTTCGTATACGGTGACGGGTACTGACATCAATGAGCGAGCTGTCGCTCTCGCGTCAAATAACGCTCGACTGAACGGTGTCAAGAATGCCGTCTTTTACCAAGCTGACGGTCTGCCTGCAGATCATGTGCCGCCTTATGATTTCATCGTCATGAATCCGCCGATCAGAGCCGGAAAACAGACGGTGTACCGCCTCTTTTCTGAGGCGAGAGAGCACTTGAGCGATTCGGAAGGACGACTATATATCGTGATTCGCGTCAAGCAAGGCGCCGCTTCGGCTGCCCGCGAGCTGGCGCGAAAATTCGAACTCGTCGAGACGATTAACCGCGGCAAAGGTTATCATGTGATCAGAGCGAGCGTATCGCGCTTACAAGAGTGATTATGACATAGAGAAAGCTACGTCGGGGATTTTGAGGAGCGTGCCTCGCGCACGGGTCACATATGCACACATTGCCAAACAGAAAGGTTATTGTTCATGATATCGATTTCTGCTATAGGTCAAGATAGTCATCGCTTCATGTCGGAGGAAGCGGCGGAGGCGACCGGCAAGGAACTCAAGCTAGGCGGCTTGACGATCCCGGGATATCCCGCTCTCGAAGGAAACAGCGATGCCGATGTCGTGCTCCATGCGCTGACGAATGCTATTTCAGGGCTCACCGGTGTGCGCATCCTCGGCGCTGTCGCCGACGAGATGGTAAAGCGCGGCATCACAGACAGTTCCGCTTACGTTGAGCGCGCACTTGAGGAGCTTCGCGGCATTCATCTGACACATCTCTCCTTTTCCATTGAAGCGAAAAGACCGCGCCTTGCGTGCTTTATCGATCCGATGCGCGAGCACATCGCGAAGTTGACGGGTCTTTCGATCGATCACGTCGCCATCACGGCGACGTCCGGTGAAGAATTGACGGCTTTTGGGCGTGGCGAAGCGATTCAGTGCTTTTGCATCGCGTCGGCCGTTCTTGAAGGGTAAGTTGTACGCTTGCATCTGCAGAGAGTTCAATATCTTCGACATAACATCTTGCAAAGTATAGGTTTTGCTTTTTTATCGTCTATTTTCTGAAATAAAACTGTCGGCAGAGAACTGCAAGACACACATTGGAGTCGTCACAATTCTCACTTTGCGTATCTGAGCGATATGGATTTGTTATAAAAAACAGGAGCGGAATAACTCGCGCCATGACGCGAGGACTCTCTCCATCTCATCAAGCGCACGTTTCAGGAGCGTTCGCTCGTAAGGATCGCGTATATCGCCGCTCGCTTCGATATGCGCGGGAACGCGAAGACCGCGATAGACATGCAGTAAGCCATACGCCGCACGTTCGAACAGGGGCGAATCAAGATCTTTGATGCCCTGCAGATACTCAGATCCTTTGTTCAGCGCGACTGTAACGGGAAGTGATCCGATCAACATTTCAACATCCGTATATTGACCTATAGCGGAGCGGACAAGGAGCTCCGGCGTTTTCAACGCCTGTTTAAAGCGGCGCGTCTCGTGTTTGCGACGCACTCCCGCAGGCGTCCAAAATCTGAACGTGAAGCCTCCAAAGGTGAAAAGTGCGGAGACGAGCAGCAAGATGAATGTCAGAGGCGACCTCGTGTAGACATGGAACCCCAGCGTAAGTACAAAAAACAAAAACGCCAACACAAAATAAGCGTATCTGAAAACCTTGGTCAGACGAGGTTCGACAAGGCCGCTATCATCGAAATCGGCGTCGACTTGTTCTTTAAACCGTTGCGCCAACTGACGAAAATCGTCCCCGCGCGCAGCAACACGCAGACGCCCTGCAGACAGCACGTGATCGTATTCCGGTTGCGCAACGAAGAGCCATTGTAAAAGGAGCGTCTCATACGTTGTAAATTGTGAGAAATCGTTGCGGTTAGGATTGTTCCAGATAAAAATTTCATCCGTCCACGAAATTTCGCGTCGCGCGACGAGGCTGAGGAGTGTCGCAAGCAGCAAATCGGGTTCCCGCGTGTTCGGGCTTGCCAACAAAGCGACTTGAGCAGGTCGTGCCGACATTGGCCAGACGGCGTAGTCGTATCTAGTGCGGCGTTTCCAGAACAGGAGAGCGCCTTGAAAGACGAGGTAGACAAGGATGCCGGCAATGGTCAGAATGACGACGATACGTGTGATTGATTCGCGAATAGCCTCGATCTGCGTAAGGCGCGCAGACAGCGCACGCGCTTTATTGAGTGATTCTTTTAAAGATGGGGTGGAGGCGGTTGGGAGAATTAGCGAAAAGTAGCGTTTGGGCGCACTGATCGCAATGCCCATCTCATCCGTTTTGAGAAAGGGTCGGTTGTCGACAAACGATACGGTATTGCTTCCCGTCTTGTTCTCTGTCATTGTGTGGTATCCGATCGGTACGATTTCCGTGAGATCGACAGGACAATCGGTGGGGAATGTGACACTCCAGAGCAGCGTTTCAACCCTTATGCCGTTCGGTGCGGCACACAGCGGGCCTGAGATAAAGGCGCGATTCTCCTTTTCGACGACCCCGCGCGTCCAATAATAGTTGAGTCGGAAAACATATTCGCCGGTGAATGCCGTCATGGCGAGTTTGATGCGCAAGCGATCTCTCATCCGTTCCGTCATGTATGAAAAAGGCTGAGGCCGGCGGTCATCGCTTTCGGGGACATGGATAAATTTTTCCTCCTCGCCTTGGATTACCTGCGCGATCTCAAAAGATTGCAAAACCGATTCGCCCATGAGCGGAAATAGGAGAGTAAGCGACAGCGACTTTCGCGTTTTATCAAATTGGAAACGGAGTTCCTCCGTCACGTTGACCGTTCCGTCGCGATTGATCGTGAGGTGTGCCGTGGCGTTCCTGATATAAGTTGAAGGTTTTTTCTCGGCGGCGCAGACGTCAGATTGCGGCACGACGAAGACGGAGAACATTGCAGCGACAAGAAGCACGATGGCGGTAAGGCGGGCGAATCTTTGACGCCCGTCCTGTTCGCACCAAGAAGGTTGTTTTACAGAATGATCTGCTGATTTTTTACAACGATCCGGCTTCATTCAGATGAGATACCTCCGACAGTATTCAAAGTGTATCAACATTCTACCACCAAGAGAGAATGGCAGTCGGCTGCTATTCCATGACTGAACGGGGAATGCCATTCGCGCCTGTGTGACCGTGCTTTAACCGTTCAGTTTGACGCCTCGCCGCCTTTCATTGTATACTACTTGACGTACTGTGAATCCTACCGGATTGCTCAGAGACCACTGCGAGGGGAGGGATAAGATTGACGGAGATTCGCGTAAAAGAAAATGAATCCCTGGACAGTGCGCTGAGACGTTTTAAGCGTTCCACCGCGCGTTCAGGCGTGCTCGCTGAAGTACGTAAGCGTGAGCATTACGAGAAGCCGAGTGTTCGACGCAAGAAAAAAGCTGAAGCCGCCAGAAAGCGCAAACGCTGATAATCCAAGAACGACACGAAAAAAGGTTCGTTGATCTCAACGAACCTTTTTTACATGAAGTAAATGGCCGAGATACGTTCGCTTCTCGCGAGCGTGTGTCGGCCGCGGTACGCTTGCAAGGCGATATACGGTGACGTGCGGAGAATTCATGATGAGAGATACAGCGAGACATCATATGCTTGAATGGCTTTCACCTGCCGACTGGGCCGTCGTTTACGACGTGCCCGAAGAGGAGGAGCAAGATGTCTTGTCGCGCGTTTTGATCGCTCGCGGACTCGATACCCGGGTCAAGCGGGAGGCATTTTTCCACGTGTCGCTCGACGATATTCCCAATCCTTTTCTCTTTCTCGACATGGAAAAAGCGTGCCAAATCCTCGACGCCGTTCTCGCATTAAATTCTCCGCGCATTTTAATCTTCGGAGACTACGATGCGGACGGTCTGACGTCTGCCGCTTTGCTTGAGCGTTGGCTCAGAGCGCGAGGGTGTACCCCAGATATACTCATTCCCGACCGTTTCGATGACGGTTTCGGTCTGTCTGTCGCGCTTGCTGAAGAAATACTCATACACCGGCCCGATCTCGTCATCACGGTCGATACGGGCACTTCATCGCAGGATGCGCTCGCTTTGCTTCGACATAACGGCGTTGATATCATCGTGACCGATCACCATCTCCCGGACGAACATTTTGTGCGTGGTGATGTGCCGATCATCAACCCCTCCATTCCCGATGAAACGTATCCCTTCAAAGAGCTGAGCGGCGCCGGTGTCGCCTATTTATTGACACTCGCCGCTGATCAATTTTTCGGTGAGATTTCGGCGATACGCCCCATGCTGACAGTAATCGCTTCGGTCGGAACGGTTGCTGATGTCATGCCGCTCATCGACGTCAATCGCGCGATCGTGCGCGCCGGGTTGGCGGCATTTGACGAACATGCGCCCGCCGGACTGAAAGCCTTGTTCAACCGTGTAAACAGCAATCTCGACAAGTCCATCACATCACGCGACATCGCTTTTTCCATTGCGCCGAGACTCAATGCGGCGGGGCGGATGGGTGACGTGCGTCTGGCGCTCGATTTGCTGCTTGAGGATGATCCCGTGCGTGTCGTCGATCTCGCAGACCAATTGAGCGAACTGAACGAAATGCGCCGACAGGTCGAACGCGATGTATTTCAAGAGGCTTTTCACGATGTCATGAGCAGACAGGGTGACGAACCGTTATCTGTTGCCGTCGCGTGGGGAGAGGGCTGGCACGGCGGTGTGCTGGGAATCGTCAGCGCACGGTTGGCGGAACGGTTGCGCGTACCGGCTATAACGCTTTCTGAAGAGAACGGGATGCTTAGCGGTTCTGCCCGGACGTTTGGCAACATTAACTTGATCGACGGCATCGCTCATGCAGGAAAATACCTTGAGACTTTCGGCGGTCATGAGGGGGCGGCGGGACTCTCGTTAAAAACTGAGAATTTCGATCTCTTTCGCGATGCGATGATCCGCTACATTGAATCGATTCCAAAGAAGAAGCGTTATTTGCCTATTTTCGCCGATACGTCACTTGATGGAGACGTTATCGATAGGGAGCTTGTTGAGAGTTTTGACGCGCTCGAGCCGACAGGACATGGGTTCGAGCGACCGCTCTTTGTGATTCCGCACATGATGATCGAGAACATTGTACGTGTTGGTGAAGGGAGGCACCTTCGCCTGAAAGTTCGCTCGCTCGGCGAAGCGAAAAACTCTTTCGACGCGATCTTGTTTTACAGAGGTGATGACGAACCGTTTTACTCTGTCGGTGATGAGATTGACTTGCTGGGAACGCCGGATTTTAATGTCTGGCGTGAACGGCGTTCGATTCAGCTCCAATGCGACGATATAAGGCCGTCGCAAAAAACCGGTGCGGATGATGATCGGTTACAGAGCTTGTTTCCCCATCTGCTCGTTGAATTACCTGACGAAAATCTGACGGAGACACTTGCTTCATTCGGTTTGACATCGATAAAGCAGGATGTCTTTATCGCGCTCTGGCAGCTGATGTCTTCTCTTGCGGGTGAAGAACGCATCCCGATCGCTTTTTTGCCTTCACGGTTGGCGTGGCTGCTTACTCATAGATATAATGTAGAGGCCGGTTCACTTGCCGTGCTGTTCGTCCTCGCGATATTTTCAGAGGTCGGGATCGGTGAACTCGTGGCGGATGAGGACGGAGGATATATCTTCCGCCTGCTCGATACAGGAGGGGAAAAGTATAAATTGACGGAGACGTCGCTTTGGGAGAAACTTGACGCACAAGGAGTTTTGCTGCTGTGAAGGAAGAGTCCGTACAATTGAAAATGCAGCATGAAATGGTCGCTCATATTGATGAGGAGATGCAGCGGCTCGTTGAATTGTGGAAAAAATCGGCACATCGTCACGACGCGTCTTTTCTGATAAAAGCGTACGAACTGGCAAAACAGGCACACGCTGACCAATTCAGAGCGACGGGTGAGCCATACATCATACACCCCGTCGAGGCGATGAAAATCCTTCTCGAGCTCGGATTGGTCGACGAACATACGTTAGCCGCCGCCCTGCTCCATGACACCGTCGAAGATACGGATATGACGCTCGATGAGATCAAGGAGGAACTTGGACCGGAGGTCGCCGCACTCGTCGACGGCGTGACGAAATTGTCGCGTATTTCATACTCGTCGAGAGAGGAGCTGCAGGCACAGAATTTCCGGAAGATGTTCCTCGCGATGGCGAAAGACATTCGCGTTGTTCTGATCAAGCTCGCCGATCGTCTCCATAACATGCGCACGATGGAGCACAAAGCCCCCGAATCACAACTTGCATCGGCACGCGAAACACTTGATATCTACGCGCCGCTTGCGGCCCGTCTCGGAATTCATCGAATCAAGTGGGAGCTTGAGGACCTCAGCTTACGTTATTTAGATCCCGACGCGTATTACGAACTCGTCGGGATGCTTTCGCAGCGACGTTCCGATCGCGAGATGTACTTGCAGGAGATCATCACTGACTTGACAATTAAGGTCGCGGAGATGGGAATTCGCGCTGACATCGAGGGCCGCCCGAAGCATTTTTACAGTATCTACCGCAAAATGAAAGAGCAGGTCAAGCAGCTCGATGAGATCTACGACCTCTTCGCGACGAGGATCATCGTTCCGACCGTCGGTGACTGTTATGCTGTGCTCGGACTCGTGCATGAACTCTATAAGCCGATCCCCGGAAGATTCAAGGATTACATCGCCGTGCCTAAAACGAACGGATACCAATCGCTCCACACGACGGTGATCGGAGGGCGGGGTATCCCGTTCGAAGTGCAAATCAGGAGCGAGGAGATGCATCGTACGGCGGAATACGGCATCGCCGCGCACTGGAGGTACAAAGAGGGCGGAGGCGACAAGAAACAAGACCAATTTGAGATACGGTTGTCGTGGTTGCGCCAACTGCTTGAGTGGCAGAGCGACATGAGCGACGCCGGCGAGTACATGGATGCTCTGCGAGAAGGCTTGACGGCCGACGAAGTGTTCGTCTTTACGCCGATGGGCGAGGTGATCGGATTGCCGAACGGCGCCGTACCGGTCGATTTTGCCTATCATATCCACAGCGATATCGGAAACTCCATGTATGGCGCCAAGGTGAACGGTCGCATGGTTCCTCTCACGTATAATTTGGTGAACGGCGACATCGTCGAGATCTTGACATCCGATAAGGTGCGTGGTCCGTCGCGTGATTGGCTAACCATCGTCAAGAGCAGCACAGCTAGGAGCAAGATTTCATCATGGTTCAAACGCGAACGGAGAGATGAGAATATTGTGCGCGGCCGCGAACTTCTCGAACGCGAAATACATAAGACAGGCTTCCATACGCAAGATCTGCTGAAAAAAGAATACTTGGCACCACTTTTGAAGCGCTATTCGCTCCGCACGCTCGACGATCTTCTCGCCCGTGTCGGGTACGGCGGATTGCCCGCCGGGCGTATCGTGCCGCGTCTTCGCGACGCGCACATCGCGACGCTGCCTGAAGAAGAGCGCGTCCGGCTCGGATTTCGCCTGTCGAGGACAGGACAGGTCATTCACAATCCGAGCAATATGCTCGTCAGTGAGGCCCTGATACTCGACAAAGCCGGCAAAAAGCCCGTTCAGAAGAAAAAGAAGAAAAAGGGCGCTTCCGAGATCCCTGTCAAAGTAAAAGGACTCGAGAACGCGCTCCTCAAAATGTCCAAATGCTGTAATCCCGTTCCCGGCGATGAAATTATCGGGTATGTGACGCGCGGAATGGGCGTAGCGGTACACCGCGTCGACTGTCCTAATATCCGGCGCATTGTCGAGTCGTTCGACCGTTCGCCGGAGGATGCTGAACGCGCTTCTCGCCTGATCGACGTCTTGTGGACGACAGAAGCCGAGACAAAACACCGCCTCTATCCGGTCAATCTCCGTATCATCGCGCGCGACCGCGCAAATCTCCTTGCGGAAATTTCTTCCGCGATCGCCGAAGAACAAGTCTCCGTTCAGTCGGCGCAAATTTCCTCGGCGCGAGATATCAGCGCCAATCTGCTTCTAACTGTTGAGATCGAGAATCAGGAGCAGTACGACAGGCTCGTCGGACGCGTCAAAGCGATCGACAGCGTCGTCAGCGTCTCGCGCGGTCACAATTAGCAATTAAATCGACATCATCGAGACCATAACGACGGGGCGACGGCGCGAATAATCGTACAGTGCCTTTTGAACTTTATCACGCACATAGTCGGGCGTCATCGCGTGTGCGAGCGGTTTTTTCTTCTTCCAAAATTCATCCGCCATCTCCACTATCGTCTCTCGACAGAGCTCGACGATGCGATGCATTTCACTTTCGTAGATAAAGCCACGAGCCAAAACGACGGGGTCGCCGTAGAGTCTGTTGGCCACTTTATCGATAGCGACCATTACGGAGACGACGCCGTCCTCCGCCAGTCTCAGGCGGTCGCGCAGAACGTACTCATCTACGTCTCCCATACCGGAACCGTCGATCAGAATGCCGGCGCCTTCCGTGTAGCCGACGAAATTCATACTATTCTTCGTAAACTCCACGATATCGCCGTTGTCGAGCAAGGCGATATTGTCGACGGGGATGCCCATGTCGTTGGCGAGCTCCGCATGGCGGTACAGCATCCTGTATTCGCCATGTGACGGGATGAAAAACCGCGGTCGCGTCAGTGTAATGATCTGTCTCAGCTCGTCGCGACAAGCGTGTCCCGACGCATGGACTTCAGACAGCGATTCGTAGATGACTTGCGCGCCTTTCATGAAGAGCTCGTTGATCACGCGGTAGATCGCCTCTTCGTTGCCGGGAATCATGCTTGAAGAGAAGACGACCGTGTCGCCCGGAATGATCTCGGTACTCCGATGTTCGGAAAAGGCTAGCCTTGAAAGTGCCGACATCGGCTCACCCTGACTTCCCGTGGCGAGAATGACGAGTTCTTCAGGCGGGAAGCTGTCGATACTCTGAATGTCGACGATGGTCGATTTCTTAAACGTCAGGTAATCGAGGCTGTTCGCTGCCTCAAAGACATTTTGCATGCTGCGTCCGAGGATGATGACTTTCCTGTCAAACTGTTCCGCCATGGAGATGACTTGCTGGAGGCGGAAGACGTTCGACGAGAACGTCGCGACGATGATGCGCCCTTTTGCCTGCATGAAGATTTCCGTGAAAGCTTTCCCGACGTCTCGCTCGGACAGCGAGTGACCTTCTTTCTCGGCATTCGTGCTCTCGGAGATGAGAGCGAGAACGCCGCGGTTACCAATTTCTGCGATTTTCCCCAAATCGATCGGCCGGACAGTCGTCGGTGTGTAGTCTATTTTAAAATCACCCGTATAAAAGATCGTACCGACAGGCGTCGTCAGCGCGATCGATACAGCGTCGGCGATCGAATGGTTCACGTGGATAAACTCAATCTCGAATTCTCCGATCCGGAGCGTATCGCCGGCACGGACAACTTGCAGTTTATCGGAGGTGATCCTCGGTCGGAAATTGTCGAACTTGATTTCGATCAGCTTCATCGCCATCGGTGTCGCGTAGATCGGAACATCAAATTCTTTGACTAGCCAAGGGAGGGCGCCGATGTGATCCTCGTGGCCGTGCGTGATCAGGACGCCGCGAAATTTGTGGCGATTCTCCATGAGATATGTCGTATCTGGGATGATAACGTCAATGCCCGGCATACGGTTGTCGGGGAATGCCATTCCGCAGTCGATGACGACAATATCATCTCCGTACTCGAAGACGGTCATGTTCTTTCCGATTTCACGCATACCGCCGAGCGGGATCATCCGCAATACGTTGTCGGCGGACGTCTTGTTTTTTGCTGTTTGAGTGCGCGTCTGTTTTTTATTACTTGAATTCATTTCATTCGTTTTCTTTTGTGCCATACAATACTCCTATATGAACCATCAGCTCCGTCAAGAGCGACCACACGTGCCGTCGGAGCGATGTAAAGTTTCTTTCCGAAACTTATCTTAACATGAGCCCGCCCTTGCTTGCGTCAAAATGCCGCTCGTGTTAGAATACGTGCTGTTCACGTTGCACAGGAGGAAAAAATACGTGCCTAATATTAGATCATCGATAAAGAGAGTGCGTTCGAACCAAGCTAAAGCGCTCGTAAATAAGAGCCGAAAGAGCGAGATTCGTACGCTCGTCAAGAAAGCGATCGCCGCGAAAGAGCAAGGCCTTCCCGAGGCTGAAAAGTTTGAGCGCGATGCGCAGGCTGCTCTTGATCGGGCGAGTGCTCACGGCATCATCTCAAAGAATACGGCCGCGAGACGCAAATCGCGTATTGCCCGCGTCAAGCAGCTGGAAGCTTAAGTTATCAGACTCCCATTCGTCATCCGAACGGCAGCGAACCTGCCGTTTTTTGGGTGATTGCGATATAATGACACGATGGATACTTATGTAAAGCGAAAGAGCAGTATTGCCGTTGCCGTTGCCGGTTTACTCGTCGGCATGATTTTGTCGTTTGTGGTATTTGTTTTCGGATACCTTTATTTTGTGGTCGGTTTGCGCCATTTTGATCGCACGGGCAAGATTCCGATCGAGACGAACCTCGAGCGGCTCGATGTTCCCCCGAATATGAGCGCCGGCATGAGAGTCCCCGTCAAGACCGGCAATCACATAAGAAATATTCTCGTAATCGGCTCCGACACGCGCGATCCCGACAAGCACGGTCGATCCGACGCGATGATCTTGGTGACGATCAACACGAAGACTAAAAAAATTCATCTAACGTCTCTGATGCGGGCGATTTACGTCAGTATTCCGGACGATGCCGATCCGCAGTACAAAAAGCACTGGTCGTCGAAATATATGTTGAACGCCGCGCACACGTGGGGCGGTCCGAGACTTCTGATGAAGACAATTCAGCGCAATTTCCGCGTCGACGTCTCGCATTATGTTGCGACGGATTTCAGCGGGTTTCAGGGAGCGATCGATGAGGTCGGCGGCGTGTCGATTGATTTGACAGCCGCGGAGGCGAAGTATTTGAGCCGTCAGACGGGCAAATCGTTCAAGGCGGGAATGCAACTTCTCGACGGCGAGACGGCGCTCAAATATACCAGAATTCGCAAGCTCGATTCCGACTTCAAGCGTACAGAGCGCCAGAGAAATGTCATCATGGCGCTTTTTAAGAAGATGGGTTCCAGTAATCCGAAGCGCATCGCCACGACTGCCGAGGCTCTCATGCCTTACGTGACGACGAACCTCACCGATTTCGAATTCATAGGATTGATTTTTGATTTTATTTCGTACCGCCACTACGACATCGACCAGATGATGCTCCCTTTGGAGCTTTATAAGGCGATGGTGATCATACGCGGTATGGAGATGTACGATATCAACTGGGAGGATAACATCAACGCGCTCCACGCCTTTATGGAGAGCTGAGCGCCTGTCCATCTCTCATCATAGCGTGTGATGTGTCGGGAGGTTTTCATTGGTTATTTTAGGCATCGATCCCGGGTACGCCATCACCGGCTACGGCGTGCTCCGATACAAGAATAACAGTTTTCGCGTGCTCGATTACGGTGTCGTCAGAACGAGCGCCGATTCACCTTTCCCCGAACGCCTTCTCGCTATTCAGCAGGCGCTGATCGAGCTTCTCGACCTCTATAAACCCGACTGCGTCGCGATCGAGGAGCTCTTTTTCAGTCGAAATACGACGACTGCGATCGGAACGGCACAGGCGCGCGGCGTCGCCATCGTCACGGCCGCGTCCGCAAATCTTCCAGTTTACGAGTATACGCCCATGCAGGTAAAAGTTGCCGTAACAGGATACGGTCGCGCTGAAAAACAGCAGGTGCAGGAGATGGTTCGCATTTTGCTGAATCTCACGGAAAAACCCAATCCCGATGATGTGGCGGACGCGCTCGCCGTCGCCATTTGCCACGCGCATTCAGGCAACAGAGACAGCGCCCTCGCCGTCGGCGGGTATCAATAATCAATAAGGAGACGCACATGATCGCCAGTATACAGGGTCGCATCGTCAGGAAAAGCGAAGAACACGTCATTATCGAACAAGGCGGGATCGGATATCGGCTTGACATCGCGCCGAGCGCCGTCTCGTCTTTGCCGCCCGCAGGGGAGACGGTTAAGCTCTATACGTATCTGCACGTCAGGGAGAACGAAATTGGTCTCTTCGGGTTTACGACGGAAGATCAGAAAAACTTGTTCGAGCTGCTTCAGACGGTGAGCGGTGTCGGGCCGCGTCTTGCTTTACAAGTTGTCGATACGCTGTCACCTGACGCGTTCGCTCTCGCGATCCTTCAGAACGATATTGACAAATTGACACAGGTCAAAGGGATAGGCAAAAAAGGCGCCGCGCGGATGGTTCTTGAATTGACTGACAAGCTGAAAAAATCAGCCATCGCCGTTCCTGACATCGTTGCCAAGGCCGCACCTGCGGAGGGAGCTGCTGAAAATGAAGTGAGCGAGGTGATCGCCGCGCTCATGGTGCTCGGCTACAGCTCCTCGGAAGCGCATGATGCCGTCAAGCGCGCCAGACCCGTCGAAGAGGACACGGTAGAGACATTGTTGAGACGTGCGCTCGGGCAGCTTGCCATCGTTTGATACGTGCGGCGAGTGAAATAATAATTTTCTGCAAATAATCAAAAAGAGGCGCTTATGTCACAGACGGCGCCTCTTTCATTCTGATACCATGGGTAAACATAGATAGGAGATACCATGTACGAGTTTGAAAGTCTGATGGATCACGATGAAATGGACGACCGCTTCGATGATGAGCGCGTCCTCTCGAGAAAGGCGCTCCGCGAAGATACGGAGGAGCCGCAGCTGCGACCGACGCGCTGGGGCGAATATTTCGGTCAGGAAAAAGTAAAGGCCAATCTCGGCATCGCCATCGAGGCGGCCAATGCGAGAGGCGAATCGCTCGACCATGTTCTTCTGTACGGTCCGCCGGGTCTGGGAAAAACGACGCTGGCGGGAATCATCGCGAATGAGCTCGGCGTCGAGATGCGCATTACATCGGGTCCCGCGATTGAAAGGCAGGGCGATCTCGCCGCCATACTTACGAACTTAGGTGAGCGCGACGTGCTCTTTATTGACGAGATTCATCGGCTGAACAGGACGGTAGAGGAAGTCCTCTATCCCGCGATGGAAGATTACGCCCTCGACATTATGATAGGCAAAGGCCCATCCGCCCGCTCTATCCGCCTCGATCTACCGCGGTTTACCCTGATCGGAGCGACGACGCGCGCCGGTCTTCTGACGTCGCCGTTGCGAGACCGCTTCGGGATGATTCAGCGTCTTGAGCTCTATGCGCCTGAAGAAATCGCGCAGATTTTGCGGCGTTATGCCTCTCTGCTCGGTGTCGGAATTGATCGCGACGGATTGCGTGACTTGTCGATGCGCTGTCGCGGGACGCCGCGTGTCGCTATTCGCCTTTTGCGCCGTATGCGCGATTACGCACAGATACACGGTGATAACGTCATCAACCGCGAGATTTGCGAGATGGGATTATCGGCGTTGGAGATTGACGAGATGGGACTTGACGGCAACGACCGTCTGATCATGCGCGTCATGGCGGAAATGTATGACGGCGGCCCCGTCGGGCTCGATACGCTCGCCGCCTCAACGGGCGAGGATCCCGTGACGATTGAAGACATCTACGAACCGTATCTGATGCAGATCGGGTTTATCGCGAAGACGCCGCGCGGACGTATCTTGACAAGAGGCGGATTTCAGCATCTCGGCATTCCGTTCATCGATCGCGAAGCTCGTTCGGGAGCACCGGGGCAGGTGACGTTGCAGGATATTCTCGATGGTGAAGAACGTCTACGGAAAGGTGATGAGATTAGTTGAGTCAGGATTTTATTTTTAATAAATTACTTCTTCACGTATGCTGCGGCCCTTGCGCGATGTATCCGCTTCGCGAATTGCTTGAGCGCGGTGCCGACGTGACGCTGTTCTTTTATAACCCGAACATCCAGCCGACCGTCGAATGGAAACGACGTTTCGACAATGCGAGACGCGTAGCCGCTCATTATGAACTGCCAATGATTGTTGACGATCTGAACGATTCCGCTGAATGGCGGGTGCGCGAACATGACGGTGATGAGCGCTGCCGTTACTGTTATGAGATGCGTTTTGAGCATCTCGTGCGGGAGGCTGCAGCGAAAGGGTTTGACGCCGTCAGTTCGACTTTGCTTGTCAGTCCGTATCAAAAGCGCGACATGATACTCGACGCGGGATCCAAGTTGGCTGCCGATGCAGGCCTCTCGTTCATACCGTTCGATTGGAGAGAAGGCTTTCGCGAAGGTCAGAACATGGCGCGTGAGATCGGGCTGTACCGTCAGAAGTATTGCGGCTGCGTCGTGTCGCTTGAATCGTCGACTTTCTTTAATAAGATCGCGCGTGAACACGAGCAATTGGCATTGGCGGAGTGTCTGAACTGCTTTTCTTACTTCGAGGGGTAATCATGATTCAGACGGCCGGCGCAAGCTCGCAGGATCGCGCGGCGGCGCGTAGATCGTCTTGTGTTGGCTATAGATGACGCGACCCGGGAGCGCTCCGGAGGGCTTTTTTACATGGCGCACGCGGCAGTAGTCGACTTCCGCAGGCCCTCCGAATCTTCCGGCTCCTGAATACCATACGGCGATGCCCGCCGCTTCCGCGAGAGTTGTGTCGGGAACATCTTTCCCTTCCGTGGCGATGATCACATGAGAGCCCGGCATGTTTTTGACGTGGAGCCACCAGTCGTCTTTTCTCGCCTTCCGTAATAGTGATTCGTTCTGGAAATTGTTTCGACCGACGAGAATGACGAAATCGTCAGACGATACGAATGATCGCGGCGGCAGAGGCGGCGCTTCTTCACGTTTCTTTCTGTTCGATTTGTGTCGGTTTTCAGCATATGCCTTGTCGCGGCGACGGCTCTTTGACGCAGGTCTTCCGGGTCCTCCGGAGTCATCTTGTCGTTCGTCATGTCGCTCTTTTCTCTGTGAACGATCCGTCTTCACGCGGTACTCGTGATCGATCGCGAGCAGATCGTCATAAGATTCGGCTCGCTTCACGGCAACCGCGAGAGAATCGAGCCAGGCTAGTTCCTCGATGTCAAGTTCCAATAATTTCGACGCGGCTTCCAAACGCCTTTGATTTCGTTTGGAGCGATGAAAGTAACGCGCAGCGTTGTCAGCGGGCGAGAGTGCCGGATCGAGATCGCACAAGACTTTAGAACCGGGTTCGTAGTAGTTGTCGAGCAAAACCTTATTCATTCCGTTCGGGATCGCGTAGATGTAGGCGAGTATGAGTTCGCCTTTCAACTGGTCGAGTTCGGCCGTCTCTCCCTTCGCAACGTCGGAAGCATGAAGCTCCCGTTTTCTGGAAGTACGCTTCATATGCTCGCCGATCCGCCTTATAAGAGATGTCTGAAGTCGCAGGAACGTCTCACGCTCTTCCACATAAGCGTTGTGCGCCGTCAGCGCGTCGGCGATACGACTGAATGACTTTTTATAGGGGAGATGTGTGAGCGGGATGACGTGCATGGCGATCTGCTCACATTCTTCACTCCCGACAGGTTCCGATGTATAGATAGCGGGCGCGAACGCGCCGGTATCGATCTCAAGACAGATCGATTTCAGTGCGTCAGCGAGTCTCAGACGATCAGAATCCGAAAGGGCTGAAAAGAGGCCATCGGGACTTAGATCCGCCCGAAACGCCGCCTCATCGCCGAGGATCGGAGAGAAACCGGCGACGACGCTGAAAGCGGCTTGCGAGACGGAAGCATTATGTCTCGCCTGATTGAACAGCTCATCATGAGAGGCGTCCAGACATTCACGGACTGACAGACGGTTCTGTTCAGGAGGCGCGATATACGGATGAGCCGGTAAAATCTCACGCGCGCGGTTGACGCTGTGGTCAATATGACGCAGCGCGTTCAGAATGACGTTCTGCTCGTTTACGACGATGAGATTTGTTGTTCTCGGCATGCACTCATAGATCAGTTTCAGCTTGCGCTCATCGCCGAGCTCATCAACCGTTTCGAAGAGGAAAATAATGATACGTTCACCGGGAGGCGAATCTGCTTCCTTCAATCGCGCGCGGCGAAAGTGCTTGCGCATAAACATGGTAAAAGAAGGTGGCGGCGTGAGCGCGGGCGGCACGGATCCGGAAGTAAGTGCGAAGACGGGACGGGACGGATTGGCGCCGAGGACGAGCGCTGAGCGTCCATCCTTTTGTGAATACAAGTACAGGACGAGCGTGTGCCGATCGGTCATCGCGATACGATCGACGAGCGAATCGGTTAAGCGAAGATGGAGTTCTTGTGATAATGCTCCGATCGTAATTCCGTCCATATAATTCCTGCCTGTCATGCCTTAATGTTTTTTTCATAGTATCATGAGAGGCAGAGGAGTGAGCAAATGGCAAAAGCAAAGAAAAACAAGAAGCGGGCATCGTCCTCGCGATCTCCAGCGAAAAGTAAAACGGCGCGAAAGTCGCGATCGGGCTTCACGCCGGAGGAGCTTCGGCTGTTTCCGCGTTTTCTCGCTTCGAGGGCTGGCAAGTGGACGATCACGCTCGTCGTCATTCTGCTCTTGCTGACTCTCAATGCGCTCATTGCGGGGCGGAGAGTCGACTTGTTCTTCATGTTGACGGGGATTGAGCTCCTTATCGCCATACTCGTCTTTTGGGTTCTCCTTCTCTATAAGCGCTCATCGAAGGCGGCATAAGCGGCAACCGATTTTGATGAAGGAGGGCATTCATCCGACTTGTCTTCCTCTCAATGGTCGCCTGTGGCGACATCTTGATGGCGACGTGTTAGAATTTCTCGCAAGAGACACAAACGGCCTACATGGGAGCGCTCAAAGCGCAGTAGGAGGCGACCATGCATTTGAGACGACTGGTGTTGTTGCATTCGAACGACATTCACGGTGATTTTTTCGCAACTGAGATGAATAAAGTTTTTGTGGGCGGCATGAGCATGCTTTCCGGCTATGTTCAAAAGGTTCGGGAGGAAGAGGAAGACCCTGTTCTTTATGTGATCTCCGGTGACATGCTGCAAGGATCGATCATTGATCAGGAGTATAAAGGGATCTCAACGATTCTCATCATGAACTTGCTGGGGCCTGACGTTGTCACGCTCGGCAACCACGAGACGGATTACGGGTTTGCGCACCTCATGTTTCTCGAACGCTGTGCGAATTTTCCGATTGTGAATGCGAACCTTTTTATCAGGCCGACCGGTGCGAACTTATTTCAATCTTATCTCATCAAAGAGATTGACGGAATTCGCATTCTCTTCATCGGAATCATTACCGAGGAGGTGATGGATCGAAACGAACCTCTGTTGGGAACGTTTATCTCCGTCGAAGATGCGGCAAAGGAGGTCGAGTACATCTGCAACTGTTACCGCGACGTCGATATCGATCTGACCGTTCTTCTGACGCACATCGGGTTTGAAAAGGATAAAGAACTCGCCCGCCTGCTCCCGCAGGAGACGGGGGTCGATCTGATCATAGGCGGGCACAGCCATACGATGCTCGATGAGCCCGAGCTCGTCAACAACATTCTCATTACACAGGTGGGTTCCGGAACCGACTACATCGGCCGCTATGATCTCATGATCAACATGGATACGAATTCAGTGCACGAGTACACGTGGGAAACGATCCCGATTGACGACTCGCATTGTCCCCGTGACCCCGTAATGGATGAATTGCTGACGCAATATCAAAATGAGGTCGACGGAAAATATAATACGGTTCTCTGTCGTCTTCCTCACGCTTTTGAACACGGAGATCGATTCCGTGAGACGCAGCTCGGCAGCTTAATCGCCGATATTTTCAAATATCAGTTAGGGGTGGACATCGCCTTGATCGGCTCTGGTTCAATCAGAAAGGAGCGCCTTGACCCTCTCGTTACGCTGACAGAGCTCCTCGAAATTTACCCGTACAATGAATCAATCATCAGTTTCTCGGTGACGGGCGAGACGTTCCGCGAGATGTTGGCGCATTACATGCGTTATCTGTACAAGGAAGGCGGGCGCGAGTTTTACCAGTGGAATGCGGAACTCTGCGCCGAGGTTCTTGAGGACGGAGAAATCGGATCGATCACATACAAAGGCTCTCCCATAGAAGGCGATCAGAGTTTCCGCATCGCGATGCAGGAGTATCACTACGGCATCATAGCGGACGTGTTCGGCATCGCCAACGATGAAATTGCGAAGAGGGGACGCGTACGCGTCGTCAGCACTTCGGCTCAGGATAACGTGATCGAATATTTCAAGACGCAGAAGATTAATCCGTATCGCCGCTACGGCAGAATAAAATTGAAATCGGAATTGAAGGAGCGTTGACGCCCGGAATGGCATGTTCTCGGAATCGGCCGCATATACTTGCTATAAGTGCCGGATGACCTGCTCAAGCCTCTCCAGTGCGCTTTTCAAATACGATGTCGGGCAAGCGAGGTTGACTCTCACGAAGCCTTCTCCGCCTTTCCCGAAGGTCGTGCCGGGCGTAACGAAAAAGTGCGCCTCACTCCATAACAATTCTTTGAGCCGCTCATCGTCCATTTCGAGGGATCTGCAATCGAGCCACTGAAGGTAAGTGCCCTCCATGGGATACGGTCTGATTTGAGGCAGCCGTCCGCTGCAAAAGTCTTCTACGAAGAGTCTATTCTTATCGATCAGGTCGATCACTTGATCGAGCCAGCCGAGACATTCGGTGTAGGCGATTTCGCACGCTTTAAAACCAAGAATTGTGGGAGAAGCGGCCGACACCCGTCGCATGTATCCTGTGTATTTCTCGCGCAGACCTTTATTCGGAATGATGGCGTAGGAAGTCTTCAGGCCTGCGAGGTTGAACGTTTTGCTTGGAGCGGAGAACGTAATGGAACGCTGTGCGTACGCCTCGCCGAGTGTCGCATAAACGATATGGCGATGTCCCGGGAGGATTATATCGAAATGGATTTCATCGCTCAGAACGAGCACGTCGTGCTTCAGACAGATATCGCCCAGTCGTCGCAACTCTCCTTCCGTCCAGACGCGGCCGACGGGGTTATGCGGACTGCAGAAGAGTAAGACCGTATTGGTCGGGTCGTCGGCGAGTTTTTCAAACAGCGTCCAGTTGATTTCGTACCGACCGTCGTTGTCGATGAGCGGGCAGTTGACGACGTGGCGATCGAACTGCTCCGCGGCATAGAAGAAGGGATGATAGACAGGGCTCATCATGATGACGCCTTCGCCGGGATGCGAGAATGCCTGTACGGCATGCCAGAAGGCGGGGACGACGCCTGCCGTATTGACAATCCAGTCGCGATCAATTTCCCACGCATGGCGCGTCGCCAAGAAGCGGATGACAGCATCCGTGTAGCTCTCCGGAGGTCCCGCATAGCCTAACACTGTCTTCTCATGATCGAGAAGATCTCTTAATCCCTCCATAATCTCAGGAGGATTTTTAAGCTCCATATCGGCGACGGTGAGGGGTATGACGCCGGCGGGCAAATCTCGATTGTAGGCGAGTATCTGATTCCATTTGAGTGATGACCCGTCGCGCCGTTCGATCATCGAGTGAAAGTCGTAAGTCGTATTGTTCATGCCCATGGATCTTCCGCTTTCGGAATGCGGATGCCGGAAACGATACCGGGGTACTCCCATACGAACCATTCGCAGCCCGATTGCTTTCTGCGCAGGACGACGAGGCGCGGCGTGTCGGCGCCCGATGACGTGATGCGTACGCGGAATAAGTATTCCTTCCCGGCAGGAACGGGATCTTGCTCAACGATGACTGTGAAAGGGTCATCCGGCGTGTAGTTGTTGTCGACGGTCGCTCCGACGGCGTATGAATCTGGCAAGTACAGCTTGTCCGACAGTCTGTCGGCCAGAAATTGTTTATCGTGGTTGCTCAGCGGGCGAGGGCCGTGCAGGTGATTGAGCATTGTGAGTCCCGCATCTCGATCATTCGTGTAGACTTTGAGCGCGACGATCAAGAGCGCGGCAGTGCCTTCCGGCCGAGTCATTAAATCGGACGCAAGCGAAAGGAATTCTTCATACGTCCTAGGGAAATCAGGAAATGTAAAGCGCATGGCATATCCCCCTTTCTATATTCAGTCTATCAGAATGCGGGCAAACGGGGAGGAGGCGAATCACTTGGCGATCGCGTCAAATCCTTTCAGCCATGTCGCGTTCGATGTGCCGAACATGTAGTTAAGAATGAGGACATCGGTAATGCCGTTTTCCTTGACGAGCGTTTTGATGCTGCGCACGTAGTAGCGCGGGTCAACGACGTAAATTTCATCGTAATGGTTCGCAAGGTAAGGGACAAACGCATTGCCGAAGGAGTCTTTGACGATTAAGATTTTGCGTCCGCTCGTATGGCTCGTCTCGATCTTCAGAAGCGCGCGGTCGCCTCCCGAGAAGTGGAGGTAACTGTTGCCGCCTTTGATTCTCTCGTCGTTCAGACGAATCTGGTAGGAAGATTCCATGCTGCCTTTATCCCAAGCCGTCGCCTTGTAAGAGTCGACCACAGGTCTCCAGCCCTCGGTTGTGTCGGGGTTGTTTTTTAGGACGGCTTGTTTTGTCGCGCGGTAAAGAGAGCCGAGGTACGTCCCCTCAAGATGGTAGTGCTCCATTCGATCGAGCGGTACGGGCGTCCAGCGGGCGCTTTCACAGAAGGCGAGGTAGGCGTAGTAGGCGCCAAGCCCCGTCCAATGGTGATCGGTTCTGTAGTAGATGTACTTGTCGCGGTTCTGAAGCAATTTGTCGTAAGCATTGACGGTAATAATATTTGATTTCAGCGTGTTATTGATGATCTCGATACAGTCTATCTGCGAGGAATAACCTGAATGGTACGCTTCAGGCGCAAAAAGCTCGACGGCCGTCGGCGCTACTAAACTGTAAAGCTGTGCGTCTGCGGGCAAGCCGTCAGCGAGCTTATTGAGACGTTCGCCGTATGCCTTGAGTTTCTTTTCATCACCGTAATACCGTTCCATGGCGCGATCTTTTAAGATGATGATTCCCACTTTCGTGGTCTTGACTTCGCCCTCCTCAATGGGCGGTATGACGGGCGGTTCCGTCGTCGTAGTGACGGGATCGGTCGCGCTCGTACCGCTCGGGTCGGTCGGCCCGGTGGGTGGCGGAGGAGTAGGGTCGGTTACGATCGGTTCGGTGTCATCGGGATCATCGGGATCGTCTTCTCCCGTCAGATCGTGGACGATGGGGATGATCTGCGCCCCGTCTTTGTTGAGATTCGGGAAGGCGACTTTACGCCATCCTTTCCCAATCTCGATAAGCGCAGAACGGAAAGGGAACTGGTCGCTGAACCAACCCTCGATTTTTTCGGACGATTCTCCCGTCTTCGCATCTTGAAAATTGAGTTCGGGGAAATGGCGCAGACGGCGGCCTTCCTCCTCCGAGATATCTTTTTCCGGGAAGACAAAGTGCAAAAGTCCCGTCGACAACAGAACGACAACGAAGACCATGATGGTGATAACTTGATTTAGTTTACGAGTTCTCATACTTAATCACAATTCTACAATGCAAAGATTATCAAAAGCGGAAATAGATAAACGGGTTATAGCTCGATGCCGCCAGCGAGGCAGTACACAACAAAAGGAGCACTACAACACCAAGAGGCTGAAGGACGGTGCCGACGCGTGAAGAGCCGATCAGGTTCAGAGGACGCCTGAGTTTTTTCTTAAGCCACGGCAAGACGGGCGTCGCGCCTATGAAGGCGATCACGATAAAGACGAGATGCTGTTTCCACAAAATCTGCGCCTCCATATCGGCAAACCCGGCAAGACCGGGTGCGAATAGCCGTCCCATGAATGTGAAAAAACTCGCGGGCTCCGTAAAGTAGAAGATACTCCACCCGAACATGACGGCGAGCATTGTCAACAGGTGGCCGATGACCTTAGGGATACGCGATCCGGCAGGTAAGATAAACTTCCTTTCGAACAATAACAACACAAAGTAGTAGAGCCCCCAGATGACAAAGTTGATGCTTGCGCCGTGCCACAAACCTGTGAGCAGCCAGACGATGAATGTATTTCTCAGACGGTGATGACGATTCCCGCCGAGCGGGATGTAGAGGTAATCGCGGAAGAAAGTGCTCAGGGAAATGTGCCAGCGACGCCAAAACTCGGTGATGGTTGAGGAGATGTAGGGGTATTTGAAGTTCTCCAGAAAGTGAAAGCCGAACATGTGCCCCAAGCCGATTGCCATATCGGAATACCCTGAAAAGTCAAAGTATATTTGTATCGTATAGGCTAGGATCCCGAGAATCGCTGTTACCGTACTTATCTGCCCGAAGTGATCCGATTCGAAGCACACTTCGACAATCTCGGCAGCATAATTGGCGATCAGGACTTTTTTTGCAAGGCCGGCGAGGAAACGTCCGATCCCTGCAGCAATACCGTCAATCGTCATGCGACGACGCGACAATTGCGCTTCGACATCAGCGTAGCGAACAATGGGGCCTGCGATCAATTGAGGAAAGAGCGATACGTAGAGCAAAAAGCGAAAGAAAGACCGCTGCATCGAAATTTCGCCGCGGTATAGGTCGATGATATACGTCAACGCTTGAAATGTGTAAAACGATATGCCGATTGGTAACGAGATATTAGGCACCTTAAAGTTTATGAACGGCAGTATGTTGAGGATCTCAACGAAAAAGCCGGCATATTTGAAATAGGCAAGGCTTGAAAGAGAAGTGACAATCGCGATGATGAGCCACATCCGTTTCATTTTTGATGTTCTCGCCCGGTTCAGGAAATAGCTCGAAAGCCAGATAATGAACGAAGTCGCGATCATAAGAATGACGTAGACTGGTTCACCCCACGCGTAAAAGAAAAGCGAGAATACGAGCAAAATCGCGTTCTGCGCAGCTGTCTTTTTTGTCATCCAAACTGCCAACAGGCAGATCGGTAAAAACAGATATAAAAAAATGAGTGACGAAAATACCATAACGAGTTCTCCAAGAATTCATTCTACCCAATCTTCGGACTGTGTCAACTGACAGGCAGACGGGAAAAATTAAGCTATTTATAATACAACAGGTTATGTGTATAGCTGCATGAAATCTTTTGCACAAGTGAATGAATAAAAATAACATAGCTTCTATAAATAGCTCTCTAGGTAGCAAAAGATGCAGAAAGCTTGTGAATATGATACAATAAAGACGCAAATATATGAATTATATTTGTTATTTTGACTAATATTTATAAATAAGTCGGTAAAAATCAGTCCACAGAAATCGAAGAGAGCCAATCGCGCTCGCACAGTAATCAGGTAATGAACTGCGTCATTCGCAGACAGGTATTGTATTGGGTCAGATATATCCATGTTAAGGAGGCATTGAGGATGAAATATCTAATCGCAAATTCGACGGCAGAAGTCCTCGAATTCTTGAAGGAGGCCGGAGGGACGGCCAGTATCCTCGCGGGGGGAACAGATCTAATTCTCGACATTGAATCGGGCAAAAAGAAAGCCGATACACTCGTCGATGTTACACGTATCCCTGAATTGAAAAAAATTGAAGAAGTAGACGGTTTCTTGGAAATTGGCGCAGCCGCCACATTGACCGAGATTCAGAAAAATCCGCTCGTCAGGAAGTATTTTCCTTCACTTGCAAAAGGATGTAAGACGGTAGGATCGAGTCTAATCCAGAATGTCGCGACGCTGGCGGGCAACGTAATCACGGCGCAGCCGGCAGCCGACGCGGGGATGGCGTTATCTGTTCTTGATCCGCGGTTCGTCTTGGTCGACGAAGAGGGGACAAGGGAGTGCGGTGTCGATGAGATGTATGCGGGTTTCGGAGTCAGCACTCTGGACAGTGGTCGCACGTTGATGACAAAGATTAAAATTCCTCTCCCGAATAAAAACGAGGCGGCGTCTTTCCAGAGACTTGAGCTGCGAAAATCGTTAAGTTTGCCTATGTTGAACGTCGCCGCTATGGCCTCGATCAAAGACGGGAAGTTTGAGTGGGTGCGTCTTAGAATGGCACCTGTGGGTAAAGGTCCCGTTCGCGCTGCCGAGGCGGAAGAATGGCTTGTCGGGAAAGAGGTTTCTGCAGAAACATTTAAGAAGGCGGGCGAATTGGCGCTGGAAAATGCAAATCCGAGAAGCAACCCGCTGCGGGGCAGCAAGGAATACAGAGAGTCGACTCTGCCCGTTATGGTCAGGCGCGCGTTGTTGGAGATTGCCACGCAATTGAATGTGATGGAAGGGTAGGGAAAGAAGATGAAAGAACGTTTAGTGACAACTGTAAACGGTCGGAGAATTGAGCGGTATGTCGATCCCTCGATGAGACTGGTTGATTTTTTGAGAGACGAATTGCTTTTAACAGGAACGAAGATCGGGTGTAAACAGGGAGAGTGCGGCGCCTGCACGATCATCATGAATGGAACGGCCGTCTTGTCCTGTATTATGCCGGTCATGAAGGCGATGGATGCTGAAATCCTGACGATTGAGGGTCTTGAAAAAGATGGCACCCTACATCCTATTCAGGATGAATTCATCAAGGGAGGAGCGATCCAGTGCGGTTTCTGCACACCGGGATTCATTATGGGAACGAAAGCGCTTCTCGATGAAAACCCATCGCCCACAAGTGAGGAAGTTCGAGAAGAATTAAGCGGACATATCTGTCGTTGTACCGGATACAAGAAGATTGAAGAAGCAGTCTTGAAAGCGGCAGAACGCCTAAGGGAGGAAAAAGATGACTAAGTATGTCGGTAAGAATATTCCACGGTTAGACGGCTACGATAAAGCCACGGGACGCGGCTTGTACACAACGGACGTCAATCTGCCCCACATGCTCCACGCCGCCGTTTTAAGAAGTCCGTACGCGCACGCCAAGGTTGTATCGATTGATGTGTCCGAAGCGGAAAAGATGGACGGTGTCGTGGCAATCGCGACGAGGGATAACACGCCTAGAACGTATTTCAATGTCACGGCATCGATGATTTTAACGGTTCCGCCGGCCAAGCCTGTCTTGGATCAGCAAATCTTCCCCGATGTTGTCCGCTACATCGGAGACGAAGTGGCTGCCGTCGCGGCTGAGACGTTAGAGATTGCTAAGGAGGCGATCAAGAAGATTAAAGTTGTCTATGAAGAGCTGCCTGCCGTCTACGATGTCGAAGAGGCGATGAAAGACGGTGCGCCGCAAGTACAACCCGATTTTTCGCCGGGGAACAATCTCTGCGGGGGAGTTATCAAAATTCGCCAAGGGGACGTCGATGCGGCGTGGGACGAAGGGGAAGTCTATGCGGAACATACGATGTATCTTCCGAGAGTCAAGCAAGCTCAGCTGGAGACGCACGGTGCTGTTGCCTCATACAATCCGGACGGAAATCTAAAAGTTTACAGCACGACGCAGACGCCATATCCCTGTAAGGTGATTATTGCGACCGTTTTTGGTATGCCTTCAAGTTATGTTCGAGTCAAGAACCCGCCACATGTAGGTGGAGGATTCGGTGTTCGCATCGGCATCAGCGCTAAGGCTGAACTTATCGCGTCGGCTCTCTCAATCATTGCGAAACGACCTGTCAAATATATCTACTCGAGAGAAGAAGATTTCCTTGCGAGCGATACGCGCCACGGTGGATTGATTAAATGTCGACTCGCTGCCAAGAAAGATGGCACATTTGTTGCACTTGACGCAAAAGCCTGTATGAACACAGGCGCTTATGCTACTTTCGGCCCTGATCTTGTGGCCGTTTTAGGTGCTTGCGGTATAGCAGGGATTTACGGGATACCGAACATTCGCTACGACGGTCATGCGATCTACACGAACCAGCAGACGGCAGGTGCATTCCGCGGTTATGGAACGCCTCAAGGTACAATTGCCACAGAGATGTGTGTTGACAGTATCGCGAAACAGCTAGGGATGGATGCACTCGAACTGCGCCTCAAGAACACAACGCGCGTAGGAGCCGACTGGTGGTTCCCCTATCCCGTCAAGTCTACGTATCTCAATGAATGTCTTGAGCAGTGCGCAGAGAGTATCGGCTGGAAGGAGAAGAGAGGCAAAAAGCAGACGGGCACGATTCGTCGCGGTGTCGGCATCGCTTGCGGCACACACGTCAGTAATGCGGCGCCGTTCTGCGTCGACTACGACGCGGCATACATGCGCATTGAGAGCGACGGCACGTTACATGTCGCCAGCTCTATTCCCGAGATCGGACCGGGCGTCACGACGGGATTGCTCCAGATTGCGGCTGAGACGGTCGGCGTACCGCTCGAGACGAGTCGCTTGGCATACGGTGACACGGACGTGGGGCCCTTTGATATCGGCAGTCACGCGTCACGTACGCTTTACGCCGTCGGGCACCTCTTCGTCAAGATAGGTAAGGAGCTGAAGAAGCAGATACTCGAATGGGCGGCTAAATTCCTCTACGTCGACGTAGAGACGCTTGACCTCGTCGACGGCGAAATCATTGGTAGCTGTGAGAAATCAAGATTGTGCATCAAACCGATGCCGCTTGGTGAACTCGCATACGAGGCTCACTTGAGAGGAAAGCAGTTCCTCGTGCACGGTTGCGAAGTTCCTCCGAACTCACCGCCCTGGCATGCGCATGCTGCCGAAGTCGAAGTCGATATGGAGACAGGGATGGTTAAAGTCCTGAAAGTTGCTGCAGCGCACGATGTCGGCGTCGCCATAAATCCCGTTCTCGTTGAAGGACAGATTGAAGGGGCCGTCGCTATGGGAGTCGGGTACGCCATTCGCGAGGAGATGACCTACGAGGAAGGCAAGGGCTTCTACAACGACAGCTACCACAAGTATATGCTGCCGACGATGGATGAGATGCCGGAAATCGATACGATTATTGTCGATGCATTCGATCCCGCCGGTCCGTACGGCGCTAAGGGAATCGGAGAGTGCGGCCTTGTGCCGACAGCCCCTGCGATTATCTCTGCCGTTGAGGATGCGATCGGTATCAGATTCTATGAAATGCCGATGACACCCGGCCGCGTGCTGAAAAAGATCAAGGAGGTCTACGGCGACGACTTGGAAAATCTATAGTTGTCACAAAATACCGGAAACGGGGCGATAAGCTGTTGACTTTGGAAGCGTATCATGTGAGAGTTCGTCCATAAAGCAGGAACTTAATAATTGAAGACTCTTACGGATAGTAAAGCCATGACGGGCTCAAGTAGGTGAGGATACGCTTCCGAAGGTACCGACATTTACGGGTCGCCTGCCGTTTCGATATAAGCAAGGAGGAGGTCGACGACTTGACCGTAGGTCTTGACGCCGGCAGCCTCTTTGTTTGCTTTTAGGTAGGCGTCGTTGACGGCCGTTGAGAACGTCGCTACCGGTGTTTCGAAAGCTTTCCAGTACTCCCTTTCCGCTTTCAAGTCACGGGCGACGGCAGGCGTAATGTACGCATACGCGTTCGACCAGCGTTCTTGATCTTCCTCATAAAGCTTGTTGCTCAGTTGTTTCCATGCGCTCACTAAGCCAGAATATCGCCATATGGGATCGGGATGGTAGAAACAACTGATGTACCCTGCGAGATTTGTATCGTCCTCGCGCGCGAAACCGCGTGCGTGAGCGATCTCATGCGCCGCGATCGCGGGAATTGCAAAACCGGGTTGGTCGGTGTTGACATTCACTTCAATGAAGAGAGGCATGTACATGCCGACGATATGCGTGTACGACCAGTAGTGAGAAAGGATAACGCCTTTCGGCATCGGGCGAATCGCGCTTTCTAAGGCCGGGAAAACTTCGCTTGCTCTTTCCCATCCGCGATACGAGTCTTTAAAAAGCATTTGAGGAGAATCAATTGCGAGGACGCCGTTTTTATCCTCGGGCAGACCATCGCGCGCCTCACTTGCCGCGCGGGCAAAGGCGACGGTCGCGCGTTCGAGTTCTTCACATGAACGTTCTCGAACTGTGAGCCCCAGCGAATCGGCAAGAGGAGAACGCGCGTAATGGATGCCGTGAAATGCGATGAAAAGCGACAGTGCGACGAGTGCGATCGTGAGTACGACAAGCGCTGTCTTGAGGAGACGTTGCCACCTCCAAGAGGGGCGGGTGATGAACCTTACGATGCCGCGTACCGTGAGCGCGATAACGACGAGCAAACCTATGACTGCGATCATTTCCGTCAAGGAGAAAGGGAGGAGGTTGACAGGGATTGACCAGATTGCAGCTATGGGTTGAGATATTTTTGCCGAGTAGACATCTGCGACGGAGGCATTTTTAAAGGCGATCTCACGCAAGACGATGAGGACTAGCGAGATGAAGAAAGAGATTCCGAGCGCGACGCTGACGGCGAATAGATTAGGTCGCCGCTCTTCTTTGCGCTTTCTTTTAACCGGCATTCTAAGCATGTCGTCTCCCACCTTGTCGTTTTTTAATGCGTCACAGGAACTCCGATACAATCGCACGGAGTAAGAGTAACGGTCACGCAAAAAACAGTCAAGCGAACGGAGTATGAGTAACGGTTGTGCGAAAAAACAGACAAGGAGTTCGGTAACGCCAAAAGGGACTGTTTTTCGCCTCATTGGAGTTGCGTTGGCAGTCCCTTGATCTCTCTTGTATGCCCAGAGCTTAGATAAAGTACGATTCAATTAGACGTAGACGCCGTTTCACTCGTCTTCCGTGTCGACAGCCGCCGCATCGTATCTTGTCGTATTCAGCTCGTGTGCCTTGACGATGAATGCATCGATGCCGAGTGATCCGATGTTACCCTCATCGCGGCTGCGGACGGACAATGTCTTCTCTTCCGCTTCGCGATCGCCGACGACAAGCATGTAGGGGATCTTGGCAAGTTGCGCTTCGCGTATCTTATAGCCGATTTTTTCGTCACGGACGTCGAGTTCCGCGCGGAAGCCTTCAAGTCTCAACCGTTTGAATACTTCTTCGGCATAAGCGGAATTCTGCTGAGAAATCGACAGGACACGCACCTGCTCGGGCGAGAGCCAGAACGGGAACTTGCCGCTGTAATGTTCGATCAGGATCGCTATGAAACGTTCGAGCGCACCTAATGCCGTGCGGTGCACGACGATCGGGCGGTGCTTCGCGCCGTCCGAACCCGTGTATTCGAGGTCGAATCGCTGAGGCATCTGGAAATCGAGCTGAATCGTTCCGCACTGCCAACCGCGTCCGATCGCGTCTTCAATGTGAAAATCGATCTTCGGTCCGTAGAACGCGCCGTCTCCGGGGTTGATGCGGTAATCCGCGCCCATATCCTCCAAGACTTTTTGCAAAACGCTTTCTGCACGATTCCAATCTTCGATGTCACCCATGGAATTTTCCGGTCTCGTCGAGAGCTCTACACGGTATTTGAAACCGAACGCGCTGTAGATCCGGTCGATGAGACGGATAATACCGCTGACCTCGTCTTCAATCTGATCGGGCGTCATGAAGATATGCGCATCGTCCTGAGTGAAGGCGCGAACGCGCATGAGTCCGTGGAGCGTCCCCGATTTTTCGTGGCGGTGGACGAGTCCGAGCTCTCCCATCCGCAAGGGTAGGTCGCGGTAGGAATGCGGTTTGTTCTTGTAAATCAACATACCGCCGGGACAGTTCATCGGTTTAACCGCGTAATCCTGTTCGTCGATCACGACGGTATACATATTGTCTTTGTAGTGATCCCAGTGCCCCGACTCTTCCCAAAGAGAGCGCGAGAGAATCATCGGGGTAGAGACAAGTACGTATCCCGCCTCGCGATGGAGCTCTTTCCAGTAATCGACGAGTAACTCGCGCAGCACCATGCCTTTCGGCAGGAAAAACGGGAAGCCGGGGCCCGCCTCAGAGGTCATGAACAGTTCAAGCTCTCGGCCCAATTTGCGGTGGTCGCGCAGCTTCGCCTCTTCCAGCTGCTTGAGGTAACGATCGAGCTGTTCCTTTTTTGGGTAGGAGACGCCGTAAATACGCGTCAACATCTTATTCTTTTCGTCGCCGTGCCAGTAGGCGCCCGATACGCTCAGGAGCTTAAACGCTTTGATTTGCTTTGTGTACCGGACATGAGGTCCCGCACAGAGATCGGTAAAATCTTCCTGCTTGTAAAAAGAAATTTCCTCATCTTCCGGCAACGCCAACACCATCTCAAGTTTGTAGGGCTCGTCCTGTTGTTTGACGTATTCAATCGCTTCGTCGCGCGGCAACGTGAAGCGCTCAATTCTGTAGTTCGCTTTCGCGATTTTTTTCATCTCTTCCTCGATAACGGGGAGATCTTCCGTTGTAAATCCGCCTTCGCGATCGAAATCGTAGTAAAAGCCGTTTTCAATGGCGGGGCCGATCGCCAGCTTCGTTTCGGGGAAGAGCCGCTTGACGGCGTGAGCCAGCAGGTGGGAGCTGCTATGCCAGAATGCATGCATGTCCTGATCTTCTTTTTCGCCATCTGCTGTCGTCGTCATCACGACCTGTTCTTTCTTATCTTCGGCGGGAAGATGTTGTCGTTTTGCTTCGTCCGGCATGTCAGTTTCTCCTTTTCATCTGTATTTCGGGCACTGTTTGTAAGCGCCCCGTATTTGTCTTAACCTCGGCTCGAAAAAATGATGCCGTCGGTTGAACGCTACTGTAAAGAATAGCCCAGCCGCAAAAGAATGGCAATAACAGAATGTTACGCGGTACGACGCTATACCTACAAGTCGGTAGTTCTTTGAGCCACGTACCAATCGTCAAATTTTTCTATTTCATGACGATACGGCAGTGACGGCTGTGCACCCATTCGCGTTACGCTGATAGCGGCCGCTTTCGTCGCGAATTCAATCGCCCGGACGAGCTCTTCGATTGAGGGCGTGAACGTGCCGGACGATTGTTCCGCCATCATGTGATTGATTTCACACGCTACGGCGCCGTTAAAACAATCTCCCGCCGCCGTCATGTCTAAGGCGTTGACGCTGTAGGCTGGGACATGCTTAATGTTCTTCTTATGATCAATGCAAAGCGAACCGTATGAGCCTAGCGTAACGATCAGTGATTTGACGCCGCGCCGATGGAGCATGCGCGCCGCTTCGATCTGCTGGGGACGCGTCCCGGTCGGCAATCCCGTCAATAGCGACAATTCGCTCTCGTTCGGTGTCAGAAGATCGATGAGCCGGTATGCGTCAGGGGGGAGATCAGCGGCAGGTGCAGGATTGAGAATCGTGTAGACGCCTTCTTCATGTGCGATGGCAAGCGACCGGCTCACGGCGTCCATAGGGATTTCAAGTTGGAGAAGAAGAACGCGTGAACGTGCGATGACAGGACGCAACGCCTCAATAGAATCCTCGGTGAACGTGTGATTAGCTCCCGAGATGACGGTGATACGGTTTTGTCCTTTTGCGTCAACGAGAATCACGGCGATTCCCGTCGGAACGCCGTCAATTTTTTCGATAGCGGCTCCGTCGCCAAACTCGCGCTCCAATCCCTTTAAAATCGTATCGCCGAATGAATCGTTTCCCACACGCCCGATCAAGGTTGTCTCGGCACCGCAACGAGCTGCCGCTACAGCCTGATTAGCGCCTTTCCCACCGAATATCTGCTGAAAATCGTTACCGAGAACCGTTTCGCCCGCCTCAGGCGCCCTGTCGGTTGTCACGACGAGATCCATGTTGATGCTGCCGATGACAGTGATCATAGAGAAGTTCTTCCTTTCATCGTCATGTGTTCAGTATATCACCCGTCATGTTCGTCAGATTATCCTAAGCATTGCATCAGGTGCTATCTGAAATTTAACAATTAAATCACGGTTTACTAAAGCTGCTTTAATCTCTATACTAATCTAGGTTGGGCCAATCCGCGGTCTATCCTGTGCGCATTTTCCGCCACAGCAGGGCAGGTTCAATTGATTCGACTCGTTGCGGAACGATCTTAAATTAGGTGACGGATGGATATCTTTTCTTTTGCAACCCTCCTCGGTGGGCTCGCTTTATTCCTTTTCGGAATGAAGGAGATGGGTGACGGATTGATGCTCCTCTCGGGATCCAAGCTTAAGGATATGCTCGGGAGAGTGACGTCAAATCCGATAAAAGCCGTTCTCGTAGGAACCGGCATCACATCGATTATTCAATCTTCCTCTGCAACAACGGTTATGGTCGTCGGACTTGTCAATGCCGGATTGCTACCGCTTTCACAGACAGTCGGAATCATCATGGGCGCCAACATCGGTACAACGACGACGGCGTGGATTCTCACATTAGGGACGCTCGGCGCCGGCAGCACGTATCTCGATTTGCTCAAGCCTACCTTTTTTGCACCGCTTATAGCGTTTTTCGCCGTTGGAATTCTCATGTTTGTGAAGGACGAGAAGAAACGAAATATCAGTAAAATAGCGATCGGTTTCGCCGTACTGATGTTCGGGATGCAGGTAATGAGCAATTCCGTTGTTTCGCTCGCTGATTCGCCTGCATTTCACGAACTTTTCGTACGCTTCAAAAATCCATTTCTCGGCATGCTCGTTGGCGCTGTTTTGACGGCGATTATTCAGAGTTCATCGGCCTCAATCGGTATATTACAGGCACTTTCCGCTACAGGTGTCATCACGTACGGGTCGGCGATTCCGATCATCCTAGGTCAGAATATCGGTACGTGTGTCACCGCCATGATATCGAGCATCAATACGTCAAAGAATGCAAAGCGATCGGCATTGATACACTTGTTTTTCAATGTGATCGGCAGTGTCGTTTTCATGATTGTCTTTTATTCGATTAACCTCATTCGTCCCTTTGCTTTTCTTGATAATAAATTAGGTGCTGTCAATATTGCGCTCTTCAATACGTTGTACAATGTCTCGACAACGCTGCTGCTTCTCCCTTTCCGTGACAAGTTTGTGAAGTTCGTAATATGGATGACGCCGGATAGTAAGCACAAAGAAGAAATCCCCGAAACACAAAATATTTTCGGTGCATTGGAAGCGCGTTTCCTCGAGTCGCCCGGTCTGGCCGTCGCACAGAGCCGTCAGGTCGCCTGTCGGATGGCTGAAATTGTCAAACACCATTGCGAAATCTCGATCGGACTGCTCCATTCTTTTGATGCACAGCTCTATCAGGAAAGTCGTGACTTTGAGAAACTTGTTGACGATTACGAAGATCACCTCGGGACATATATGGTTCAGATCAGCGCGCGCCAGTTGACGGATAACGATAATCGAATCTTAACGCAAATGATGCAGAGCATCGGAGATCTTGAGAGAATTTCGGATCACTCTTACAGTATTGCGCTCTCTGCGCGAGAGATGTATGACAGGAAAATTTCCTTTTCTAATGAGGCGCAAAATGAGCTCGCTGTTCTGGAGCGCGCTCTACAGGACTTGCTCGACATAACGATCGAAGCGTTTTGTGACGACAATCTCGAACTTGCCGCACGCGTAGAGCCCTTGGAAGAAGTGATCGACGGGCTGAACGACGAATTGCGCGTACGTCACGTGAAAAGGCTTCAGGATGGGCGCTGCACGCTTGAGCTAGGTTTTGTTTTTAATGATCTGCTGACCGGTATGGAAAGGATTGCCGACCACTGTTCGAATATCGCCGTCTGTATGATTGAGCTGTCGCAGGAGACCTTGGATCACCACATTTTCTTAAGATCATTGAAAGACAGCGAGGACTTCCATCAAATGGTCGGTTACTATCGCAAAAATTACCGCCTGCCCGAGATTCCTGCAACCGACTACGCGGAGCAAATTTCGCTTGAGGAATCGCTTGCGAATCGATGATTTCTGTCGATATGAATATCGTCGTCTGGATGATCGCACGGCTCTGTTATAGATACGTTCGCGATACGTTCGCGAAAAAACATAAGCCGCGAACCTCATCAACGTCAAAAGAGACTGTCTCAATATCGCCGGTTGAGAGCAAGAATGAGACAGCCTCTCAGCTTTTCAAAGAATCTCAAAGAATCGCGTATTACCTAATGAAAGGTTTGAGTTGGCCGGAATCTCAACTTTAGGTTACGCTAAGCCCGATTGTTGACCAAACTAACGTTACCCAAGTTAATTAGAACTCCTTAATCAGGTCGAAGTTCTTTTCGTGCGGCTCTTTTTCAGTTGCGGGATGTCCGATCGCGATCGCGATGCGGAATTTTTCACCCTCTGCGAATCCAAGTAATTTGCCGCAGTTTTCAGGGTCATCTTCTTGGAAAGCCATGCCGGGTATGCCGAGGATGACACTGCCGAGTCCCATCGATTGAGCGGCTATGGAGAGGATTCCCACGGCGATGCCCGCATCCTCGCCCGGCCATCTCTGTTCGCCCGCCGTGATGATGACACCGAGCGGCGCATCGTAGAAGAAACTTTCGGATCCGCGCTCCTTCATTCGGGCGCGCATCTCATCACCTGCATGATGCATGACGCGTTGATCAATTTGTTTAAGGATCGAGCGATCTGTAATGAAATAGTAGCGAAGTCCCTGCAAGTTGCGCGCTGTCGGTGCGGCGAGGACTGCGTTTTTTAGCAGATCGAGTTCTTCCTGTGTGAGCGGAATATCTTTGTAGCTTCGAATACTGCTTCTCTCTTGGATGGTTTTAAGTACTTGATTCATAATTTAATTTCCTCCTTCTGTTGACTGTTAATTATTTTTCGTTATCTATTATAGCGAACTTTCGTTTTTGTAATATTTTGTCATGATTCGGTACATGAAAAATCCCGCGTTCTCAGCATGGTAATATTTGGTAATCTATAGACTGTGGCGGGAATGTCACTGACGAGACAATATAACAATGCAAAAGGAATCGAGGGCTTTATGGGTAACCGCTTTCAAGACATTATGGATCGTGTGACGGATCATCCTGTGAAGAGACGCTGCGCTGTCGTTTGTCCCGATGAGGAGACGCTGGAAGCAGCTTTGGATGCGGAGCGGCTTGGTCTGGTCGAACCTTTCTTTTTCTTCGATGAATCGCGCCGCAATGTCATGGACGGATTATCGGCGCTCCATACACGTGCAGATGCCTGCATTGTTGTCGAGACACCTGAGGCTGCTGCGGAAAAAGCTGTGAAATGTGTTCGCGGTAAAGAGATGGACATACTGCTGAAGGGAAATATCGATACGGCGGTTCTGCTCAAACAAGTCGTCAATAAAGAATATGGTCTCACGACGGGACGCCTGATTACACATGTCGGTTTTCTCGATGTCCCTGCCTATCACAAACTGCTCGTCGTGACGGATGGCGGGATGGTGACATATCCGACGCTAGAACAGAAACGCGCGATACTTGAGAATGCCGTTTTTGCGATGCGTGCCGTGGGAGTTGAAAAACCTAAGGTCGCCTGTCTTGCCGCCGTCGAAAAAGTCCATGAGAGTATGCCGGAAACGGTCGACGCCGCTGAACTGAAGGCGATGAATGAACGCGGCGAGATTACTGGCTGTATGGTGGAAGGGCCCATCTCGTTCGATCTCGCTTTCAGTCGCGAGGCGGCGGCCGTAAAGCGTTATGACAGTCCTGTCGCCGGCGACGCCGACATTCTGCTTGTACCCGATTTTGTCGCCGGAAATCTTCTCGCGAAGGCGATGATGCACACAGGACATGCTCTTTTTGCCGGAGTTCTCGTCGGGGCGTCCGCACCCGTCATCGTCACGTCGAGGAGTTCGACGAGTGAAGAAAAAATCAATTCAATCGCGTGCTCAGCCGTGTTGGCTCGCGCATCGCTTTCATAATGTGGAGTATCCAGTGAACATTTTAGTCATTAACCCGGGATCTACGTCTACGAAAGTCGCTTTGTTCGAGGATGAGAAGAGAGTCATCGAAAGGAAGATCGACCACACTAGAGACGAACTGAGCGCGTTTTCATCGATCAAAGAAGAATTGCCGATGCGTATCGGTCGCGTAAAAGATTTTCTCCGTGAGAATAAAATGAAACCCGACGAACTCGACGTTATCGTCTCTCGCGGCGGTATGCTCCCGCCCGTTCGACACGGCGCTTATGTTGTCGACGATGAGCTCGTCGAGACGCTCCTCAATCATCCTGTCGAACAGCATGCGTCTAATTTGGGGGCAGGCATAGCACAGGCGATCGCGGAGGAAGGGGGCGGGATACCGGCATTCATTTACGATTCGATTTCTGTTGATGAAATGATTCCGCTCGCGCGTTTCTCGGGGGTAAAAGGCTACGACAGGAGGAGCTTTTCGCATGCACTCAACACGCGTGCGGTCGCCAGAGCCGTCGCGGAGCGCGAGGATTTCGATCCTTTAAAGTCAAACGTCATTGTCGCTCATCTCGGTGGCGGCATCTCGATGAACTTGCAGTCAAACGGTGAAATCATCGATGTCGTCTCCGCAGATGAAGGGCCTTTTTCAACGGAAAGAGCGGGGGGAATCCCCATCTATCAGGCGTCGCGTATTGCGCGTGAGAAGGGAGCGGGCGCTCTCTATGCATACGAGATAGGGGAGGGCGGTTTTACGTCTTATCTCGGGACGAATGATGCGCGTGAAGTCGATCGGCGCGCGGCGTCGGGTGACGACGATGCGCGTCTTGTTATAGAAGCGATGGGATACCAAGCGGCAAAATCGATCGCAGGTTTGGCGACCGTCGTCAACGGTGATGTGCGAGCTATTATCCTGACGGGCGGCATGTCACATATAAAGCGACTGACGGATGCTATTGAAGAACGTATAGCGTTTATCGCTCCCGTCTTCATTATGGCGGGTGAACTGGAGATGGAGGCGCTCGCGGCGGGAGCCTGCCGCGTTATGCGCGGTGAGGAAAGTGCCGCGATATTTGCAGATCGCGAAGATTAAGGAGAATCATAACTTCGCGCGATCCCTTGTAGACTATTCATCGTCATTGGGGTGCTCCATCATGTTGTCCCAGTAATCGCGAATGGGATGGAGCTGCGCGTCACGAGCTTTTGGCTTGTCCTCACTATCGGGTGTTGTCGCTGTCTTCAATTGTTGCTCTTCAAACCGTTTTTGCTGTTTCTTTTCCTCTTCGGCAATCGCTTCATTCGGCGACTGCTCGAGCAGTGCCGGATTGTCGATGTAAGCGTCAAACAGTTGCAAACTCTTGATCATGTAGTATCCGTCGCAAATCCGTTCGTCGATCGTGAGGTTCAGGTCAATTGTCTTTTTCCAGACGACCTCATCGGTGTAAATATCGCGATAAGGTTTGTAATATATTTTTCCGATCGTGCAGAAGACGGAAGTGGAACCGAATTCGTACAGGTGGTGGAAGAGGGCGTCCCCGCCGATACTTCCGAGGTGAGAGATGAATACGGAGGAGTACAGGGGGATCAGGTCGCGCAGAAATTTCGGCATGAGACCGTGAAAATCGAGTACGCGTCCAATCCAAAGCAGAACCCTCAATAGACACCGCGGCAATTTCGTGACGAGTCCGATGAAACGATCGTCCTCTTTGCCTTCGCTGCCTTTGATCTCGTCGATATGGTAGTCCATCTTATCTTTTACATTTTCGAGGGTATCGTCTCCGTCAAAATTGACTTTTGCGATCGATTCGAGCCCTTCATCCGTCAGCGCCGTTTTGACGACGTATAGAATATCGAAACTGTTATGCTGGTAGAGCCGTCTTCCCGCAACGAAACGGTTAAGCTGAGGTCGGCGCAAGAACGTGTGTAGAAATGTAGCGGAGATAATATTGAAAACGGTGATTCGTTTTCCCTGTTTTCGCTGTTCACGGATGTATTGTTGCATGTTGTCGACACAGTACGATTTTTTCACGTAGACAGCCGACTCGTTACGACCTCGCATTATATACGGCATGATAGCGCCGATGGGGTCTTTTGCATCTCTTACAAGCGTACCGTCGCCTCGTTTAAAGCACATAATTTCCTTCCTCTTCGTACTGTCCGCCATAAGCTGATCGCCGCTCTCAAGTTGAGCCTTTTTCCCGTTCACGATGACAATCGTGCATCATGAAGGAAGTAAACCGGATGTGAATCGGCTAAATGAGCAGAATCGACTCAGCTGTTTTTGCGCGTTTCATCTCCTTTGAACAGGCAAAATGACTCTTTTTTTGTTTAGGCCATCATATCATAAGGTAAATAGCATGAAATATGTTGCGTCCGTGCAAATGATGACTTTTATTGATGAATACTTTTGTGGTATTTTGTATCCAGCTGTGGAAAATTGCGGTATATAATAAGAGGATCACGCAACGACCAGATGTCAATAGCAGTTGGGAGAGTAACTACTTAGGCATGTCAGGAATATTCGATAAGAAATTAAAAATACTGCTCGCGGTAACCGTCACGTTACTTGTCGTGACGATCGCGCTTTATGCGATCAACCACTTTAAGCCGAGCACTGAATTTGAAACGACAACGACAACGAGTACGAGCGTTCATTTGACGACGCCTACTACGACGACAGAACCGACGACGACCGAAACGACAACGACGACGACGACGGAGGAGCCGACTACGACAGAGGAGACAACGACAGAGCCGACGTCGCTGACGACACCGGTTCCGACGAAACACCATTTTTCTCATCTTGTCATTTTCCTTGATGTTCAGCGCGCCGTTTTCTTCCATACGAACGCAAACGGGGAGGCCATTCCCGAAGTATCGCTGCGCATATCGACGGGGCGCGTCAAAGGATCGACGCCCGTCACACCGCCCGACAAACCGTTCATCCTGTCCGGTTACAAGGCTAGGCAGCTTCTCTTTACTAAGGCGGAGACATGGGTGTGGGTGCGTTATGCAACACATGTCAACAATGACATCTTCATTCATTCGCAGCCGTACGACCACCAAGTGGACGCGAACGGAAAGACGTTGCCACTCGACAAGAGCCTGTTCAGTAAGTGGGGATATAATCGCCTCGGTAAAAACACGGCGTCAAACGGCTGTATCAGGTTGTCACTTCGCGACGCACAGTATGTGACGCAAAATATTCACCGAGGGATGCCGTGCTACATCTTCCAGAGCAGTAAGGGTTATGACTTGCCTGAAGCGCCGACCAATCCGCCGGCCAATCTGAATAACCGCTGGGATCCGACAGATCCGGATCCGTTGAATCCTTACGTACACCGCGAGCAGAAAAGCATGGCGTGGCAATATAAGCCTGTCGGTCAGGATATCGAGGTGCTGCTGAACGAACAAGTGTCGCCCGCGAGCGGCGTCCAAAACAGCGACAGCCTTCCGAGCGGAACGACGTACAAGTTCACCGCGAAGATCGAGACGAAAGCTCCCGCCGTGATCAATACGAAGATCGTCATTACGTATCCCGATAAATCTGCCGAAGAGGTCACGATTAAGGTTCGCGTGCTCGATCCCGCGACGACAACGACGACGGTAGCGACAGAACCGCCGACGACGACTCCGGAGCCGACAACGACAGCGGCACCGACGACAGCGGCACCGACGACAGCTGCACCGCCACCGGAAACGCCGCCGATCGAACCGCCGACGTCGCCACCGACGCCGACCGAACCGCCAACGACGACACCGCCTTCGAGTTTGGAACCGAGCTCGGGAGAAGAATCCCCTCCGGAACCGTAACGTTTGATCGGTTGATAGAATTTTGTCGCGTCGCCACTTGTAGCTAAGTATCAAGCGTCTCGTTTGGTTCAAATGACGAAGCATGGCTGATTTTTCGTGGTTGAAATATTCATTAAAAGATTGGAAATAATGGCGCGTCTCATGTATAGTGTTTCCGTTGGATATTCATTTGGCACGTGCGTTGTGCACGGCATTGAGAAATTGGATTGACGATGAAGAAATTAGTTCATTACATACCTGTGATGCTCGGCGTCGTGATGGTTATAGCTGCCATGTTTTTAACGGGCGGTTTTTTTACTGCTCCGCCTGCTGTCTTCGAAGACGTTCCTCAAACCACAACGACGACGACAGAGGTAACGACCACGACGGAGCCGACCACTGAGGTTCCTACAACGACACCGACAACGACGGAGCCTGAAACATCTGTCGTCGAGTCAACGGAAGATCCCGATCTCACGACGACGACCAAGACATCAAAAACAATGCCGACAACACCGACGTCGACAACGACGAGGACAACGACAACGAGGAAACAAGACCCTTATCGTCAATACTCGGGAGGCCGTTTCTCCAAGATGATCGTTTTCCTAGATATTCAGCGCATCGTTTTCTACAAGACGGATCCTGCGACCGGTGCAGATTATCCGGCTTATGCCGTTAGATGTTCTACAGGAACGAGCCAGTATCCGACGCCGACGACGCCTGCGAACAGGCCGTTCAAGCTGAGCGGTGGCAAGGCGGTTCTTTCGCGTTTCTCATCTCAAAAGAGTCCGATTCCCTGTTGGGTTCGTTATGCGACGCACTTGAGAGGGTCGATTTATTTTCACTCCATTCCGCTCGATTACTTAGGAACCAGAGATAAAATCGACTATTCGAAATGTTACATGAGCACAGGCTATGCGCGTTTGTTAGCAGGCAAGACGAGCTCGCACGGCTGTATTCGCATGGCCGTCCGCGATGCGAAGTTCCTGTATGACAATACGTATCGCGGGATGCCCGTCTACGTTTTCAGCAGCAGTTCCGGTCATCAGTTGGCCCCCGCACAGCCTTTGCCTCCTGCGCCGAATCCAAGACTGTATAGAGACTGGGATCCGACAGACTGGAATTCCCCCAAGTACGTACCGTTACCGACCGTGACGGATCCGACGACGACAACTGAGGAGACGACGACAGAGGTTACGACGGAAGAGACCACCACGCCAACGACAACGACGGAACCATCAGCGGGTGATGATACCGGCGGCAGCACTGGCGGAGATACCGGAGGCAGTACCGGTGGCGATACCGGCGGTGGCACTGGTGGCGATACCGGTGGTGGCACTGGTGGTGGCACTGGTGGCGATACTGGCGGTGGCACTGGTGGCGATACCGGTGGTGGCACCGGCGGCGATACCGGTGGTGGCACTGGTGGTGATACCGGCGGCAGTACTGGTGGCGATACCGGTGGTGGTACTGGTGGCGATACCGGCGGTGATACCGGTGGTGGCACTGGTGGTGGTGATACCGGCGGCAGTACCGGTGGTGG
>DUVH01000031.1 GCA_012841145.1 Clostridiaceae bacterium | reverse complement strand
TATCATACGTGCAAAGTTTGACGATTTGATATCAACAGCTTAGAATGATCTCTGCGAGGTGTGGCGCAGTTGGCAGCGCGCGTGGTTTGGGACCATGAGGCCGCAGGTTCAAGTCCTGTCACCTCGACCAACAAAAGATACGGCAATTGAATCAATTTATCAGTTGCCGTATCTTTTTTTATTGTGAATTTCTCTTTAATAGATTTCTACAGGATTGTTGTTGCACACTCATAAAAAGGCATGAATATTTTATACTACGGCGACTCCTTCAGGATAAATTGAGGCTGACAAAAAAAGACAGAAAGACTAATGAATATGATACACCCTATCGGGTACAATAGACTTTAGTTTCAACGATTCAATCCCGATAGGGGTTGCTTATGTTAGAAATATTGAAATTCAACCCTATAGGGTATATAATACGCATATGAATAAGATTGCTGAATTTATTAAATCACAGAGAAAGGCTGCGCATCTCACTCAAGAAGAGTTTGCTATTCGTTCCGGCCTCGGTATCCGCTTTGTGCGAGAGTTGGAACAAGGTAAAAAAACCGTGCGAATGGACAAGGTCAATCAGGCACTCGCAATGTTCGGAATGGAAGCTGTGCCGGGAAGGAAGGATGATAAATGACGGCGGCATACAGAACCGCTTACGTATATGTCAGAGACACATTCGCGGGAGAGCTTTGTGAGACCGATGACGGTTATTCCTTTGCTTATGATAAGGCTTATCTCTCTTTGCCAGACGCATCCTCAGTATCGCTCACACTGCCGTTGAAGGAGGAGCCATACATCTCCAAGACGATTTTTTCGTTTTTTGACGGACTGATTCCGGAGGGATGGCTTCTGGATGTGGTCAGTCGCAACTGGAAGATTGATCGAAACGACCGATTCGGATTACTTCTTGTAGCCTGCAGGGACAGTGTAGGTAATGTCAGTATCAGGGAGGTGCCGGTATGAATTGCTTATGCTGCGGTAAGTCTCTGCCGGGCAGCTCATCTGCAACGTGGCATAAGGCATGCATAAGACGCTTCTTCGGAACAGAGGTTATCCCTGACATTGACATTTCCGATCGCGCTCTGGAGATTATTGTTTCTGAGAACGTAAGTCGCGGCTACACGGTTCCCGGAGTACAGAAAAAATTATCGCTCAATCTGATGAGCGAAGGCAATCCCCAACTGACGCTTTTGAATTATCCCACCGGATATATCTTGAAACCGCAGGTAAAGGAGTTTCCCTGTCTGCCGGAAGCAGAGCATCTTGTCATGAATATGGCAGATGCGTGTGGCATCGCTACGGTACCACACGCACTGATCCGGATGGGAGACGAGCTTGCTTATATTACAAAACGCATCGACCGTATCATCGAGCCAAACGCACCTGTTAGGTTGCTTGCCATGGAGGACTTCTGCCAGCTTGACCTGAGACTCACGCAGGATAAATATCGCGGTTCCTATGAGCGCTGCGCAAAGATCGTCAGACGCTATTCTATGAGAACCGGGCTTGATTTGAGTGAGCTTTTCATAAGGCTTGTTTTCTGCTTCCTAACCGGAAATTCGGACATGCATTTGAAAAATTTCTCACTGATTGAGACAAGTGAGGGCAGCGCTGAATACGTGCTGTCCCCGGCATATGACTTGCTTCCCGTAAACGTGATCATGCCGGAGGACACCGAAGAGTTTGCGCTGACGATAAACGGAAAAAAGAGGAATATCCAAAGGAAGGACTTTCTCGTATTTGCCGACAGCTTCGGCCTCGGCGGCAAACCGGCTGAAAAAATGATTAAGAAACTGCTCTCAATGCAAGCGCGCTTCACAGATATGATAGGTAAATCTCTGTTGCCGGATAAGTTGAAAGATGATTTCAAGACATTACTTAATGCCCGAGCGGATATTCTTCGATGAGATAACAGCCTTAGAACCGATATTAGTACCGATATGTTACATGGCCTCCTCTGTTTACCCTACAGCGCCGCCGTACAAAAAAGCTCTTGGAATAACGGCAAAGGTAGAATATATTGAACAATCTTAAAACTAAACGTCAATCACTTTCCGCCCCAAAAAATGAAGCGTTTTTCAATCCCCCTGAGGATGGCGTCCAGAGCCATGCCTGTTAACCCCATCACTACAATGCCGACAAAGACGACATCGGTCTTCAGATATTTGTAGGCGTCTAATACCATCCAGCCGATACCTGCGGTAGCCGCAATCATTTCAGCGGAAACCAACGTTGTATAGGCGACGGCGACGGCTGTGCGAATGCCGACAAATATTTCCGGTAAGGTCGCAGGCAGAATCACTTTGAAAAAAATCTGATACGTGGTCGCACCGAAACTTTTGGCGCTTAAAATATAGGTTGAATTCACGCGCGATACGGCCGAAGCACTCGAAACAAAGACCGGTGCGAAAGCTGCAATGAAAAGAAGGGCTATCTTGGAGGCTTCATCAATACCGAGCCAAATGATCAGAAGCGTGTAGTAGGCTAAAGGAGGGAGAGGCTTGATAAAATTCACGACACTCCCTATAACCGCCTGAAGTTTTGGAAAATATCCGCACAATAAACCGAGGGGAATCGCCGTCAAGAGAGCTATGGCGATCGCAATGCCGAGCCGCATCAAGCTGATACCGATATGGGACCAAAAAGGAATGCCGTTGTATCCGTAAAGAAACAGATTGGCGGCTTGTTTTATGACATTTTCCGGTGAAGGAAGTTTAGTCGGGTTGATCTCTCCCGCATGACTCAAAATTAACCACAAGACAATCACAACAATCCATGTCAGCCAGGTCAAAATGAGGGATAATTTTGATTTCATGATATTCCTCTGATTGAGAAAGTAATGAGGCTATCTAAACGATAGCCTCATTATAGGCTAAAAGAGCTATATCACTGATCCTACTTCTTGTTTAGATTCATGATCCGGTTGCCGACATATGCCCCGCAAACCATGAATACCAAGAAGATCCAACCGGAGAGCGAGAAGCTGACGATTGGAGAAAAGAGAGCGCCGGCGTTACAGCCCTTACCGAAACCGATGCTCAGCCCCATAAGCAAACCGCCGATAATCGCAAAGATCGCCTGTTTGCCCTTGATCTTGAGACCGGCCTTGAAAGAAGCGAACAAACGCCCCATGGAAAGCAAGGCGATAAAGGCGCCGAGAGCGATGGCGAAACCTTGCAGGGACATTTGGTGCTGGAAGATTCCGGGGTCCACTAACTTGGCATTGCCTGTATAGTTGCCGATTGCTTCCGCTGATACTCCGAAAAGATTAGCAAGTTTTGCAATCCAGAACGGGAAGGCGCCGGATACGCCCCAAGCGCCTTTTGTCAGACCTAGAACGGCCGCATACATGATAGCCATTCCGATCGCGCTCTCCCACAGTGTCCAGGGACGTACAAAGAAACGCTGATAGAAAGATAGATTTGTATCCAGCAGTTGTCCAACGGCTTGTTCCGCTTCCACCTCGGTATCAACAGGTGTGTACGTACCCTTGGCTTTGCGCTTAGCTTCATAAACATATGACAACTTGATAACGATCGCCGCAAGGATTATGTTCAGAATCAGAGCGCCCAAAAAGCCGTTGAGACCGTCGAAATTAAAGAGATCCGGGAACCATACACCGTTGGTATCTGCACTGCTCTTGATGAGCGATGTGTTGATCCAAGGCATCTTCGCTCCAAAAGGCATAGAGAGCAGAAAACCTATACCGAAGAAGATTATTCCCAAGACCGCTTTCGGGAACTCAAGAGTAAGATCTGTGAGTAGACCCGAGGCACATCCGCTGGCAAATGCCATACCGACACCAAACATAAAGCCGCCAATGACCGTTCCCATGGTAACAGGGTGAATGAAGAGGTTGTACTTCATAACAAAGTCAGGGTTGACATCGGATGCGGGGACAGCGGAAAAAAACAGGGAAACAAAAGAAGCCAAGATCACCAAGAGCATCAAGGCGCGCATCAGCTTCGTTGAACCTCTCCTGAAAGCAAGGTTCGCAGATCCGGCAAAGCCGAAATATCCTCTGGCCAAGACATATCCGATGCCCAAGCCGGTAATCAACCTGGAAAAGAGCAAGGAACTGGGCAAGAGGGTCGCTCCCAATATGAGAGCAGCCGCCAGTAGAATACCGGCGATCACAAACTCAGTCTTGTTAACTTTCATCATTGTTCCTCCAAAATTTAATCAAAGTTATAATCAGTTACGATGGGTTTTCTTCCCGTAATCAGATCCTGATAATATTCATAGAAACTGATCCCGAGGAATGAACCTTGGATGTTGTAGACATTCGTGTATCCGTTACCTTGCAGAGCGCGAACAGCGTTATAGGAACGCTGTGACGAGCGGCAATGAAGATAAACCGGTTGATCTTTCGGAATTTCATCCATCCGCTCTCTGAGCTGGCTCAGCGGAATATTGACGGCGTTGATCAAGTGAGACCTAGCATACTCACCCTCTTCGCGAACATCGACGATGAATGCCCCCGATTCGACCAAACCACGCACGGCTGTAACCGGAACTTGCTTGAACTCACCATTGAGTACATTCACGGCCACGAGAGCAGCATACTTGACCGCATCTTTGGCTGTCGAGAAAAACGGAGCGTATGAAAGCTCGATGTTTTGCAGATCTTCGACGGTCGCATTGAAGTGAATGGCCGTAGCGATGATATCCACACGCCTGTCGACGTTGCCTTTACCGACGGCCTGCGCACCGAGAATTCTTCCACTGGGATACTCGAAAATCAGCTTGAAGAATATCGGATTGCAATTCGGCATGATACCGACCTTGTCGCCGGGGATAACGTAGGCATAACGGTAATCGATCTCAGCCGCCCGACATTCTTTCTCGTTGAGTCCCGTGGACGCTGCATTCATATCAAAGATGCGTACAACCGAAGAACCGATAACGCCGGGGTTACGGTTAAAGCGACCGTACATGTGGTCAGCCGCAGCACGAGCCTGCATCTGGGCAGGTCCTGCCAAGGGAAGTCTTGTCTTTTTGCCGGTAATCGCATGCTTCACTTCAATCGCATCGCCAACGGCATAGATGTCGGGATAATTGGTCTGGTAATGTCGGTTAACAAGAATACCGCCGGTTTTCCCGATTTCAATACCGCATTCCACGGCCAAAGAGGTCTCAGGGCGGACACCGACTGACATTACGACCATCTCAGCCGGAATTGTTTTTCCCGACTTAAGGATGACACTCTTTTCATCGATCGCGACTACCTGGTCATTGACGACAAGCTTGACGCCGTTATCGACAATGGTCTTATGGAAAATCTGAGCCATATCATAATCCAAGGGTGCCATGACCTGGTCCATAGCTTCTACCAAAGCCACTGTTTTACCTGAACGACGAAGGTTATCCATAACTTCAAGACCGATGAAACCTCCGCCGACAATCACGATGTTTTGAACATTGTTGGCTTGGATGTAGTTATCGATCGCGCGAACATCCGGAACAGTTTTCAGAGGGAAGACATGATCGCTGTCGATACCTTTAATCGCCTTGGGCATGATCACTTCCGCACCCGGTGCTAGCGCCAACTTGTCATAAGACTCCTGATAAACCTCGCCCGATACAAGGTCCTTGACCTCAACATTCTTCTCTTCGGGCATTATTTTGATTACTTCATTAAGAACTCTGACTTCAATGTTGTACTGACTCTTGAAGATTTCAGGTGACATCAAAAGGAGATCTTCACTATCCTCAACTTCACGACTTAAAAAATTCGGTAAACAGCAGTTCGAGAATGAGGGATACGGTCCTCTTTCAAAGACGATAACTTGAGCATGCTCGTCGAGTCGTCTAACCCTTGCTGCAACCGAAGCACCGCCGGCAACTCCGCCGACTACCAAGATTTTCCTCTGCACAAAATCCTCCTGTAAAAATGGGTGGTTTGAGTCAGAAAAAGCCCAAACCAAAATCGAAAAACTACACGGCAATTATACCACAAAAATGTAACATTTATACAAAATTTTGGAAGAAAAATGCAATAAATTAGTTTAATTTAGGATCCTAAGCTTTTTCTGACTGCAGGGCTTCTAAAATCTCGCGTTTTGCTGTCATGAATGCCGGATCGAGTTCAGGAATATAGCCGGAATCACGAAGCGTCTTATGATTGAAAACAAGCTCCATCCTTTTGATAATCTGACCTGGCCTCTGCCCCATCACGATAACGCGATTTGCCAGCATGAGGGCTTCGTCGATGTCGTGTGTCACCATAAACACCGTCAGTTTTTCTTCATACCAAAGGTCACGCATAAAAGTTTGCAGACTATCGCGGTTAACTGCATCAAGAGCGCCGAAAGGCTCATCCATCAATAGGATATCCGGCTTTTGAATGAGTGTTCGCGCGATTGCAACGCGCTGCTGCATGCCTCCCGATAATTCAAAGGGATAATTCTTCTGATAATTCCTAAGTCCGATAACATCCATGAGATGATCGTAGCTCTCTTGAATCTCGAGTTCATCATACGAACCAAGTTTTGGTCCGAATAAGATATTATCCTTGACATTTAACCAAGGATATAAGTTGGTTCTCTGAAAAATGACACCCCGTTCCCTACCAGGTCCACGGATAGGCTTCCCGCGTAAAAGAGCTTGGCCGCTTGTAGGCTCGTGATAGCCGGCAATAACGTTGAGGAGAGTCGTTTTTCCGCACCCTGAAGGCCCCAAAAGAGCTACAAAGTCACCTGCATAAATTTCAATTGAAATATTTTCAACTGCATTGAGTTTTCCGGTCTGGACTGTATAGTCGACGCTGACGTTGCGCACGCTCACCAAAGCTTCAGTCATCTTTCTCCTCCGCAACCACATTACGGGACGATCGCCTCGATGTAAGCAGTATTAATGAAATTTTCTACAGCTTCTTCTGTCGGCACTTGACCTATCTTCTTCTCCTCGTAAAGAAATTTTGCTGTATCCATAAAGACTTGGTGGAATTTTCCAGGCGATCCTTCCTTACCTAAATAAAAACTGTCCAACTGTTCCTCAGGAGTGAGCCATAGCTGGCCCGCCATTTGCGTCTCCGCCAAATCGGTATCGATTTGCAAATGTTTGGCTGCAGACTCAATTGCCAGATCAGGGGTCTCCTTATACGTATAGACTGCCTTAGACAGTGCTCGCAAATAGTCAGAAACTAAATCAGGATAACGCTGCGAAAAACTAGTGCTGACCAACTCAATATTAGCCGTTGTCATGCCTTGTTGGGCCAATATCTCGCTATCAGTAATAATAAGGCCTGTCGCCTTCATATGGCTGAGCGTAGGCTCCCAAGTATAAGCCGCATCAATATCGCCACGCTGCCAAGCTGCCAGAATATCCTCGGTGTCCATATCCAAAAGCGTGATGTCCTGAACATCAATATTCGCGCTTTTCATGGCCTGCAGCAGGGCATAATGACACGTCGAGCTGAAAGGCGTTGCTACTGTTTTGCCTTTCAAATCTTCTACGGACTGAATGCCCCGATCCTTTTGCGCGACAAGGGCTTCATTCTGACCTAAAATTTCATGAATCCAAATTAATTCAACAGGAATATCTTTGTCCAGAGCTACCACGGCATTGGTATAGCCCATCTCCGCAAAATCTAAATCACCTGAAACAAAGGCTACATTGGCCGCTGTCCCGGAATCGAAAAACAGCATCTTGACCTCTATGCCCTTATCTTCGAAAAATTCTTTAAAAAACCCGGATTCATATGCAACTGTTTTATCATTGGCAACGCGAATCGTTCCGACGGTAATCACTTTTGGCAGACCCTTATCATCTGATGATTTCGAACCATTCTGATTCGCACAGGCCGTAAGACCGATCAGCAAAGCGACACATAATATTAGAACAGTGAAAATTTTCCGTACGGTAATGATTCTCTTTTGAATCTTGTATCGCATAAAGTTTCCTCGCTAACCACAGATTACCGTAATCATAGCATGCTTTCTATTAAAAAATGTACCGTCAAAAATTGAATATCCACGTCTCAAACAACAAGGGTGGTGTCTCAAAAAAGGAGGTGTTTCTTTTGAGACACCCCCTTGAGTCATGATCATACATCATTGAGCAATATGAGAGATTTACCGTTTTCGATAAAAGTCCTCATCCCGTTTTGCGTCCCTTGCCTTTTTTACATAAGAAAAGATGCCCATCATTCCGATAAACATACCGCCTATCAAGCAAAGGAAAGCAAAAATCGTTAGCGCGAAATGCGTAGGTAATACTTTTGCGACTTGTAAACCGGATACGGTGACGCACAAAACTAAAAGCACACCGCCGGTGATTATCATTCCCTTATCGCTAAATCGCATCTATTAACCTTTCACTTATAAATCTAATTTTCAAACTCGCGCACGATCGGTCGATCCTTGAAGAGCCAGCACGACACGGTGTGTCTGTTGCCCAAGTCGAACTCCGGCGGTCTCTTTACGTCACAGAGCCCTTTTTCAATAAGCTCGCAACGCGGATGGAATCGACAGCCTGCCGGTGGCGACACCAAGCTGGGCGGTTCTCCGGCGGGTACTTTTTGAAACTCATCGACGTTCTTCGGATCGGGATCCGAAGTCGCAGCCAACAAAGCATGCGAATAAGGATGAGCCGTTTCGTTAATCAGCTGTGACTCAGGAGCTTTCTCGATCACCTGACCTGCGTACATGACGTAGATGTATTCTGAGAAATAGCGTACGGTCGCTAGGTCGTGCGTGATGTAGATAACCGCTAAATTGTGCTCTTCCTGTAACGCGCGCAGGAGTTTCAAGATTTCAACACGAACGGAAGCATCAAGCATCGAAACGGGTTCGTCAGCGACTAATAGAATCGGGTTCAAGATCATCGCACGTGCGATGACGACGCGCTGCTGCTGACCGCCGCTCAACTGGTGGGGGAATTTTCTAAGAAAGTCGTCAACGGGCGTCATGCGCACTTCTTCAAGTACTTGACGAACACGCTTGACGCGTTCCTTTCGATCTTTGACACCGTTAATCTTGAGAGGCTCTTCCAGAATAGTCTGGACATCCATAAAGGGGGCCAGAGCTCCATAAGGATCCTGTTGGACAAATCCGATTTTGCGTCGAAGGTTTTTGAGGCCTTGCGATTTTAAGTTATTGATGACTTCACCGTCAAAAGTGATCGTTCCGCCCGTCGGTGTGTTAATCCTCAGAATTGTCTTCATCAAGCTCGTCTTGCCGCAGCCCGATTCGCCGACAATCGCGATCGTCTCACCACGCCTCAACTTCAGATCGACACCGTCAACGGCCTGCACGAACCCGGCGTGTTGAAAGCCGCGTTTGCGAAGCTCAAAGTAGACTTTGAGGCCGTCAATCTCTAAAATAAAACCGTCATCTCCATCGATTGTTTCAGATGGAACAGCGTTTACTTCAGTCAGTTTTTCGGTATATTCTGTCATGATTCTTCACACTCCCCTTCCCCTTCATAGAGCCAACACTTGACGCAGTCATCTCCGAATCGGAAGACAGGAGGCTCTTCCTCGCACTTCTCAAATCGATGATCACAGCGCTCCTTAAATCTGCAACCCGTAGGCGGGTTTATCAGTGAGGGAGGAGTTCCTTCAATGAACTCGGGTTCCTCTCGTTCTCGTAGGCGCGGTACGCTCGCCATAAGTTTGGCTGAGTAAGGATGACGCGGTTTGCTGAAGAAACGATGCGATTCGCAGACTTCGACAATTTGACCGGCGTACATAACAGCTACTATATCGGCGAGTTCCGATGAAGTTGAAATATCGTGAGTGATCAGAATGAAGCTCGTATCGAGATTTGCTTTGATGCGTTTCAACAAGTTAAAGATGTTCGCCTGTGTCAGTACGTCCAAAGCGGAAGTAGGCTCATCGAGAATTACAAGATCGGGGCCGGTAATAAGCGACATAGCGATCGCAACGCGCTGGCGCATACCGCCCGACAATTCAAACGGATACCGCACGAGGAAGTCAACCGGAACACCGACGTTTTTAAACATCAGAGCGGCTTGCTCCATCGCGTCATTCTTCTTCATTCCGAAGTGGACGATCATAGGTTCTGCAACTTGGTCGCCAACCCTGAGAACTGGATTGAGGGAGTTCATGGCGGCTTGGGGCACCATAGACATCTTGACCCATCGAATCTGTTCGCGGTATTCTTCTTCGCTCAGCTTCATCGTGTCGACGTCGTGCAAAAGTACCTCTCCCGAGTAGTGAGAGACGTTTCTGGGCAATAGACGTAAGACAGCCTTGGCCAAAGAGCTTTTACCGCATCCGGATTCACCGACAACGACGACTGCTTTATTTGTCACAAGATCGAAATTGACGCCGTCAACGGCCTGAACGGGACCTCTTATCGTCTCAAAGTGGAGTTTGAGATCTCGAATGCTCAGGAGCAAATCGTGACGGACGTCCCCTACCTTATGCGTCACACCTGTGTCTCGACTCATCAGGAGCGCCTTTTTCTTAGCTGCTTCGATCGCATCTATATTTGTGCTTGCTTTATTCTTTGCCATCTTACATACCTCTCAGTCTCGGATTAAAGATTCTATCAAGCGCAAAGCCTAAGAGCGCGAACCCGAATCCGGTAATCATCAAGAATGCGGCCGGCTCCAAAATCCAGTAATACATGCCCTGATATTGTGCGCCAAAAGTACGGGCATCATTGATGACCTTACCCCATGTCGGAATCGACGGATCGCCGAGACCCAACAGAGCAAGCGATGCCTCCAAGAAGACGTAAGAAGGAACAGCCGACACCAGACCGGGGATAATCATAGGAATGACGCGCGGGATCATGTAGCGTGTGACAATACGCATATCACTTGCTCCATAAGCAATCGCCGCCTCGATATATGTCGACTCTTTAACTTGTAAGAAAATAGCTCTCTGAGACTTGATCGATCCTGAAAACATGTTCAGAATTATCGTTACCAGTAACAACGTCCAAATACTTCGCGAGTAGAACGTACCGACCATAATGAGTACAGCGAAGTACGGTATGACCATATTGACTTCGGTAATTCTCTGAATCAGCTCATCGAGCCAACCGCCGAACCATGTTCCTATCGCCGAAATAAACATCGTAATGATGGCGGTTCCCAATGCCGCCGTCAGACCGAACGCAAGCGCAATCGGCGCACCCCACATCATGGCAACTTTCAGATCGCGACGCAGATGGTCGGTACCGAAAAAACCGAAGACTTTACCGTGCATGATCAGCTCGGCATTGACATCGGAGTCCTCTTCAAAGGTTGTCGCTTGAATGGTTAACTGATACGTCCCCTTGTCTATTTCGAAAGGGTCTGAACCAAGCTTTGAGAAAATTCCCTGCATTGCCGTGGAAGGTTCATTGCCGCGATGCAAACGTTTTAAGCGCGTACGTAAATTCTCATCCTGCTCGAAACGGTAATTCTGATTTCTCGAAATACCGGTATCGGCAATCTTTATATTTTCACCGGACGGAGTCAGCAGGGTCATCGAAACAAACGGGTTCTTCGATTGATAATTCGACGTGAAATAAATGAAAAAATCCTGCGGTAACTCGTTGTAGTTGAAGTCAAATGTATAGACGAATTCAATTGAATTGCCCCCTGATTTTCGGGGCTCGGAGACCTTAGTAAATTCCTCGTCTTCACCGGCAACAACATCGACCGATTCGGGCAATTTATCCTTTCGGAACAAGTTGACCCAAGTTGGCCTTGCGTTTCGCGGGTTTTTATAGACGACGCTCTCACTCGCGCGCCACATTTTAATTGCTTCTTTGTAAGGTATTTTCCACATCGTATAGAACGAAAAGAGAATCAACGCAAGAACAATGATCATTCCGATAATTGCAGATGGGTATCTTGCAACATCTCTGAGAGATTCCTTTAGTCGTTTCATCTTGTTACTTGCCTCCTCCCAACTTGACTCTGGGATCCACGATGGCATACAGGAAATCCAAAAGGAATACCGTAATACCTAACAAGTAAGCCTGAATAATTGTGGTCCCTACGATAACAGCCGTATCGTACTTACTGACTGCTTCATATATAATTGTTCCTAATCCCGGCCAAAGGAAGACAGTTTCCGTCAACGTCGCACCGGTCCAAATGCCGACCAACATAAGCGCAAAGCTCGTGATGATGTTAGGCAGCGTTGGACGCAGGATGTAGCGCCTTTCAATGGCGCGAGATGTTAATCCCTTAGCCTTCGCCATGTCAACGTAATCCTCGCTTGAGTAAATGAGAAAGAACGTCCTCCACGAGTAAGTATTGATCATGAAACTCGATATGAACAACGAGAAGGCAGGTAAGATCATATGTTTTAAAACACTAAGGAAATACCCAATCTTCGTGGGAGGCGGCGGCGCATCGACCATGCCTCCAAATGGCAAAATTTTCAGATAAGCTGCAAAAAAGAGTATCAGGAAAATACCGTAAAACCATGGCGGAATGGAAGATGTCGGAGATAGCGCAACAATGAGCTTATCCCAGAAACTTCCGTAATGGCGCGAAACAATGAGCGCCAAGAAAAGTGAAACGGCAAATAGAAGCAGCTGAGAAGTCCCCATTAACAGGAGCGTAGCAGGCAATCGTTCCAATATAATATTGCGAACATAACGAGAGCCGTGATCGCTGATCATAAATCGAGCACGCCCGAAATTTAGTGTCAGGGCATTTTTCAGGTGTGTGAAGGAGCGGGTAATAAATGGTTTATCGAGACCTGCTATTCTCTCGCGATCTTGGATCAATGACTCAATGAGCTCTCTCCGCTCAACCTCAGGTATCTGGGTCTTGGCGGACATTGCCGCGACCTCCATGGTCACTTCTTCCCTGATCGCCGATTTTAAGATGGTGTCGACATATCCACCCATATTCGCGACGAGTATGGTGATGTAGACGCCTATGACGATCGTAATCATCAGCAAAATTAGCCGTCTAATAAAGAATCGAAATAGCCTCTTCGCCGTTGCTTGCGACGCTTTCTTGCTATATTCGACCGTTGATTCTAAAGCTATATTATTATCATTAGTTGTCATGGGCACAACCTCTCCTGAATCCTAAGAGGGGCAAGCACTAGGGCTTGCCCCCCCTCGGGTTCCTATGTAGTCACAAAGAAATTACATTACTTGTTGGTAATGAACTCTATCGTTTGGAATGTAGGCTGTGCGACGACGAGTGAAACAACCGCGACTTCGATCTTGGTTGCACCGTCACCGAACTTGGTGGTGTCATCGCCGGAGAGGTTGATTGCAAATTTGCCATCTTCCACAGCTTCGGCGTCGTCGATCAATACGACTTCGTTCTCCGCATTGTAGGCGAGGAACTTGACCTTGCTGATGTCGTCAAGCTTGTAAGGCTCGCCGTTGAATGTGATGAAGACCTCGAACACGGCTTCCTCACCGGCAGTGACTTGGCCGGGACCTTCGATGTCAACATCGGCGATCATGGGTTCGGAGTAACGGGCCCAGCGATCTGCGGGGTCGGGGAAGTCAGCGAAGTGAGCCATGACGAGCGACTTGCCGTTCATATCGACTGACTTGAGGAAGTACGGACCGGTGCCTTGCCAGTAGTTGCCGTAAGAATCGAAGTAAGCTTTGAGTGCTTTGTAGCGCTCAACTGCTTGATCTTTGGTGATGTAGGCGCCAAGGGTCGGCTCGTAAGGAATGGTTCCCTCTTCGATCAGCTTGTCGAGGTGCTTGCCAAGAATTTCAAGGCTGGGGCCGCCGATCAGGCTTGTCTGTTCAACTTCCTTCTCCAGCGCTTTGCTCTCGGAGTAGGCAAGCTCACCGGCAGCTTCGGCAGAGTTCATCATCGCGAATTGCGAGAACGAAGCCTGACCTTGGAACTGGTTAATCCACATGGTACCCGCGTCAAAAGCTGTAAGCTCGGCGTCAGTGTAGTACGAATTAGAGTAGCCTTCAATGGTCAAGGGATCTGTGGAGACGATCTTAATACCACGGAAGTCTTGCATGAAGACGTTCTCAAAACGAGCAACGGCCTGCTGGTCAAAAATAGGTGATGCTTCCTTGGCGCGATCAAAGCCCAAGATAAAGGACATGACGATATCAGCCATTGTGAGGGGGCTGCCATCGTGCCATTTCACGACATCAAAGAGGTCAGATCTGAAAGTGACGACGGACTTAACATTTGCAGTCACTTCCGCATCGCCGTTCTTTTCACCCGAAGTGATGAACTGCTGCTTTTCAGCATCCCAGTCTGCCCAAGCGTCCTCAGGAACGACAATATTATCGGCAAACTCAAGGTTCACCCAATCAAGAGTTTTCCCGACGGGCAAGCCGGTTTTGACGGTTAGGTCAGCTTTCTCGGCAAATTGAGGATGAACCAAACCGGTGTATGGGTCATAGATGAAGGCATATGAGACGGTCATACGGGCAGCGCCCTGATCACACGTCGTGTTCGATCCTTGAATCGGGTTCCACGGTCCGTTGAACAGGAAAGGCTGTGTCGCCCAGCGCATCGTTCCGCCTTCTTTACCTTCGAAACGGAGTGTGTAAGGCGTGACTTGAGCGGACTCAACACCGGCAGCCAGGTCGGTTGTCGCTACGACACCGTCCACGTGCGGTATAAACTGCTTGCTGTCAACGACCATGACCTGCAAGGAGTCTTGCAGACACAGCTCCAACGCGCGAGCCATCATGATGCGACGCTCATCGAGCGTTTTGAAGTCACGACGATACAGACGGTCGCCGAGCTCTTGGAACTCAGGATCGGATTCGTTCGCCATAAACACGGGAATGCCCTGCGCCGACGTATTAAGATACATTTCTTGGAAAATGTTGGATTGGTCGCGATTCAGGACTGATGCGCCCCAACCGCCTGTGTACAAGTGCCACTGTCCTTCGGCAGGATCACCGCTGATCCAGATCGGGCCGAGGTCTGCACCCGTACCTTCTTGACGTACGACCGTGAAGCCGACTTCTTCCATCTGATCTGCAAGGTAGTTACCCCAGAGTTTACGCGTTCCGTCACCGTCATTACGAATCAGGAATACAACTTCGAGAGGCTTACCGTCTTTGTCAAACTTACCGTCTTTGAGCTCATACCCTTCAAGTGCAACTTCTTTGCGAATGATTTCCGCTGCTTTATCGAAGTCGTAAGCGTACTCAGCCTCGAGACGACGACAAACGTCGACCAGATCAGCATAGTCGCCGAAGTTCGTCATAATCGGGAACCACTTCAGCAATGAACCGCCGGCATAGTACTCCTGATTGATGTAGTTACGGTCAATCAGCATGTTAAACGCTTCGCGGATCTTACGGTTGCGGAAAGGGTTATAATCCCCTGACTTGAACTCGGCCGGGTTGAACTGAATGGTGTAATAAGTACCGTTCGACATGACGTACGGTACACCGGAGTCCTGCAATTCAGCTAAGCCGTTTGTGCCGAAACCGTTAACATAAACGTCGATGGCGTCAGCATTCAACTGAGCGACAACGGCTGACTGATCAATGACCGAGACGACAATTTCGTCCACCCAACCGCCCTTGCGGTCAGTCTTCGGTTCAACAGGATCAGTTTCGACTGGCTCGGTAGGCTCAGGCCCTTCGCTCTCCGAAGGCTTAGGTTCATCGGCGGAAGCGGACGGATCAACAGGCTCATCCGGCTTCGTGCATGCTGTCATCAGCATCACCAGAACCATAACCAAGGAGAACAGAACTAATGTAAATCGTTTCATACAAAACCCTCCTTATGGTTTTTGGTACAATTTATGGGTATCGGCAGAACTTCAACGAAAGAATATGGTATCTCCACCTACTCTACTGCAATCGCTATAAGCACACCTCATTGCCCATAGTAACTTACCCGATAAAAAATCGGGTTAATTCAGCGTTAAGTTTAGCATGATGGACTATGAGTGTCAAGTAAACCGAATACTTTAGTTTCCATAATATTCATAATTATTTCATCAGTTGAACAGTCAAAATACATTAATAAATGAGGCATTCGCCTTTCAATACATTATGATTAACAATACATGTAAATAGTATAATTAATCATAATGTATTTTTAACAGGGGCGATTTCATCGACATTTACAAGGAAACAGATTACGCCTGCTCTCTCGATTTTTCATACTATCAGTAAGTTTCTGAAACTCAAAAATATATGACTTGACAAATCCATTATACGTTTCTTATAATCACGGGGCGCCGTTCAGGACACGTGGGCCATTAGCTCAGTCGGTCAGAGCAGCCGGCTCATAACCGGTCGGTCCGGGGTTCAAGTCCCTGATGGCCCACCAACACAGACAAGCATACACGGGGGAGTTCCCGAGCGGCCAAAGGGGGCAGACTGTAAATCTGTTGTCAACGACTTCGGTGGTTCAAATCCACTCTCCCCCACCACTTGTCTGACGGATCGTCCCTTGGTGGGCGATCCGTTCTTTTTAAATGTTTTGCCGGTGTGATGGAATGGCAGACGTGTCGCACTCAAAATGCGATGGGGACATCCCCGTGCCGGTTCGAGTCCGGCCACCGGCACCAAGCCCGAGACAAATATGAGTTAGTCTCGGGCTTGATTATTGTTGATCAGTTCGCCTGCAAAAAGAGCAAGTTTTAGGGGACTTCAGCATCAAAGAGTTGAACTATCCAATACACCGTCGTCGAGTAAGGAATTCAAATATTTATTGAACCCTGCGACATCCTCCTCTGCGAAGGACGGATTGATAGACGGATCTGCGTAAATCGCAAGTGTCTTCCTCTGCACGGGATGCGGGAAAACGAGACCGCACGCGTGGAGCGCGAGCGTCGGGACGCTCAAATCGCGCTCATCGTTGAAACCGTATCGCCTGTCGCCGAGTATCGGAAATCCTCTTTCCGCGAGTTGAACGCGAATCTGATGACGTCGTCCCGTGAAAAGTTCAATGAAGAGAAGTGCCTCGTTGAACAGTCTGTTCTTTAAACAGATGGAGGACCATGCAAGTTCGGCATATTTTGCGTTCCTGACATTGTGCATTTCCCCTTTTCGCTCGGTCATAGAAAGAAGATTATGTGTAACAAGCTCTTCTCTGCCGGAGGGTGTCATCGGATCGCTCGTACTGTCGGTTGCCAAGAGCCTCACGCGCCCTTCTATATCGCGAGCTGACAGGTTATCGCGCAGCGTACCGCCATCCTGATCGGGAACCCCGCGCACGACGGCGACGTAGTATTTTTTGACATCTCTGCTCCGAAACGACCTGCTCATACGTGAGGCAGCCTTCGATGTCTTCGCAAAGACCATCAGACCGCTTGTCGGGCGATCGAGCCTGTGAATGAGACCGAGCCAAGCATCACCTTTTTTTTGATCGCGAGCGGCGATATAGCGTTTTAGCAAACCTAACAAATCGGGCGCGGTCGATCTGTCCGGCTGAGAAGGTACACCAGGCGGTTTCAACACAACGAGCACGTGGTTGTCTTCATAGAGAATATTCAACTCGTTCGACTTGTTCATACCGTCATCATATCATCGAAGTTATAATGTAACGGTTTATGCGATCCGTTTGATATATAATAGGTGAGAAAATACGAATATCAGATTCAGGAGGTTACCCATGTCCTCAACTCCCCATATTCTAATCTGCGATGATGACCCCGTTGTACACGAGTCCCTCGGTCTCTATCTCAAGGCTGAGCACTTCCCCTATTCATCCGCATTTGACGGAGAAGAAGCGCTTGAAAAGGCGCTCAGCGAGAAACCGGATCTTGTCATTCTCGACCTTATGATGCCGAAGATGTCGGGTACGGATGTCTGCCGCTATATCAGAAGGACATCGAATGTACCGATTATCATGCTTACCGCAAAGGGAGAAGAGATCGATCGCGTATTGGGGTTGGAGCTCGGGGCTGACGACTACATCGTCAAACCGTTCAGTCCTCGCGAAGTGATCGCTCGCATCAAGGCAGTTTTCCGGCGTATACACGAGACGGAAACGGGACAGAAATCTTCCGTCTTGCGCTTTGACGGACTCGAGATAAACCTCGATAATTACCAAGTCAAAGTCAACGATGAGGTCGTCCCGTTCACACCGAAGGAAGTCGAGATTCTCTATCTCCTCGCTTCACATCCCGGTCAGGTGATGGATCGCGAACAAATCCTGTCAAAGGTCTGGGGCTACGATTACTTCGGAGATACGCGCACGGTCGATACACACATCAAGCGCATCCGTCAAAAGATCGACACCGACAATCCGAATTACGGCCTGATCACTGTATACGGAGTCGGATACAAATTTGAGGCGACTGTCTGATTCACCTATGAAAAACAGATTTCTCGTCAGACGCATTTTCTCATTGCTGATTGCCGCCATTCTTTTATGGACGATTCTGACGGCTCTGTTTTACAGCTATGTCGCTAACCCCGTTTTCACGCGTGTTAAAGCGCGCGAGCTTTTACCTCGCGCTCTTTTTATTTCCGACCACGTTTATGAACGTGGTTGCCCGGGCGAAGTGAGCGATTTTTGTATCGATTTGATCAATAACTCCGGCACGCTGTTCGGTAACTGGATCTATATTGTCGACGACCATGAAGGAATCTGCCGCCATTCGCCTCTCCCCGATGAACCGCCCGAGCTTGCCAGTCAGCTCAGCCATATTGTCATGACAGAGCATGAAGAACTGATTTTACAAGGTTCCGAGCATCGTTTGGGAGAACATAGCCTCGCCGGTTCCGGTGATCGATTCCTCGTGATCTCCGTACCTATCGTCGATTCCAACAATCTACCGATGGGATCGACCATTATCGTTCAACCGTCGAAGGAGATGTATGTCGGTATCCAGAGTCTAAATTTTGCACTTCTGACCTCATCCCTAATCGTCCTCGTTATCATGGCGATACCCGTTCTCATCGCCGCCTTTCGCATTACTCGCCCCCTTGAGTCCATGAGACAAGTCGCATTTGCCATGAGCGAGGGTGATTTTTCACAGCGTGCCGATGAGGAGCAGGAAGGCGAAATCGGAGACCTCGCCCGAACAATCAACAAGATGGCGGAGGACCTTTCCGAATCATTTCAACAATTGAGCGCCCAGGCATCGAGCCTGAAACAGATCATCGACGGTATCGGCGAAGGGATCGTCGCGGTCGATCGCTTCGGCAATGTAACGCAACATAACGACAGAATTTTCGGTGTCTTCGGGCTCGACCGACACTATTCGGCACAGACGACGCCTGAAAGTTTTCTTAAGGCAAGCCGTATCGATACTTTTTTCCGTCAGGCAATGGAATCTAAGGAGCCTGTGAAGTACGTCATCTCAAAAGATTACCGTCACATCCAAGTCATCATCACGCCTCTTCTTACGGGACAAGGAGCAATTAACGGTGCTGTCGGGCTGTTCCGCGATATCACGCAGGAAGAGCGATTGGAACAGACGCGTCGCGATTATGTCGCCAACGTCTCTCATGAATTGCGCACGCCTTTGACGGCGATGCGAGGTCTTTTGGAACCTTTAACGGAGGGAATGGTAACGTCTTCCGAAGATCAACAGCGCTATCATGAAATCCTTCTCCGACAGACGATGCGCCTTTCACGTCTTATTAACGACATGCTCGAACTGTCTCGTATTCAAGCCGGCACGACTCATTACCATCAGGAGCGAACCGACCTCACAAGTATTGTCCAAGACGTTGTCGACGGTTACGGAGCGACGATTGAAGATCATAATTTACGTCTTGAGACGGCAGGCCTTGACGGCAATTGCCCCGACATCTGGGGCAACGCCGACAGAATTGAGCAGATTATGATCATCTTAATTGACAATGCTATGAAGTTCACACCCTCCGGCGGTGTTATCACCATCGCTGTCGGACAGACGACTGACATGGCATATGTCTCGATCGCCGATACGGGGATCGGAATCGATACCGAAGATATTGACCATATTTTTGACCGATTCTATAAGGAAGATAAAGCGCACAAGGGATCAGGAACGGGACTCGGCCTGTCAATTGCAAAAGAAATCTCCGACCAGTTGGGGTATGAGCTGACCGTTCAAAGTGAACGTCATGTCGGCTCTGTCTTTACGCTCTATATTCCCTATGCTGATGACGTCGTACGGTCGATTAGGCAACTAAAAGATGTCTACGACAGTATAGAAGATGGCGATGCCTGGTTCGGAGAGCACAATTCAAATGAGAATTAACCGTTACGTCGCACAAGCCGGCATTTCCAGCCGACGCGGTGCCGATCGGCTGATTGATGAGGGGCGCATAACGATAAACGGTCAAGTCGCCGTCACCGGTGCACAAGTTCAGGAAGGCGATGTTGTCGCCTTTGACGGTGTCGCCATTTCGCTCCCCCGTGAAGATGATCGCGTTTACATCGCTTTTAACAAGCCGGTCGGCATCACGTGCACAAGTGATCGACGTAGAAAAGACAACATCATTTCATATATAAACTATCCAAAGAGAATCTTTACGGTCGGAAGGCTCGATCGCGATTCACGCGGTCTGATCTTATTGACGGACGACGGCGATCTCGCGTATCGATTGACGCGCACGGAATACGGTCACGAGAAGGAATACAGGGTGACCGTGGACAAAAGCATTACCCCTTCGTTTATTGAGTCAATTCAAAAAGGAGTCCCGATCCTCGATACGGTGACAATGCCTTGCCGTGCATGGCAGACGGGAGATAAGGAATTCGGAATCATATTGACACAGGGCCTGAATCGTCAGATACGGAGAATGTGTGAGCACTTCCGATATTCGGTAACCGATCTCGTGCGGACGCGTATCATGCACATCGCGCTCGGATCGCAACCTGTCGGCATATGGAGAGAGCTGACTCCGAAAGAAACTGAGGAGCTGCTAAGACTCAGCCGTATCAAGCGGTGATTCCTTCACCTCTTGATCGTCTTCTTTCAGATCATCCGGAACCGCCATATCTTCTACGCCATCTTCTTCCTGTTCGTCTGAAGAAAAGAGTTCCTCTACATCCTTTATTCGACGATACTTCTTATACAGGACGGACGACAACAGTAAAAGTGCGAGTATTCCCGCCGCGCAGCACGTGATCGTCACGCCGGAGGCGTACCCTACCGGCCTGAAATACATGAATATATGGTGAACGCCGGTACTCAGGGGGATCGCCATGAACGCGTCATCAACCGTCTCGATGTCGACATATTCGCCGTCGACTCTGGCATTCCAGCCGGGATCATACGGAATCGAGATAAACAGAAGCCCTTCTTCTTCACACGAGACGCTTCCGTAAATCTGATCCTCTTTCATATCGATCATGGTCATTTCATTTTCGTACGCGTAGTCTCTGAGCTGTCTGAGGGAAGTCATATCGAGCGAAGCGAGGCGAACGTCAAAGCTCCCGGAGTCGACGGTCTCCGACGGCCGAATAATGAGTTTGATCTCATCTCCTTCAACGAGAGAGCCGATCTCACTTATCCCCTTCTTTTTCTTATCGAGCGAGATGGAGTTTCCATTCACTTCAACAGATGTCTCGTCAATCTCTTTTGTCCCTATATCAAGGCTCAAATAGTGAGGTCCCGCAGTTTCAGCGGTCCATGTCAACTTGATCTCCCAATTGCTTTTCCCGGCAGGGCGCGTGAAGCTGTACTTTGTGTATGTCGATGTAGACGGGCGAATACCATCGTCGTCACAAGGTTCAGCTTTCAGTTCGGAGAAAAGATCAAGCTTTTCCCCGATGATCGCGTCAGCGAGATCACCTTGCGTATCGAACGGATTCCCATAGAAACTTTCAAATCCCGCAAGGGCGGGTTTCCCTACGAAAGCGATAGGAAAGATATCGTCATTCCGATAGACTGTCACGTGACTGTTGCCGAGCGTGACGACGCGTTCATGATCCTCATAAGGAAGTGAATCGCGCGAGATAACGTATTTAATCCTGAAAAGCGAATCACAGAAAAGTGTCGATCCTCTGTACTGGTAGCTATTGATGCCGTTGTTATGATATCCGGCATTTTTGAAAAAAGCGACAGGAGCTTCGGGGGAAGTCGATGCGAAGAGTGACAGTCCGTTCAATCCGTACAGCGCTGGATCGTTCGACGTCTTATGAGGCTTAATCTCCATTCTGTAAAACGATTTGTCCTCGTCCATCGCCCTTGTCTGCCTTACGGCCTCACGTATGGAAGCGACGACCGGCCCCGTCGTATAACCGTCACGCGCACCGTAATATTCATTCTCTCCTATATGGTAAATCCCTGAAAATGTTGAAAGAGCAACCTCAAGCAACATGACAGCGAGCAAAAAATTGACTTGTGTGCGCCGTTTGAATGAACGCGTTCTGAAAGACGAAAACAAGACGGCATAAAGCATGATAAAGGTAATCGTGCCCCACTGCGTCCACGCTGCCGTCTTGATCTCGGCATCAAGAGCCAACACGACAGGCGCGAGGAACGCAAGACAGACTCCGAGCAAACCGAGTTCCGTCGGTCTGAATTCGCGTGTCGAGCGCAATCCGTCGTATGCGATTGTCAAAAGCAGAAAAATAGCGACAAAGGAGAAGCGATATGGTAATTGATTCGGATAGTGCATTCCGTGCCAGAGGAAATTGAGAATATTTAAGTCGAACGACAAAAAGATAAACAGCAACAAGAAACCATTCAACAATTTTTCTCTTAGACGGATCCGGGTCGATAGGAAATAAATCGGCAAAAGAAACACTACAGGCAGTCCGCCGTAAAGATTGGGAGCACCGGAACGCACGGTCGGCTGCAGGAACGGGAACATCTGCGCGAGATACGTAAGCGGCTTGCCGCCCAGTTCAAGTGTTTTCGGAAATGCATCTCCCGACGCTGACGTCAGTGCCAATGAACGGTATGTCGGATAGAGCAGAATCGCGGATAACGCAACTCCTAAAGCCGCCAGAACGACGACTTTGCCTATGATCATAAATTTCCTCCCGACTTTTTGCCCCTCTGTATAGCGGAAAAGCAAAATCGGGAAATAAAGCGCTACAAAGATACAAACAAAAAATGCCGAGTAATAGTTACTGATCAACAGTAACGCGATCGAAACGGGAAAGAGAACCCATTTGCCGTCACGGATGAGGCGCACAAGCGCCAAAATGACGACAGGAAGGAGGATAAGCGAGTCGAGCCACATGATGTTCCACGAGTACGCCATAGTAAAACCCGACAGCGCGTAAAACGTCGAAAAAGCGACGGCGAGGACGCCTTTTCTCCTGTAGCACACTTGGAGGAACAGAAAGAAAGTAAGTCCCATAAGACCGACTTTAATGAGCGAAACGAGCAAAACGCCTTCCGTCAGGAAAGGAGCGGGAAAGAGCAATAAGATGAGATTGAGCGGACTTGCGAGATAATAGGCGAAGATCGCATAGAAGTTGACGCCGAGTCCGGACGACAAGGAGTAAAAAAGCGATCCGCCTGCAAGAACCTTATCGCGCATGAGTTGCAAAAAGGGAGCGTACTGATGGAAGAGATCAACCGTTAATATATGGCGATCGCCGAAAGGAAAAGTCTGAAGCGCCGCATAGGCGAACGTCAGCACGAGAAACGGAAAGAGAAATGCCACGACGGACAAGCTCTTGCTGTTCCAGACGAAACGTCTGTCCTTTTCAAGTCTGAATGTACTGCGATTCAGATTTCCCATACGTCGATCCGTCATATTCTCTCGTTACAACATGTTTCTTGTTCCGGCTTTTCGGACAAAAGCAGCGAGTCGACCTGTAAGCCGGGTTCTGTCTTGAATGGTCATCTATCTGGACCTCTCGTTGCCGAGAAGTTCAAGCCGCCTCCTTGGAACCTGCGGGCGACAGTTATGTTCCTCCACGGCGTTGCTCCGGATGGGGTTTGCAGGGCCGCCATGTCTCCATGACGCCGGTGAGCTCTTACCTCACCTTTCCACCTTAACCGAGCGCGTGCCCGGCTGTCTGTTTCTGTTGCACTGTCCTTGAAGTCGCCTTCACCGGCCGTTAACCGGCATCCTGCCCTGAGAGCCCGGACTTTCCTCGACGAAGACCTTTCGGTGCGACGCCGCGACCATCCGGTCGGCTCGACACTTTTGTATCGCTTATTATACGTAAGAGGATCAGGTGATTCAAATGACAATGCCGTGACAGACGAGCCTGCGCGCTTAATTTAAAAATAACTTTTTAAATGTGATTAAATATCCAGCGATCAAAGGATTCGAGGAGTTGTCGATCCCGCTGATGATAGCGGGCGCGGCGGGCGATTTTATCATACTTCGACTGCACGTAGGCGATTCGTGAGCGGTCGATCGGAACAATCGCATCATCAGCGGACAGCCTTTTGAGCGCTGTTCTCGCGTCAGCGCAATTTTCAGTTTTACGTGATGAGATTCGCAGCAGACTCCCGATTCGTTCCATGATTTTCGGTCCGAACTCGATTTGTATTTCAGAAATCGGATCGTCGGCCGCATTTTTCGAAAAATCACAGATCATGACAACGTATAGACGTCGATCTTCTACGGCAACAATTTCATCGAGAAGCGACAATGGGAGACGATTGATCGTCTCACGCAGTTTATTCTCTTTCGTCTGCGGCTGGAGTATCAGGCGCTTGAACAAAGATAATTTGTCAATTCCGCGCTCAATGATCCTTGCGATGTTCTCGCCCCCGAGGCCGCTGATAAGAAGGACGTCGCCTTCAACGGGATCAACGTCATCGAGTCCGTCAGTCTGTAAAAAGCGGCAGGCATATGTAAAGCCTGCCGCCTCGACGCGCAATCGCGCAACCTCGATCGGACCTTCATTTATATCGGTAATAAGCACACCCTCGCACGTGCCGTTCCTTAACAGCGACAAAGGCACCGTCGCATGATCGCTGCCGATATCGATAAGACGCCGGCAAGGCGGAATACATGCCGTGATGAGAGTCAGTCTGTCCAACTTGCCCGATGACCGCTCGTTATCAGTCGAGATACTCGCGCAGCCTAGCGCTCATGCTCGGACCGCGCATCTTCCGGAGCGCTTTCGCTTCGATTTGGCGAATGCGCTCGCGTGTCACGTCGAACTCCAAGCCGACCTCTTCAAGCGTACGCGCTCTACCGTCATCAAGTCCGAAGCGGAGTCGAAGAACCTTCTCTTCGCGCGGCGTCAAGCCAGAAAGGACGCGCGTCAGCTCTTCTTTTAACAGAGTCGTCGCCGCCTGCTCCGCCGGCGAGGGGGCGTCTTCATCGGGAATAAAATCACCGAGATGACTGTCCTCTTCTTCACCGATCGGCTTTTCAAGCGAGACCGGCTCTTGCGAAATCTTCATTATCTCGCGAACTTTCTCCGGTGTGATGTCCATTTCCGCAGCGATCTCCTCGACCTCAGGTTCACGGCCAAGCTCCTGAACGAGTTGACGCTGGATGCGAATCAGCTTGTTGATCGTCTCAACCATATGGACAGGAATACGAATCGTCCGCGCCTGATCAGCGATCGCGCGCGTAATCGCCTGACGTATCCACCACGTCGCATAAGTGCTGAACTTAAAGCCTTTTGTGTAGTCAAATTTATCGACAGCCTTGATCAGACCGAGATTGCCCTCCTGAATCAGGTCAAGGAAATGCATGCCGCGCCCCGTATAACGTTTCGCGATGCTGACGACGAGACGAAGGTTCGCCTCCGTCAGATGCTGTTTCGCCTCCCAGTCGCCGGCTTCCATACGTGCTGCGAGTTCCTTCTCCTCGTCCGCGGTCAACAGCTCGACTTTACCGATCTCTTTGAGGTACATGCGGACGGGATCATCGACGATCATCGCATCGTTAAACGCTTCGGCCTTTTTGCTTCGGTCACGCTCAACCATCTCGCGCTCTATTTCATCTTCATCAATGACTTCGATACCGGCGCGTTCAAGCAGAACGATCACATCGTCAAGTCTTTCTTCATCCCATTTAATCTGCTCGAGAAAGTCGAGAACTTCCTGCTGCTCGAGCTCACCGTCCTTATCTTTTCCGTGACAAATGAGCGGATAGAGAGCATTCAAATCGAGGTTACTGTCATGGATTCGCTCGAGAATCGACTCATCATCCATTTCTTCGTCTTCATCCTCATCAGCATCATCGGTATAAAGAGCTTCGTCGATCCCGACATCATCGTCGTCCTCATCCGGATCGTAGTCGTTCTCGTCATCGGAATCCTCGTCAAACAGCTCTTTACTATCGTCATCGTCGTCAGCTGTGCGCTTAGCTTCAGCTTCTATTCGTTTCTTGATAATCTCTTCCGCATCCACTACTTCGATTTCATCGTCGGAAGAAATATCGAGCGCCGGTGTGGCGATCGCCTTGTAGGCATCCATCGCCATCAAGACGGGAAGTTCCGTCTCGGGAGTCGCCTCCTCGCCTTTCTGACCGTCAAGCGCTTTCGTCGCCGTAACGGCCGCTGCCTCGCGCCACGTCATCGTCTGTATATCTTCTTTTTTCTTACTCACGATCGTCAATCTCCTTGTATCAGCATGCGAAAAGTTTCCGCGGCCATCGTGTACGTCGCCGCTTTCGCGTAAAGTCTCTCAGCCTCTTGTCCGTCCCCGGACAGCTCAAGTTCATGTGCCTCGCTATTCCAACGCTCAGCATTTGACGTCCAACTTGACATTCTAATATATGCCAGTCGATCGAGAAAGATGTTTCTTAACTCATCTTTCGTCATTTTCGCATCCGTGACCTCACGATGTTGTCGGATCAGGAGCGTGTGCAGAGCATCGGCACTCTTCGCAAGTCTCTCTCTATCCTCCTCTTCGTGAAGGCTCTCTGTCAAGCGCGCCAATGAGTTCCCGATCGACGCATCGAGTCCCGCAAGTGTCAATTCTCCCGAAATAGCCTCTTCAATAGCCGCCTGCGCCAGATTTTGCATAAAATCGGAGCCGAAATCATTGGGAGAAATCGCACTTCCCGCCTCATCCGATAATAGCAAATCTTTTACGTCGTCCGTTACGGCGAAGCCCCTTAATTCAGAATCGGATAACCCCAACCTCAACTGCGCGAGCGACCGATCAAACGTCAGAAGTGTCAGTAAGAAGAGTTCACGCCCCGCCGGCCGCCTGGAAATGCGGCGTTTTCTCCTTTGCTCTGCTTGCCGCGGTGCGGTGGCGATGCCGGAAGATTCTTTTCCTTCAATCAGCAATGTGCGACGTCGGTCAATCTCATTGACAAGGCTTGTCGCGTTTAGCTGCAGCTCTTTTGCGAGTCGTCCTGCGTAAATCTCCCGTTTAATGCCGTCTTTCTCCTGCGCGAGTATGTCGATTGCACGATTTCGATAATCGGCTTGCGGGACGGCGATCTCAGTGTCCACGTCCGTTTTCAAAAGCTCCAAACGATACTCCGTCTTATCGAGCGGCGTTCTGAGCGAAGCCGTCAGACGTTGACTGCCGAATTTATTGAGGTAGTCGTCGGGATCTTTAGCCTCTTTTAAAAGTATAAATTTCGCCGGCACTTCCATACTCTCAAAAATTTCGTGCGCTTTCAGTGCCGCTTCTCTCCCAGCCCTGTCACTATCCATCAGGAGAAGGACGCCATCGACATGGCGCCCAACGGATCTCGCCTGATAATCAGTCAAAGCCGTTCCAAGCGGTGCGACAACATGGTAAACGCCGACTTTTGCGAGCGCGATAACATCCATATACCCTTCGACGATGAACCATTGGCGAAAACTTGCGTTGATTGCCTGCGGAAACCCGAAAAGATGCTTGCCCTTCTGATAAACGACTGTATCCGGCGAATTAATGTACTTCGGCCCTCTGTCGCGTATGGCACGACCTCCGAATGCAAGAACCCTGCCGCGCGCGTCAATAATCGGAAACATGACGCGATGTCGGAAGAAATCGTAATACCCTTCGTGGCGCGAACTCTTAGCTATCAGTCCGGCATCGAGCATCGCGCTGTCGGGAATTCCCCTTTTTCTCAAACCGTCGTACAGCGTCTCGCCGTATGCGGGAGCATATCCGAGTCCGTATCTTCTTCGCAATGCGCGGTCGACGCCGCGTTTGTCGAGATACTGTCGAGCTTCCAGACCGTCGGAACTTTCGAGCTTCGTATAGAAAAATCTCGCAGCTTCGAGCAGCGCCTCTGATGCCGCTCTTTGGCGATCGGCTCTCTCACGCCAATGACTATCCTCTTCCGTCTCTTCTATCGTGATGCCCGCTCTCTCGGCCAGAAAGCGGACGGCCTCGGGAAACGTGAGATGTTCGATTTCCTGAATGAATTTGATGACGTTGCCGCCCTTATGGCAGCCGAAACAATAAAAGATCTGTTTGCCGGGAGAAACGCTGAATGAAGGCGTCTTCTCTTCGTGAAACGGACACAGCCCGAAAAGATTGAGAGAACTCTTCTTCTCAAGGCGAACATAGCGCGACACGACATCGACGATGTCGTTCGCATTGATGACCGCGTCAATGGAATGTTGAGGAATAAGTCCCAAAGATCCTACGCTCCGCTCTTGCGCCTACGCGTGCCGTTGTGCCGTTGAACAAGAATTATACCAGATACGGGGAATCATGACTAATTATAGCGCGACCGGACGGCGTTCCCTGCGCTGTCCGGTCGTAAAAAGAATAAAAATCACGTTGAATTGCGTCTGAGCGCAAAACGAGGTCGTCGTTATGCTTCCTCCTCGGATCCTTGAGGAATCACAGTGCTGATAGCCGACTTCTTAAACGTCAGCATTGTGTTGGCAACACCGGAATAGATCGTTACTTCATCTCCGGAAATATTGGCGATGCGACCGACAATACCGCCGATGGACATCACCTTGTCGCCGGGCTTCATCTTCTCAAGCTTTGCCTTCAGTTCTTTCTCGCGCTTTTTCTGCGGTCGGATCGTGAAGAAATACATCACGCCGATTATCAATATAAACGGAAGGAAGGCAGTAAGCATGCCGAGAGCCCCTCCCGACTTCTTGGTTTCTTCGGCTGCCGCCTCAAGTACGAAACGATATAACTGGGTCATCATGATCCTCCTTGGAATTGACATCTCTATTTGGTGCTGTCGTGACGCGCTGACTTGCCATTCGTAAAACCCGCGAATCATCGGACACTCAAAGAGTGTACCACAAATATGACATTATTTGCTATTCATCTTGTATGAGTCGAAAAATTCCGCTCGAAAGCTCAATAGTCTGTCCTCGCGGATCGCCTCTCGAATTTTCTTCATAAGATCGATCAAAAAATATAAATTGTGCCATGTCATCAGACGAAGGCCGAGAATTTCACCACACCGGATGAGGTGATGTAGATATGCGCGCGTATAGTTGGAACAGACGTAACAGTCGCACTCAGGATCAAGAGGCTCGAATGAACGCGCATGGACGGCGTTCCTGATGACGACACGCCCCTGTGAAGTCAGGGCGGTTCCGTTCCTCCCCATCCTAGTCGGAAAAACGCAGTCGAACATATCAATGCCGCGCGCCGAACACTCCACGAGGTAATCGGGAGAACCGACTCCCATCAAGTAACGCGGCTTATGCGACGGCATGAAAGGCATGACGGCTTCGATCATCGCGTACATAAGATCGGCAGGTTCTCCGACAGACAGTCCGCCGATCGCATACCCGGGAAGGTCGAACGACGTGATCTCTTTGACGCTCTGAATGCGAAGATGTTCAAATGTCCCGCCTTGCACGATACCGAATAGAGCCTGCTTTTTCGGATCACTCCATACATCAATGCACCGCTCAAGCCATCGCGTCGTCCGCTCAAGCGATTTCTTAACATATGATTCCTCTGCGGGCCACGGTGTACATTCGTCAAGCTGCATCATGATATCGGAACCGAGTGATTCCTGTATCGCGATCGATTTCTCCGGTGTCAGAAAGTGACGCGAACCGTCGATGTGTGATTGGAACGCGACGCCCTCTTCCTTGATATCGTTCAATTTTGCCAATGAAAATACTTGGAAACCTCCGCTGTCAGTCAGAATCGGGAGGTTCCAGTTCATGAAAGCGTGCAGACCGCCGGCCAGATCCATGATCTCCGTGCCGGGACGCATATACAAGTGATACGTGTTGCCGAGAATAACCTTAGCGCCGATCGAGATCAGCTCCTCATTCGACATCGTCTTGACGGTGGCTCTCGTACCGACCGGCATAAAGACAGGCGTCTCGAAAGAGCCGTGCGGCGTCGTGACGACACCGTAGCGCGCGCCGCTCTGTCGACAGACGTGTTTCACTTCAAAAGTCAATGCCTTATTGTGATCATCCATATTGTTCCTCTGAAAAATATGATTCCTCTTTTACGGGAGCAGGAGCATTGCGTCACCGAAACTGAAGAATCGGTACCTCTCCTCTACGGCTTCGCGATACGTGCTGAGTATCGCCTCGCGTCCCATGAGCGCCGCGACGAGCATGAGCAAGGTCGAGCCGGGCAGATGAAAATTTGTGATCATCGCATCGACTACGCGGAATCTGAATCCGGGATAGATAAAGAGATCCGTTTCACCCGTCATCGGTCTCAGCGACACATCGTTGTCGCCGTATCCTTGTGCAATAGCAACACTTTCGAGCACGCGACAGCTCGTCGTGCCGACGGCGATGACGCGACCGCCCGCATCCTTCGTCTCAGAGATTTTCCGGGCTGCCCCCTCATTGAGCACATACCACTCCTCGTGCATCTTGTGATCGGTAATTAATTCTTCCTTCACCGGCCTGAACGTGCCCAGTCCGACATGGAGCGTCAGGCGCGCTATCTTTATACCCTTTGCCTCAATCTCGCGAAGCAGTTCCTCGGTGAAATGAAGTCCTGCCGTCGGCGCCGCTGCCGAACCTTGTTCTCGAGCGTAGACTGTCTGGTAGCGCTCCGGTTCTTCAAGTTTCTCCTTGATATAGGGAGGCGTCGGCATCTCTCCAACCCGCTCGAGCCAGGCGTAAAAGTCGCCATCTGGGAAAAACTCGACAATACGCGTACCGTCAGGCTCTACATTGAGAATAAGACACTCCGGCCCTCCATCGGAGAAGATGACGCGTTCACCTTTGCGCGCACGGCGTGCCGGTTTGACGAGTGTTTTCCATATATTGCCCTCAATACGCCTAAGAAGAAGAAATTCAAGCCTCGCACCCGTCGGATCGCGTCTCCCGAAGATGCGAGCGGGTATGACGCGCGTATCGTTAAGAACGAGACAGTCGCCCGGCATTAAGTAAGTCGGCAAGGCAGAAAAAAGTCGATGCTCGATCGGTATCCCGCTCCTCATGACGAGCAGTCTGCTCCCGTCACGCTTTTCCGCAGGTCTGTTGGCGATCAGCTCCGGAGGCAAATCATAAAGATACGACGACGTCAAGAGATCGATATCGTCATTCTTCTCAAGTTGCATTTGAGGTAAATCGCCAAGCAGCGACTTGATCGCCGTGATCGTCTTGGCCATCGCCGTCTTTGATCGCCGTGCGCGTACGTGAGGCCGGTCTTTCTTTTTTACTCGGCCAAGCTCATCCGGCAAAGGTAAAAGCCCGTAATTGGCGTTCATCGGCTGGAAAGTTTCTTCATTAGAACTCGAGACCCAGTGCGCAAGCGCACCCATCATCGTTTCACGCATCGGAATCATCGATTCGATCTCCACTTGTGAGAGCGATTTTGCGGCACCGATAGCGGAAATGGCAGCCATCAACCCCGATGCGATCGCTTCGACGTACCCCTCAAGGCCCGAGAGTTGGCCTGCAAAGTAAAGACGCGGGATATTTCGAGATTGAAATCCGTTCAGAAGAACGGACGGTCCGTTCAAAAACGAGTTGCGATGCATGACGCCGTAACGGAGTATCTCTATATTTTTGAGTGCAGGAATCATCCTGAAGACGCGCCGCTGTTCGGGAAATGTCAGTCTTGTCTGGCACCCAACGAGCGAGACCATTGTTCCCTCTTTGTCTTCACGACGGAGCTGAAGACATGCATACGGCCTCTTCCCCGTCTTAGGATCGATCAAGCCAACGGGGCGAAAAGGTCCGTACCTCAGCGTATCGATTCCGCGCTCGGCCAATGCTTCAACGGGTTGGCAGTCCTTAAAGTAGACTCGATCAAAATCGCGTACGGGCGCTTTTTCGGATTTCACGAGCGCCTCGCGAAACGCCGTGTATTCGTCTTCATTCAAAGGACAGTTGATGTAATCATCGCCGCCCTTCCCGTATCGAGAAGCGACAAACGTATGCTCACGATCGAGTGTGGAAACGTCGATGATGGGCGCGACGGCATCGTAAAAATGCATTCCGCCCATTCCCGTCATCTCCTCAATCGATTCGTAAAGCGAACCTGACGTAAGCGGCCCCGTCGCGATGATGACGGCATCTCCTTCCGGGACATCGTCTAGGTGCGAGACCGTCTTCTCAATAACACGGATATTCGGGTGTCTGGAGATGGTATCCGTGACGAGTTTCGCGAACTTGTCGCGGTCGACGGCCAGAGCGCCGCCCGCGGGGACGGACGTTTTGTCGGCTAACGCGATGAGATGTGAGCCCATCGAGCGAAGTTCATTTTTGAGAAGCCCCTGAGCCGTGTCAATACGATCAGATTTAAAGGAATTGCTGCAGACGAGCTCAGCGAAATATTCCGACGCATGAGCCGGAGATCGAGTACCCGGCTTACTGTCAATCAGCGTCACCTTGGCGCCGAACGATGCGCCGGTCAACGCCGCTTCCGCTCCGGCGAGTCCTGCGCCTACAACCGTCAATCTCACGCTTTCGCTTCCTTTTTCTTCTTCGTCGTCTTTTTCTTTTTTGCGTTCGTCGGGCACTCTTTGTTTCCGCATCGCTCGTAAAGACGTCCGCGGAATCTCCTTTGAACCATATAGCTGCCGCACGCGTCACATGTCTTGCCGTCAATCGGCAAATCAAAACTCGTAAAATCGCAGTCAGCGTCGTTCGTCTTATCACAGAAGAACAGCTGATTACCGCGCCGTATCTTGCGAACTCGAATCGGAGACTGACATTTCGGACAGTGCGATTTCGTCTCTTCTGAAATCGCCTCCGTGTATTTGCAATCGGGGTAGCGCGTACAGGCGATAAACTTACCGTAGCGGCCGACGCGAATCACAAGATCACCCTCGTCGCACGCGGGACACTTCCTGCCCGTTGGCTCATCCTCAATAACAATTTTTTCAACCGTCTTCTTCGCCTTGACGACATCTTGGTGGAAAGGACCGTAAAACGTCTCTAGGAGTTCTACCCAGTCCTGTTCACCTGACTCGACCTCATCAAGCTCTTTTTCAAGCTCGGCAGTAAAATCAGTATCGACGATGTCGGGAAAGTTCTCTTCAAGCATCGTGGTGACCGTCACGCCTAATTCTGTCGGTTTGATCTGTCGTCCATCACGTTCAACGTATAGTCGATCAAAAAGCGTCGAGATTGTCGGCGCATACGTCGACGGACGCCCGATACCGAGTTCTTCCATTGCGCTGATGAGCGAAGCCTCCGTGTATCGAGGCGGCGGCTGCGTGAACTTCTGCTCAGGTACGAGTTTATCAAGCAAGAGACACTCGCCTTCTTTCAAGTCGGGAAGGTCGACAATATCAGGTTCATCGTCATCGTCGCGATTCTCTTTCTTCTCCCGGTCTTGTTTCTCGGACTCCGTTACGCCGTAAACTCGGAGCCAGCCGGGGAAAGTGAGTCTCTCGCCTCTCGACCGGAAAAGATGATGATCCGCCAAAATATCAACAGTAACACGTTCGTAAACAGCAGGCTCCATCTGCGATGAAATGAATCGGTTCCAGATCAGTTCGTAGATTTTATACTGATCATTTGACAAGTATTCGCGCACCCTTGACGGAGGCAAGTCAAAATGGGAGGGACGTATCGCTTCGTGAGCGTCTTGAGCGCTGCTTTTATTCTTATAAAATGGAGCTTTCTTAGGCAAATATGCGTCTCCATACGTCGACCGTATCAATTCTCTTGCTGACTCAACGGCATCGGCCGAGACACGGACGGAGTCGGTGCGAATGTACGTCACGAGCGACGTATGGCCGTGAGGTCCCAGAGTCAATCCTTCATAGAGCGTTTGCGCGGCGCGCATCGTACGATTCGAAGTAAACCCCAGCGTGCGGGATCCTGCCTGCTGCAGTGTGCTCGTCGTGAAGGGAGCGTAAGGTCGGCGCTTTCGTACACCAGGTTTAACGAGATCGACGAGATACTCTTTTCCTTTCAACTCATCGAGCAGCTTATCGAGATCATCCTTTGAAGATAACTTGACGCGCGACACGCGACCGTTTTTTTTCACGCCCTGATAAAGTGAGGAAAACGATGCATCATCAGCTTTCTGCTTCAACAATGCCCGCAGCTTCCAGTACTCCTCAGGTACAAAAGCGTCAATTTCGCGCTCACGCATGACAACGAGTCGCGTCGCGACCGATTGAACGCGGCCGGCAGAGAGGCCTCTTCTGATTTTTTGCCAGAGCAAGGGACTCAGCTCATAACCGACGAGTCTGTCCAAAATGCGCCTCGACTGCTGTGCATTGACAAGATTGATGTCGATGGGGCGCGGGTGATCGATCGCTTCTTTGACGGCCTTTCCCGTGATTTCGTGAAAGGCGATACGACACGAATCCTCCGGCTCTATGTTGAGCAAATGCGCTATATGCCATGCGATCGCCTCCCCCTCGCGGTCAGGGTCCGTCGCGAGCAGAATGCGGTCAGCTTTTTCCGCCGCGCCTCTCAACTCGCGGACGATCTTATCTTTTCCCGGCATGGTGATGTACATCGGATTAAAGTTATTCTTGATGTCGACGCCTATGGTTGAAGTTGGAAGATCACGGATATGTCCAACCGAGGATCTGACATCATAAGATTGTCCGAGATACCGCGCGATTGTCTTTGCTTTGGCAGGCGATTCCACCACCACTAATGTTCGATTGCTCATTCAGTTCTCTCTCCTGTCTGAAGTCAAACATTATATACATCAGAAAAACGATGCTGTCAAAGCAAAGATAAGAATAGACATAGATAAAAATCGATAAACTTATTCTCAATTGCCGCCTGAACGGACATATAGGCCTCGATAAAGCTGTACGAACCCCTTGCTTTGCAAGGTCGCCAAAGATAGGGCCGTTGCACGAAGATCAAGTCGACAGTGCTCTGACAAGGCGTGGAGAGTACGGGGAGCGGAATCTAAAAGATTGAGAATACACAGCTCATCTTCACCTAAATCGATATGTACATTCAGAGCCCGGGCAGATCGCTCCGATTTACTTTTCGGACTGTCCGATTCGTTACAGTATGCAGGGTGAGCGGGTATCTGCGGGATGTCATCGATCGATTCGACGATAACGGCGCCCTCGCGGATTAGATCGTGACAGCTGCGGCTTGATCCGCTCAAGATCGATCCGGGAACAGCACAGACGTCTCGACCGTAATCGGCTGCAAAACCAGCAGTAATCAAAGTTCCGCTGAATCGCGATGCTTCCGTCACGAGTACGGCATCACTCAGACCCGCCAAAATACGATTTCTGGCCGGAAAGTGATGTCTGCGCGGCATGGTGCCCGAACTGTATTCCGAGATGAGAACGCCGATCCGTGAAATCTTCTCAAAGAGATTGGAGTGTTCTTTAGGATACGTCACATCGATGCCGCAGCCAAGGACGGAGACGGTCGCCGTTCCTCCTTTTATCGCCGCTTTATGCGCCTGCCCGTCGATGCCGCGTGCTCCTCCCGATACGATCGTAATACCGCGGCGCACCAATTCAGCGCATAATTTATTCGTCACTTCCAATCCATAAAAAGAAGGATTACGCGTGCCGATCACCGTGACGAGAAATGCGTCATTCAGTATAGCGAGGTTTTCACCTCTGCAGAACAATATGGAAGGAGGCTGGTCGGTGTGAAGAAGTCGTTGCGGATACTCGGAATCAACGATCGTGATGACGCAATCGCGGTCACTCAGTTGCGAAGAATTCGCGTCGGAGAGTTCATTTATGAACTCTCGATAGAGCTCGGCATGACGTGAAGATTCATTTCTCGCCTCAAGAAGTTGCTCCTCCAGGCCATCAAGTCCTTCCGCCCTCTTTATGATAATCGCCCGCTCCCGTTGCGAGATACGAAGTGATGATGCGGCTCTAGTAAACGCCGTTGCGATGATCCATCTCGTTCGCATCACGTTCCAAACCTCAGTTGTGTGGAGACGCGAACGGCAATCGCGCCTTATAGTGGCAAGCTTCGGCAATATCGATCTCCCTGACGAACTCATGCCGGTCAAGATCAGCGATTGTTCTCGCGATGCGAAGCATCGAGAAAAATGATCGAACTGAAATATGAGATTTGTCTGCGATATCGGCTGCAAACTTCATCGCCTTGTCGCTGACTTGAAAGTAGCGCTCAGGATCGGGAACCTGAGCTTTTGCGTTATGGAAATTGCCGATCCCACGTTTCTGTGCCCGTTCTCTTTGCATCTCCCACGCACCGGCAATACGTTTTCTCACATCGGACGCATACTTAAACGATAACTCTGAATCAAAATCGGGAACGGCCAATAAGTCGCTCGTATCGACTCGCGTCAAGGAGACAACGAGATCGAATCGATCGAAGAGAGGTCCGCTGATACGTGATAAGTGCCGTCGAACGGCGGCATCGTCACAACGACAGACGCTATGAGACTCCAACAAGTAGCCGCATCGACACGGGTTGCACGCCGCAACAAAAAGAAAGTCTGCCGGAAATTCCGCCTTCCAATCGGCACGTGCCAGATGGATCTTTCCGGTTTCGAGAGGCTCGCGCAATGCGTCGAGGACACGCGGCTGGATCTCCGTCACTTCATCGAGAAAAAGAACTCCGCGATGCGCAAGAGTACATTCACCCGGACTCGGAACGATACCGCCTCCGATCAGAGCGCCTTGCGTAACAGTATGATGTGTCTGGCGAAAAGGTCTTCTTTTCAGCAAACCTCCCGTATCAGACGCATTTCCCGTGACGCTGTAGATTCTCGAAATTTCAAGCGACTCCTCTTCAGTGAGTGGCGGCAGGATGTCGGGTATCGCCGACGCGAGAGTCGTCTTGCCGCAACCCGGCGCACCCATAAGCAGGATCGGGTGCCATCCGGCAGCCGCAATCGTACACGCGCGAATCCCTTCCGTCTGACCGCGTATCAACCTAAAGGCCTCTCCGGTCTCAATGTCATCGGTCTCATCTGCCGCAGAAGGTTCAGATGATTTAATTCGGGATTTAACGCCGGAGTATCTCAGAACGGCTTCCTTCAGCGTGTCAACGCCCTCAAATTGAATCGAGTTGACTGCTTTGGCTTCACTTGCACAGGCGGACGGACCGATAACATGACGAATCCCCTTCTCTCTTAGGGTAAGGAGACGGCCGAGCGCGCCGTGTACGTATCTGACTTCCCCATTAAGCGACAACTCCCCGAAAGCTGCAGTCTCGGAAGTTTCCGCCTGTCGAACGGCTTGTTTCGACGACGTCAATACTGCGAGCGCGAGCGGGAGATCGAATGCGCTCCCCTGCTTTGGCAGCGAGGCGGGGGCGTAACTCGCGATGACACGCCCTTTTGGAAAATCATAACCGCTGTGCCGAATGGCTGCACGCACTCGATCGCGAGATTCTCTGATCGAATTGTCGCCTCTTCCCGTGACCTCAAATCTTGGGAGTCCGGGCAACACCGACACTTCTATCTCTACGACGATGCCGTCCAATCCCGTCAGGGCGCAAGAGCGGATACGGTGATAATTCTT
>DUVH01000030.1 GCA_012841145.1 Clostridiaceae bacterium | reverse complement strand
CTCTTTGTCACTGGCCTTCATGCACCGCGCTGGGTGGACTTCCGACTCCGCGGAAGGTGGCCTTCTTGCTCCGCGCGACCGGACTTTTTAGAGCGAGGAGGTGGCCTTCGGCGGCCGAGATTTCCATAATAATGCCATTAAGCACCATAACTGATGATCTTGTTATTCCAATTATTGAAGGGGTAGAAATTTCAGGTGCGGAACACAAAAGATATTGTAAAATGCATGAATATATTTATAAAGGTATGACAGGAACGCTTACTGACGAAGATGTACTTAAATCAGAAATGAAGCCGGAAAAGTTTACTGAAGAGTTAACTTGGGCATTTGAGTTTTTGTCAGCAACTATGAAAAGAATTTTTAACAGCAATAAGAAAGAAGAAAGCATACACAATGCGGATGAAAATAATGCATGATTAAGCATTATTAAAAACGATATTGAAGAGTACTTTTATGTGACGTATATGTATCAACCACTCCAAGCCTGGTCCTTGCTTGCCCATTATGGCCAAGAACGCCTCCTCGTCACGAACCAGCCTTCTCCCTTGTCCAGTACGTCACCGACCGAGGCGCCACGGTGAAAATACCGTATCCTGTCTCGTCAATCGTAATCGGCTCATTCTTGCCGCTGCGATCCACGTAAGTTTGGCCGGCCTCCGCCTCGCCCACGAACATGCGCTCTTCATCGTCATCCGCGCTGGAAATGAGGACGGCAAGAGGTGTATGCTCATCATCGCCGCGACGTACCCAGCCGATCTTAGTGGGAGCGACAAAGTAGTTTTCCTGCTCGCCGTAAGCGTTTTGACCGCGAATTTTACACATATTAACGAGCGTATCGGCCATGCCGTCATACTCGGCCTCAGGGATTCCGATGAGGTCGCCTAAGAAGAGGCAGGGATAGCCGTCTTTACGGAAGAGGATGATGGCGTAGGCAATTTCACGGAACCAAGGTTCAATCCAACTGGAAAGGGATTGCCCCGTTTGAGAATCGTGGTTGTCGACAAAGGTGACGGCTTTCATGGGGTTGGCTTGGACCAGTGTGTCTTGAAAGATGTTGCGTAAGTCAAAGTCCTCCTGTTTCGATGCTTCGTAAAGGTTGAAGTGGAGAGGCACATCGAAGAGATCAACCGTATAACTGGTTTTGTCCAGGTAGTGCTCCATGAGGGGCTTCGAATCGTGCCAGTATTCACCCACAAAATAAAAATCCGGTCGCTTTTCAATAATGAAGTCGGTCAGCTCATCGATGAAAGATTGAGAGATGTGCTTTAGCGCGTCAAAACGGAAACCGTCGTATTTCATCTCTTCGATCATGAATTGGGAGACTCTTTTTAATTCTTCAATGACTTCCGGATGGTTATGATCAATATCGGCTCCCAAGAGATAGTCGTAGTTGCCCTTTTCTTTATCCGTGTCTTCCGCCCAGTATTTACCATCGCCGACAACGCGGTAAATCGCATTGGTGCCGGTGAGTTTGTCGTAGTCGACACCGGAAAAGTGGTAGTAGCGCCAAACGAAGTCGGAATATTTTCCGGCACGTTCTGGGAAGGTAAACTTGGTCCAACCTTCAATATCATGGGGAGCGCTGATATCCTTATGGCGGTCGTTTTGGTCGACCATGACAGCCTGAAACACTTCGGACTCATCGGCACCGACTTTATGGTTAAAGATCATGTCCGCGTATACGGAAATGCCGGCTTCATGAAGCGCCGTAATGGCTTCTTCCAGTTCTGCGCGCGTTCCGTATTTCGTGTGAACGCTGCCTTTGGCGTCGAATTCGCCAAGATCCCAATAATCGTAGTTGCCGTAACCCACATCTTCCGGGGAGGTGCCTTTCCCTGCAGGCGGCATCCATACCGCGCTGATACCGATTTCCGCCAGCGATGCGGCTTCTTCTTGTAAGCGTCGATATAAGCGGCCATCAGCGGGATAATCCCAGTAAAAGGCCTGTAATAGAACACCGTTTTGCATTGTTGGTCATTTCCTCTATATGTATCGTTGTCTCTCATCGGTCAAATATTGTTCTGCGCTAATCGTTTAACTATCTCTATTATATCCAACGATGAGGGAGGACAAGCAGTTTACCATGTTGTGCTTGTTTGTCGCTTCGGCTTTGGTCATCATGTCGCAAACGACTTTGGCGAGAGTTCCGGTTTGCGCTTTGAATGCGGGGGTGGTGTGCTATTATAGTAACTTCTTTAAAAAGGTTGTTACTTTTATAGATTATGACTGTGTATAGGCATTTCCAAAGGGTGAAATTGCTTAAGGAAAAGTTCCTATAACAATCATAGAATAAGTAAAAGAATTTTTAGTGAGGAGACGTGCCATGAATTATGTTTTTATTTCACCACATTTCCCGGAAAATTTTAAATACTTCGTGACGTCGTTGAGAAACCAAGGTGTCAATGTCTTGGGTATAGCATCGGAAGGCTACGATGACTTGGATCCTGAATTGAGAGATTCTTTGACGGAGTATTTTCGAGTTGACGACATGGAGGAGTACGACCAACTTCTGAAAGCGTGCGGTTACTTTACTTTCAAGTACGGGAAAATCGACTACATTGAATCGATGAACGAGTATTGGCTTGAAAAGGAAGCGCATTTAAGGTCGGATTTTAATGTCGACGGTTTGAGAGTTGAAGATTTACCACAGATCAAGAAGAAGTCGGAAATGAAAAAAGTCTTTGAAAGAGCGAACATTCCTGTCGCAAGGGGTGAACTTGTCAAAGATATTAATTCCGTTAAAAGGTTTGTTGAAGAAGTCGGATACCCCATATGCATAAAACCCGACATAGGTGTCGGCGCGGCCGATACGCATCGAATTGATAATGACGAGGAATTGGAGGAATTTTTCTCGTACAAACAGCCGATTGAATACATCATGGAAGAATTTATTGTCGGGGATATCCATACGTTTGACGGCTTGGTCGATAAAGAGGGTAACGTCTTATTTCTGAATTCCTTCGTGTACGGCGGCGTAATGGAAACCATCAGAGATACACTCGATAATATCTACCACAATCAGGTTGAGATTCCCGAAGACCTTAAGAAAGTCGGACTTCGAGCCGTCAAGGAATTTGACATCAGGAACAGATTCTTCCACTTGGAGTTTTTTAAGACGAAAGAAAATGAATTGATCGCCTTGGAAGTGAACATCCGGCCGCCCGGCGGATGGTCTCTCGATATGTTTAACTTCGCGAGCGACATAAGCGTTTTCGATATGTATTCCAAAATGATCTTGGGTGAAGAGCCGTCCGAGATGCCGGAGATCAAATATCACTGTGCTTTCGTCGGCGTAAAGTTCGGTCTTGAAAACGAATTAAAACATTCGCTCGATGAATCGTTGAATAAGTACGGATACATGGTCGCCAAGCACGGGCCGATGCCTGACATCTTTTCGGCTGTTATGGGCAACTACTCCTATGTCATCAGGTCACGTGACTTCGATGAATTGATGGAAGCCGCGCATTATATCACTGCCAGAGCAAAATAAGTAATCATTTGGAGAAATAGATGAAAATTGAATACCACGAGTTTTACAGCTCACATTTAGACAGGGTCATGCCCTTTAAGGTCTACGGGCATGGAGGCAAGCCGGTCATCGTCTTTCCCTCGTCGGGCGGAAAGTTTTATGAATACGAAGATTTTAAGATGATCGATGCCGTCAAAGATTTCATACATGACGGGAAGTATATTTTCTACACGGTTGATAGCGTCGACAACGAAAGCTGGTTGTCGAAAGACAAATGGCCGGGCGATCGCGCCAGAATGCACAACGCCTTCGATCGGTACATCATCGATGAGTTTATTCCTTTCGTAAAATCTCATTCAGGCTGGACGGGATCGATGGTCACAACCGGTTGCAGCATGGGCGGATACCACAGCGCGAATTTCTATTTCAGGCATCCCGACGTCTTCGATACGGTCATCGCCTTGAGCGGCATTTACGACGCGAGATTTTTCGTCGGCGACGACATCTCCGGCATCGATGTCTACCTCAACAGTCCCGTTCACTATTTAAGGGGACTGGACGATCCTTACTACCTCGATCTGTTCAGACAGGGAAAGATCATCGTTTGTACGGGGCAGGGCGCTTGGGAAGAAGATTCCATCAGGGACACGAAACTCTTAGGCGAAGTCCTCCACGAGAAAAACGTACCGGCCTGGATCGATTTCTGGGGCTATGACGTCAACCATGACTGGCCTTGGTGGAGAAAACAGATGCCGTATTTCCTAGGACATCTGTGATTGATCCGAGTCTAGTCTCAAAAGGAGATTCAGATGCCGATTTCTATTTAAGCTTACGTTTGACTCCCTGCAGTGGAGAACGATTTAGATAGCATGCTAAGTTGGTCAAAAATTGGACTTTTGGCAAAAAAGCGACGCTAAAGATCAATAAACAGGCCGAAAACAGCTTATAAAAGCATGAACCTGCATAAAAATCGCGCCCTCGGTAAGAAATCGTTACCTAAAGTTAAAATATTGACCACAAATGATTTTGAAAAAAGAGAGGCTGTCTCATTCTCTCTATGACTTAGGAGTTTAAGACAGCCTCTTTTGTATGTTTAGATTAGCTTGTGAAACGACTCGTTTCTAAATTATCCTTAATTTGACGTAATCTTCTTACGATAGATGAGCAACAGGGCTCCCGCCGCCAAGAGCGGCAAAGCAATCCACAGAGCGGTTCCAAGGCTTTCCCCCGTCGCAGGTAGTCGAGGAGCAGGCTTGGCCGTTTGCTCAGCGTCCGCTGCCGGCTTGGCCTCTTCGTCAACCTTTGGCGGGTCTTTGGGTGTTTCGTCAACCTTTGGTGGCTCTTGGGGTGCTTCGTCAACCTTTGGCGGGTCTTTGGGCGTTTCGTCGACCTTTGGTGGCTCTTGGGGCGTTTCGTCAACCTTTGGTGGGTCTTTGGGCGTTTCGTCGACCTTTGGTGGCTCTTGGGGTGTTTCGTCGACCTTCGGAGGATCCTTGGGCGTTTCTGAGGACTGCTCAGCCCTCTTTTCTGTGATTACAAGGTTGCCGGTGGCAATACCGGTTTTCGAGACGATTTTCACCACATGAGTTACTGGATCCAAAGTTTTAACGTATTCAGGTCCAAGGGTAACAGTCGTAGAGTTGGTGTCACCACTTTTTGTGAAACTGTATGGCCCCGGATAGACTTCTTCCTCATTAAGCAGAACATATAAAAAATCTTCAATGTCCGCTGCGGAGGTAAAGCTCGCAGACTCATACGATCCGTCTACTATTGGCTGAGGCTCTTCAGTCATTTTGATTTCGGCATCTGAAAGCGGAGGAAAATAACGCTCGAAGGCTCTGCCTGGATCTCCATAGGTTATTCTAAATACTTCTGGAGGAGGGTCTGTTATCTCCCAGCCGTTTATTGTGGCCTTGATAGGCCATCCAAACTTGTATCCTGGCTCAGTGAAAATATTTACTGCAAAATAGTAGTCCGTTCCTTCTTCAAAAAACTCATCCGATGTCAGAGCACGGTGGTACTTTCCATCTTTTTTCGTATACCAATACGATATATCAATACTCACTCCGTCCGGTTCATTGCTATATGCTGAAATACCTGATGTGATCGGCGATTTGCCAACCTGAGGTGGAATGACCCCGACAATGTGCACTGTGTTGATTTCCTTTGTCGGATCTTCTGTTGCAGGAAGTGGAGGGAATTTCAGCCTGACCCTCCAGGCATTTTCTCCTTCTACTTTTTCAATCTCCGTTGCCGGCTTACCGGTGACGGATACTTTGAATCCGTCAGCGAAGGCATAGCCTGACTCAGGACTAATAACCAGATCAATCATATACTCTTTTCCTACCTGAAAAGAATCAGTGTCAGGATCCATCACCGCAGGGGTTGAGTCTAAATCCTTCCACCATTTTGAATCATAGAAAAAAATGTATACGCCCGGTGTGGCTGTACTTATATATTCAAAGGATGGGCTTCTGTTTTTATCAGGCGGTGTTACCCCATAAATATCCACTTTCTTGATTATCTTTACTTGCTCTCCCTCTTTCGGAAGCGGAGCAAATTTCAAGCGGACGATTCTGAAATCTTTTTCTCCTTCTACTGCAAAAACTGTTGCATCCCTGCCGTTCACTAAAGCTGAGATTGATTCTGAAAAGTCGTAGCCGGGCGATTTAAATATTTTAATCTCAATCCAATACTCTTTTCCCGCCTCAAAAACATCAGTTGCCGGATCCATCTCTTTTTTTGTCGATGGATCAATTATTTCCAACCAAGTTATTTCGCTAGTTTGAATTTTTATTCCTTCGGATTTTGTCTTAATGTTCTCATCAATGACTGGCAGCTTACCTGCCACAGGTGGCGTCACGCCTTTGATATCTACACTGAAAATATTTTCTATGTATATTGTTTCAGCCATGACAGGCACAGGCTGGTAAAACTGTACGACAAGCGACACCAACAGTACGAATACAATGTATATGACTGCTCTTTGATTTTTTCTCTTCATTTTTCAGATCTCCTTCTATTTGGCTTGGCGCCGGTTCTCCACAGGAAGAACCGTTAGGGGTCGCGCCTAAGTCAACCCCGAGTGACATAAAAAATCTGCGCGACCGGGAGTCTCGCAGATTTTGCTATGCTGTTTAGTTCAGTTTTAGAGTTTCTTCCAGGCTCTGAAAATGGACAGAACTGTCCTGTCTGCTTATCTGTTAACGGATTATAAGCCGCCCGTTTCATCCAAATCAGGGCCTTTCTTACTAGGTACAGCACTTAAGTGTCAACTCGTTAAAATCAATATATCGTATAGACAAGATCTATGTCCAGAGATGTTTGTAAAATTTCAATGACCTCGGTTTTTAAGCGGTTTTTATTATTTAAAACTTGATAGCTTTCATATTTATCAGAACTATTGTTGGGCAAACTCCTTTTACGATGGTCGTCTGCTAGGATGCGATATATTTTCTCTGAATCACTCTCGACAATCGTTGCGGCCGTCGCAGATTCATTACTTCTGACCGGTCTGATTTTGTCGGTCGGTTTGGTATTTAAGCAGCAATGGGCTTTTTCAGGCGGACTGCTGCTTGTGTATACGTTCTGGCTGGATTGCGATCAAGGCGGTTCGGGAATATGTATCTCGTTCAAGAGGTATGTGAGGTCTTGCCGAACGGCAAGTCAAAACAAATTTAAGTTGCGTCAATCAACTCTTTGTTTCCGACAATAGCTTTTGCCATTTTCGCTGTCGGTGAGAATAAAACGCCTTTGCCCAAAGGGCGACTAACGGCGTTTTCCATCCCGCGCTGATTTCCACCTCGTCCGTATATCGTGTTGTTTCCTGATCGATCGATTCAAGATAAATTCGATGATTCCAGATAGGGACGTGTTTATTGTGTTCCTCGGTACCGATGCCGGTTTCTTCACCGGAATAAAGGACATGGATTGTGTGGACGCCGAAAGGAATGATGCCAAACAGATAAAAATGGAAATGAAAGGTTGAGCCTTCTTTCCATTCTATATCTTGGTTGCTGTCAAGAGAGATAAATTTTGCATATGGAGCCGCTACGTGTTGCAGTGTTTCCAGTTTTTGTAATCTGCGAAACACCTTACTCTTCTCGGCTGGAAGAAGCGTCGTTACGGCGATCGTTTTCGTTTTCATGAAATGATCTTATTTGATGCCTCGTGACAAAAAAGAAGAATTGTGCAATGTATTTGTTAAGAATTGGTAAAAAGAAGCAACTTATTCCGGATTCGTTAAGTTAAATTAAACGAAACTTTTACTTGATTTGGCTTGATAATTTCGTATAATGCCGACTATTTCTGATATGATAGTGTCATTGAATCTATTAGTTTTCTGATATTAAGGAGGACAACATATGAAGAGATTTCAGAAATTGACGATTACGGTCGTTATTGTTGCTCTGCTGGTCATGATGTTCCCCACGGCGTTCGCGTTTGCCAACCCTGAATCCGAAGCGGAAGTGGCCGTGGCGAGCTCTGAAGGAGAAGTGGCCGAAGCGAGCTCTGAAGGAGAAGTGGCCGAAGCAAGCTCTGAAGGAGAAGTGGTGGCCGAAGCAAGCTCCGAAGGAGGAGAGGCCGTAGCGACCTCCGAAGGAGGAGAGGCCGAGGCGATCTCCGAAGGAGGAGAGGCCGAGGCGAGCGAAGTGACACAGCAAGTGATCATTTTCCATACGAATGATATCCACGGTCGTGCGGAAGGAACGCCGGCCAAGGGTACGGATAAGGAAGGCAAAGAAATCGAGAACGAGAAGGGCTCGATCGGTTACGCGCGCTACAAGACGATTCTTAACAATGCGAGACAGAATGGTTCCAAAATAGTTCTGGCGCTTGATGCCGGCGATGCGATTCATGGCACGAACTTCGCGACGCTGTCGAACGGCAAGAGTATGATCGAGTTGATGAACATGGTGCGTACAGACGCAATGGCGTGCGGCAACCACGAGTTCAACTACGGAAAGGATCAGCTGAAGGCTCTTGAGGGTGAAGCTAAATTCCCGATCATGGGAGCCAACATCACGGATGGTGACGATTACTTTACCAACGATTACTTCTTCAAGGTTAACAGCAAGATTTTTGATAGGCCTGGCCTTGCTGTCGCTGTTATAGGCTTGACGACTCCCGAGACGAAAGTTAAGGCCGATCCGCGGCATACCGCCGGCCTGTCCTTCGGGGGCGGTCCGACGGAAGGTGACCTTGAAGCGTTTGCTAAGATCGCTCAAGCTGAGATCGATCATGTTAAGGGGAGTGTCAATGCTGTTATCCTGCTGGTGCATCTCGGTGTCGACAAAGAGTCCGCCATCAGGACAGATCTGCTGATTCCCAAGCTGACAGATGTCGATCTCGTGATCGACGGACATAGCCACACGACGCTGCCGGAAGGCACGGTCATTAAAGATAAGGATGGTGCAGATGTCCTAGTCGCACAGGCGGGATCGTACTTTGAGAACATCGGCAAAGTGACAATGTTGTTTGCAGAAGACGGCAAGCTGCTGAATAAGAAAGCTGAACTCCTCACATTCAAAGATGTACGCGACGTAGATGAAGATGAGGCCATTAAGGCGAAGATTGATGAGTTCAATAAAGCCAACGATGTGGTGCTCGAGAAAGTCATCGGCAAGACAGCCGTGGATCTCGATGGAGAACGCGCCAACGTCCGGGCAGGCGAGACAAACCTCGGTAACCTCATTGCCGACTCACTACTCAAAGCGTCGAAAGCTGACGTCGTATTGACAAATGGCGGCGGCATTCGTGCCAGCATTCCAGCCGGAGACATTACGATGGGTGACGCGATGACAGTCTTACCTTTCGGTAACCTCGTGACAGTCATCAAAGTATCGGGGCAGGATATCATCGACGCACTGGCATTCGGTGCCAAGAGCTATCCTGAGCTTGCCGGCGGATTCCCGCACGTCGCAGGCATGACATACACGATTCTCACCGACGCCGAAGGCAAATTCTCAAAGATCGGAGAGGTCAAGGTTGGCGGTGAGCCGATCGATCCCGCGAAGACGTACACGTTGGCGACGAACGACTTCCTCGCCAGCGGCGGAGACGGGTATGATATGTTCGGCGGCAAGGAGCAGGTAACCTTGCTCGGATTGATGCTCGACATCTTCGTCGATGAGATTAAGGCTCTTAGCAAAGAAGGTGCCTTTACAGTTGAAAAAGACGGTCGTCTCATCGTTAAACCGGCACCCGAATTTGCGCCTGTCGCGCCTACCTTAGATGTGCCGAAAGAGCAGAACAAGGACAATAAGATCGTCGCAGACAAAGATGTAGTCTGGTATTACATCGGTAAATCTGTAGGAATTACTTGTGTGGTGTCAGATGCGGAACTCGAGGATCTCGTTCGTGTGACGCTGGGTGATAAGGAATTAAAAGAAGGCGAAGACTATACTGCTGAAAAGGGCAGTATTATCATAAAGCTGACGAAGAAGTTCCTGAGCACGTTGGCCAAGGGTGAATATTTGCTAAGTATAGAAACAACGAAAGGCACCGTTACCAAGACGATTAAAGTTGTCGAGAGCGGAGATAAAGAAGTTCCCGCACTGCCCGCTACGGGTGAGTCGACGAGCTGGATCGTCTTTGCCGGTGGAGTTCTCATCGCGTTAGGTGCCGCGATGGTCGTCCAGAAGAAGAAAATCGGAGAAGACCACAGCAGCTAAGTGAGAATAGAGAATAGACGAATGAATTCGTTTATAAGGGGGTGATCGCAAGATCACCCCCTTTTTACGATGTCCATGGCCTGATAAGCATCGAGGATTAACAAGCATGTAGAATAAATCCATTTTGCTGAATATGTGGCGTGTGAAAGAGCCATGATCATGGTATAGTTTGTAAAGGTCAAACGCCGACCTCTTGTAATTTGCATTTGAATCGCGGCGAGAGGGTGTTTCGTAACACCGAGTGTTTGATCATCAATCGGTCGTCGCGGTTGTTTTGTTCGGTGCTTTGGCAATGTGTCTTTCAGGTATGGCGCATGAGAGCTCAAATAAGATGAATTTTAGATGAGAAGGAACGTAAAGATGGCGACAAAGCATATCTTTGTAACAGGCGGTGTTGTATCAGGATTAGGGAAAGGGCTCACGGCGGCGGCACTTGGTCGGCTCCTTATTGCGAGAGGTCTGAACGTCCGTATCCAGAAGTTCGACCCGTATATCAACGTCGATCCGGCACTGATGAATCCTACACAACACGGTGAAATTTTCGTGACGGAAGACGGGGCGGAAACCGATCTCGATATCGGTCACTACGAGCGGTTTACTGACGTGAATTTGACGTGTGAAAGTGATATCACATCGGGGCGTGTTTACCTTAACGTCATCACTCGCGAGCGCTCGGGCGGTTACGAGGGAGGTACGGTACAAGTCGTCCCGCACATCATCAATGAAATCAAAGATCATATCTATTTGGTTTCCGAGGGCGGGGAAGTCGACGTCGTTATCTCCGAGATTGGCGGCACGATCGGTGACATGGAGGGGCAACCCTTCATCGAGGCTATCCGCCAAGTCAGTTACGAGGTCGGGCGAGAGAATTGCCTTTTCATCCATGTCACGCTGTTGCCTTACTTAAACAAACCGGGTGAATTGAAGACGAAACCAACGCAGCACAGCGTACAGAAGTTGCTCTCGTCCGGGGTACAACCCGATATTCTCGTCTGCCGAACGGAGCTTCCGCTCGACCAGAGTATCCGTGAAAAATTGGCGTTATACTGCAATGTCCGTACCGATTCAGTTATTCAAAACATCGACTGCGAATCGATTTATGAACTCCCGCTGATTTTAGAAAAAGAAGGGCTTGCCCGCATCGTCTGTGAGCGCCTTTGTCTCAATTCTCCCGAACCCGATCTTGCGGACTGGGAGCAGCTCGTCGAGAAGACGCGCGCTGAACGTGATGAATTGACTGTTGCGCTCGTGGGAAAATACACGGAGCTTCAGGATGCGTACTACAGTATCATCGAATCGCTCGACCACGCCGGCATTGCCCTCGGCATCATGCCGGAGATTGATTGGATTGCGAGTGAAGAGCTCGAGAATATATCTGATGAGGAAGTCGATCGTCGTTTGGCAAACGTTGATGCGGTGATCGTTCCGAACGGCTTCGGAGCGCGAGGCATGGAGGGCATGATCGCTGCCGCGCGGAGTGCGCGTGAACAGGGGATTCCCTTCTTCGGTGTCGGACTCGGTATGCAGATGGCGATGGTAGACATCGCGCGCAATGTAGCGGGGCTCGCTAAAGCGCATTCGGATGAAGCAGAGCTTGAAGATTGTCAAGATATTTTCTACTACGCCAACTTGACGGCGGAAATGAAGAAGAATCTCGATCAGATACCGATCAGTGAGCGGCCAATGCGCAGAGGAGCGCATCCTATGGTACTTGAGGAGGGTTCGATGCTTCATGCTATTTATGGAGCGGACGAAGTCTCAGAACGTCATCACCATCGCCGCGAGTTCAATCCCGCGTATTCAGAGGCGCTCGCCGCGACAGGATTGCGCTTTTCCGGCATGTCTCCTGATGGCCGATGGGTCTATGCGTTCGAATGGCCGCACCATCCCTTTTTCATCGGCATTATTTCCAACCCTCAGTTCAAATCGCGACCGACGCGTCCGCATCCGTTGTTTCTTGCCTTCGTAGAAAAGGCGATCGAGCGAAAGCGCTCAAAGGAGGTTTGATATGGGCAATATGATTCCCGGCGTTTCCAGAACGTTCAGTGAATTTCTATTGGTACCGAATTTGACGACGCGTGAATGTACTCCCGATCGCGTCAGTCTTAAGACGCCGCTGACGCGTTATCGTCCTGCGGAGGAGGAATGCCCTGTTTTGCTTAATATCCCGCTCGTTTCGGCGATTATGCAGGCCGTTTCCGATGATCGCATGGCGATTGCGCTCGCTCGACAGGGCGGGCTGTCTTTTATCTACGGTTCGCAACCGATCGAAAGACAGTGCGAGATGGTTCGCAAAGTAAAAAAATTCAAGGCCGGCTTTGTCCCGAGCGACAGCAACCTGAAGCCTGATGATAAGTTGGCGGACATCATCCGTCTGAAAGAGCGAACAGGTCACTCGACGGTTCCCATCACTGACGACGGAACTTCGACGGGAAAACTGCTCGGCATTGTTACAAGTCGTGACTATCGCGTATCTCGTGCCGATCCTGAGATGCTTGTGCGTGATTTTATGACGCCGATCGAGGACATCGTGTATGGTCGCGAGGGGATCACGCTCAGCGAGGCAAACGACATTATCTGGGACCATAAACTCAATCAGCTTCCGATCCTCGACGAGGAGGGTCGACTCGTGTCGCTCGTCTTCAGAAAAGATTACGATCAGCACAAAGAGAACCCTTACGAGATGCTCGATAAGCATAAACGCCTGCTTGTCGGCGCCGGCATCAATACGCACGACTATCGCGAGAGAGTTCCCGCGCTCATTGAAGCAGGATGTGACATCCTCTGCGTCGATTCATCCGACGGCTTTTCCGAATGGCAAAAAGACACGATTGATTTTATCCGATCGGAATACGGCGACGATTTGGTGCTGGGTGCCGGAAATGTCGTCGATGAGGAAGGTTTCCGTTACCTCGCGGAAGCCGGTGCGTCTTTTATTAAAGTGGGAATTGGCGGCGGCTCCATCTGCATCACACGAGAGCAGAAGGGCATCGGCCGCGGTCAGGCGTCGGCGGTGATCGCGGTGGCGGAGGCAAGAGATCGCTGGTTTGAAGAGACGGGCGTTTATATCCCCATCTGTTCCGACGGCGGCGTCGTTTACGATTATCACATGGCGTTGGCGCTCGCGATGGGGGCCGATTTTCTCATGCTCGGGCGTTATTTTGCCCGCTTTGATGAGAGTCCGACGCGACGCGTGTTGCTGCAAGGGAGCTACGTCAAAGAATATTGGGGAGAAGGATCGAACAGAGCGCGCAACTGGCAGCGCTATGAGGACGGCGGGACAGGAGGGCGCATGCACTTTGAGGAAGGTGTCGATTCCTACGTACCGTACGCCGGCAAACTTGTGGACAATGTCAACGTGACAATTGCGAAGATTCGGTCAACGATGTGCGCCTGCGGTTCAATCGATCTTAAAGAGTTTCGTGAGAAGTCGCGATTCGTCGTCGTCTCTCCGACGAGTATCGTGGAGGGCGGCGCACACGACGTCATCCGCAAAGAGAGCCAAATGGAAAACTGATTAGATCAGGTTTTTAAATAATTAACATCAAAGGAAGCAGGTATTATGGCAGAAGTAGTCTATGAAATGACATACGGCAAAATTCGCGAGTACCAAGAGGAGCTGGAAGACCGTAAGACACGTGTCGCGGCGCAGATTGCCGAGAGATTGAAGGAGGCGCGTTCACACGGTGATGTGACGGAAAACTCCGAATTCGATGACGCGAAACAAGCTTATGCTGACAACGATCTCCGCATTATGGAGATCGAGCGGATTCTCAAGAATGCGAAAGTGATCGATGAAAAAGACATCAGCCGCACGCGCGTGACGCTCGGTGGCAATGTTCTCTTACGCCATGACAATACGGGCGAAGAAATCGAATACATGATCGTATCGGCAAAAGAGGAAGATATATTCATCGGCAAACTCTCCAGCGAATCGCCTGTCGGGCAGGCGATTCTCGGCAAACGCAAGGGCGATACCGTAGAGGTGACAACGCCTTCCGGCATTTATAGCTATACGATTTTGAGAATATCAAGACCAAAGGGATGAGTTAAATGACAGAGCAGGAACACCCGGTTGAACGAATAGAATCTGTCCCGGAACAGATGGGCTTTCGGATCGAGAAACTGCGTGTATTGAAAGAAAACGGTCAAGACCCTTACCAAATAACGACGGCGCGGCAGACACATCATGCCGCCGATATTGTTGCCGATTTCGAGCGTTTGGAAAACGAGACGGTGTCGGTCGCCGGACGCCTTCTCGCCCGACGCGGCATGGGAAAAGTCTCTTTTGCCGATTTGCTCGACAGATCGGGCACGATCCAGATTTTCAGCAGGCTGAACAATCTCGGCGATGAGTCGTATGCTGCTTGGCAGAACCTCGACATTGGCGATCTTGTCGAAGTGACGGGCGAGGTTTTCCGTACGAAAATGGGGGAAGTATCGATCCGCAACGTGGAGTGGAAACTGCTCGCCAAATCGTTACGCCCACTGCCTGAGAAGTTCCATGGGTTGCGCGATACCGATACACGTTACAGGAAGCGTTATCTCGATTTGATCGTGAATCCCGAAGTTCGCGAGACGTTCATCAAGCGAAGTCGAATCATCAGTTTCATGCGTGAAGAACTCGAGCGCAGGCAGTACCTTGAAGTGGAGACACCTCTTCTCAACACGATTCCCGGAGGCGCGACGGCGCGTCCCTTCGTGACGCACCACAATGCGCTCGATCTCGATTTATACTTGCGCATCGCCCCGGAACTCTTTCTGAAACGCCTCATCGTCGGAGGCTTGGAGCGTGTCTATGAGATCGGACGCAACTTCAGAAACGAGGGGATGAGCAACCGCCACAATCCCGAGTTCACAATGCTCGAACTCTACGAGGCGTACGGCGATTACCATTCCATGATGGAGCTGTCGGAAGCGCTTGTTTCCGGTGCCTGTATGGACATTAACGGGACGTATGAGATCGAGTACCAAGGGACGCCGATCTCTTTGGCGCCGCCGTGGCGAAGGATGACGATGGTTGAAGCCGTCCGTGAGTTTGCCGGTATAGATTTCGATTTGATCGCAACAGACGAAGAAGCGCGTGCTGCTGCCCGCGAGCGCGGGCTCAACGATGTCCCCGCAACGATGACGTGGGGCGAGGCGCTGAGTGAATGTTTCGAGGAGTTTGCCGAAGAGCATCTTATCCAACCGACGTTCATTATCGACTATCCGATCGAAGTGTCGCCTTTGGCAAAAATAAAGCAAGGTACGCAAGGCCGCCTGACGGAACGTTTTGAAATCTTTATCTACGGAAGGGAACACGGAAACGCTTATTCCGAGCTGAACGATCCTTTCGACCAGGCGCGACGGTTTGAAGATCAGATGAGAAGGCGCGAAGCGGGCGATGAAGAGGCGAACTTGCCTGATTACGACTTTGTCGAAGCGCTCGAGATCGGGATGCCTCCGACGGGCGGACTCGGTATCGGTATCGACCGCGTCGTCATGCTCCTGACAGATCAGCCGTCGATACGAGACGTTTTGCTCTTCCCGACGATGAAGCCGTTGGGAAGTCAAATTGTCGAAGAACAAGCTTCCGGCGAACAAAGTGCCGAAGCTTACGATCAAATTACGACCGATTTTGAGGAGTTAGACTTTTCCAAGGTAAAAGTTGAACCTCTATTTGAAGATATGGTTGACTTTGAAACATTCTCGAAATCAGATTTTAGGGTAGTAAAAGTCTTGAATTGTGAAGAAGTGCCGAAATCCAAGAAATTATTAAAGTTCACCTTGGATGACGGCTCAGGTCAAGACAGAATCATTTTGTCAGGGATTAAGGAATACTACGACGCGGCAGACCTGATCGGAAAAACGTTAGTTGCGATAACTAACTTGCCGGAGCGAAAGATGATGGGTATCCCGTCACAAGGAATGGTCATTTCGGCAGTATATGAATACGATGGGGAAGAAGGGCTGAATCTTCTCATTCTGGATGACAACATACCTGCCGGTGCAAAACTGTATTGATCCTGAACTCACCGAAACAAAATTACACTGACATAGAGAGGCTGTCTCAAAATCGTTCATTAAAAGCGATGATGAGATAGCCTCCCTTTTCGTCACGCCATTTGCCCGAACGTCCGGCAATCCTGCACACCGGGAATTTTGCAGTTAATATTGAATTTTTGTTTACGCTCGTATCAGTGTGCAGTGCCGGAGGTGATCTTTAACGGTATAATCGCTTCACGTGCATGACTCATGATAAAGGTGGCATAATCTAAATCAGTGGAGAAAACGCACTTTTAGAAGGGTAGGTTCGTTCATGACGATACAAGCGCAATGGGATAAATTTGTCGAAAAATGTCTGTCGTGTCAGGCGTGTGAGCTTGCCGAGTCGCGACGAAATGTGGTCGTGTGGCGAGGAGGCATTAAGGCGCCCTTAATGATTCTCGGTGAGGGGCCGGACGCTGATGAGGATCGCCTAGGGATACCGTTCGTCGGGCGATCAGGAAAACTCCTCGATCTTTTGTTGTCGAGTTTCCGCCTTTCGAAAGACGATTATCATATTTGCAACATTGTCAAATGTCGACCTCCCGGCAATCGCGTTCCGACGAGGGAGGAAGCGGCACAATGTCGTGCGCTTCTGAGCGAACAGCTGAGACTTGTGAGACCGACCGTTTATCTATTAATGGGAGGGACGGCTTATAAGTATTTCACGGGATCCGATGAAGGCATTACGAGAGTTCGCGGTCAGTGGATTGAGACGAATAACTGTTACGTGATGCCGACGTTTCACCCGGCGTATGTGTTGCGCGATCCCAGAAATAAACCTTTGCTCTGGCAAGATTTCGCTGCTGTGCGCAAAAAACTTGAAGAGCTGTCTTTTCTTCCGCCGCTCCGTGCCGATGATGACTGCGGCATTTAAAACTGCGATAGGAAACGGACGAGGATCGCATGACGAAACATCAAAAAAACGAAGTGCTGCCCGGCGCTTTTACCCTGCGCACCGATATGACCCCAAAGGGCGACCAACCGGCGGCGATCGATCGGCTCGTTCGCGGAATCGAACGCGGAGATCGCGGGCAGACGTTGTTGGGCGTGACGGGTTCCGGTAAAACGTTCACGATGGCGAGCGTCATCGAAAGGACGCAACGCCCGGCGCTGATCATCGCGCATAATAAAACACTTGCCGGTCAGCTGACGGCCGAGTTCATGAATTTATTTCCCGACAACGCCGTCGAGTATTTTGTCAGTTACTACGACTACTACCAGCCCGAAGCGTATATCCCGTCACGTGACCTCTACATTGAGAAGGACGCCCTGATCAACGACGAGATCGACAGGTTGCGGCATAAAGCGACTTCGTCTCTTCTGGAGCGTCGCGATGTCATCGTCGTCGCGTCCGTCTCGTGTATCTACGGTCTCGGCGATCCCGACGATTACAAGAATCTGATGGTCAGTCTGCGTCCCGGTATGATGAGATCGCGTGACTCGGTCATTGAAGATCTCGTGCGCATACAATATCTGCGAAACGATTACGATTTGAAGCGCGGAACGTTCCGAGTCCGTGGCGACACACTCGATATTTTCCCCGCCTCGGAAGAGAACAAGGTGACGCGCGTCAGTTTCTTCGGCGACGAGATCGAGGAAATTCGTGAGATCGACGCTGTGAGCGGACGCACGATCACGGGGCGAAATTACGTGGCCATTTTCCCTGCGAGTCATTATGCTACGACGACGGAAAAGATGAAGCGTGCCGTGCTCGCCATCGGGGCGGAGTTAGAGGAAAGGCTCGAAGTATTACGAGGTGAAGGCAAACTCGTCGAAGCGTACCGTCTCGAGCAGCGCACGCGCTACGACATGGATATGATGATCGAGACAGGTTTTTGCAAGGGCATCGAGAATTATTCGCGCCATCTGACGGGCAGGGAGGAAGGACAGCCGCCCTTTACGCTGATGGACTTCTTTCCGGAAGATTATCTTCTCTTTATCGACGAGTCGCATGTCACCGTTCCGCAAATCGGGGCGATGGTCAAAGGAGACCGCTCGCGCAAGGAATCTCTCGTCGAATACGGTTTTCGTCTTCCGTCGGCTTTTGACAACCGCCCGCTGACGTTCGATGAGTTTAAGGTGAGGGCGGGGCAGACGCTATACGTTTCGGCGACGCCGGCGTCTTATGAACTTGAACAGTCGACACAGGTTGTTGAGCAGCTCATTCGACCGACAGGACTTCTCGATCCGATCGTCTATGTACGCCCCGTCGAGAATCAAATGGAAGATCTTATGGCGGCGATCCGCGAGACGACGGAAAACGGTGAACGATCTCTCGTTCTGACGCTGACGAAACGTTTCGCCGAATCGCTCTCCGAGTATTTCAAGGAAGAGGGCATGCGCGTCGAATATCTGCACTCCGACATCGCGACGGTCGATCGGCTTGCCATTTTACGCAAATTGCGAACGGGCGACTTCGACGTGCTTGTCGGCATCAATCTTTTGCGAGAAGGGCTCGATCTTCCGGAAGTATCGCTGATCGCCATTCTCGACGCGGATAAGGAGGGTTTCCTTCGTTCGACGACATCGCTCGTCCAGATCATCGGGCGCGCCGCGCGCAATGTAAACGGTCGCGTCATCCTGTACGCCGATGAGATAACGGCATCGATGGAGCGGGCGATCAGCGAGACGAATCGCCGTCGAAAAATTCAACACGCGTTCAATGAACAACACGGCATTACACCGACAACGATCAAAAAAGAGATACATGATTTAATCGACACGACGTTTGATATCGTCGCCGATGAGGGACTTGACGCGATCGAGCAGATTGAAATCTTTGAAAAGGAAATCTCGACGTGGACGTATCGCGAGCTCCAAAAACGCGCGAAACAAGTGGAAAAAGAGATGCGGGCGGCCGCATCGCGTCTCGATTTCGAGCTAGCCGCCATTCTCCGTGATCAGCTGATCGTTCTTAAGGGCGAGATGGGCGTAAAATAGAAACTCGCTCATATGAACATCGCAATCCGAGGACTCGGCTGTGCGAAGGTTCTTTATAGATCGGGCTCGATAGCGACCCTTTTCGTATCAGGTTATCTCTCCACTGTGATAGACTAATCAGTAGAAAACTACTTCAATCACAGGGAGATCATTATGTCTAATTCACGTGCTCAAACTATCTATCAAAGCTGGCTGGATAATCCGGCGATCGATGCATCGACTCTGGCGGAACTCGTCGCGATTGCGGACGATACGATTGAAATTGAAGACCGTTTTTATCAAGATCTTCAGTTCGGAACGGCCGGATTGCGCGGTATTATGGGCGCCGGCACGAACCGCATGAATCAGTATACGGTTGCGCGCGCGGCGGAAGGTTTTGCTCTTCATCTCAAATCGTTGGGCGAAGAAGCGTGCGAGCGCGGGATCGCGATATCGTACGATTCGCGTAATCGTTCGCGTGAGTTCGCCGAGCTTGCGGCGGCAGTCTTTATTACGAACGGACTTCGTGTCTATTTTTCCGACGAGCTGCGCCCCGTACCGCTCTTGTCTTATGCCATCCGTCAATACGGGTGTGTCGGCGGTATCATGATGACAGCAAGTCACAATCCGAAGATGTACAACGGTTTCAAGGCATACAGCGAAGACGGTGCACAGCTCGGACCGGAAGATGCCGATCACGTAGCCGAAGTCATGGATACAGTGACGGATCTTACAGGTGTCCTTGAGAAGACTCTCTCTTTCGAGGAGGCGACCCGATCCCCGCTGTTTCACTTTGTGGGCGCGGAGCTCGACGAGAAATATGACGAAATGTTGCTGTCATTAACGCTGAATGGAGAGCTTGTTCGCAAGCATCACGACCTTCCGATTGTCTACTCACCGCTCAACGGTACGGGCAACAAACCTGTTCGCCGTATTTTGAAGAAGCACGGTTTTACGAATGTAGAGGTCGTCCCGGAACAAGAGCTGCCTGACGGAAACTTCCCAACGACGCCGACGCCTAACCCGGAACTTCCCGAGACGCTGGAGCTTGCCATTGCGCTGGCGAAGAAAACCGGCTCCGACCTCGTACTCGCGACCGACCCCGATGCCGACCGTGTCGGTGTCGCGGTCAGAACGAAAGACGATACGTTTGTTCTCCTGTCGGGCAACGAGATCGGCCTTTTGCTGATGGACTACGTTTTAGGCACGAAAGATGCGCGCGGCGAGTTAAGCGACGGTTCGTTCTGCGTTTCCACCATCGTTTCGTCTAGGCTGACGGAGGCCATTTCAGAGCACTACGGGACAGGCTTGTACTTATCGTTGACCGGGTTCAGACACATTGCACAGGAGATTCAAAAATACGGCGACGTAAAGGGCGGGTCATTTGAGTTCGGTTACGAGGAAAGTTTCGGTTACCTCGTAGGAAAAGACGTGCGCGACAAGGACGCCGTCGTCAGTTGCCTGATGATTGCGGAAATTGCCGCCGTCGCCGCGGAAAACGACGAGACGCTCGTCGATTGCGTCGAGAAGATGTATCGCAAGTATGGTTTTGCCGCGGAAAATACGATTTCTATCTACCGCGAGGGCAAAGTCGGTCAGGAGAAAATCGCCTACGCAATGAACGGACTTCGCGAGAATCCTCTCGATGAATTTGAGTCGCTCGGGATTCAGACGCTTTCCGATTTCAAAGTCGGCGAGGTTGTTAATTTCGCTACGGGAGAGAAAGAGGCACTTGATTTCCCGGAAAGCAACGTCCTTCTTTACCAACTGGACGGGCACGATTTCATGTGTGTAAGGCCTTCGGGCACCGAGCCGAAAATCAAGGTCTACTTCGGTTGCTACGCTGATGATCGTGACGCCGCGGAAAAACGTCAAAAGAAGTACGAACAGATCGTCCTTGACCGCGTTAACGGATTGCTCGAATAATAACTGCATATGGCGTTTACGCACTTACACCTTCACACTGAATACAGCCTGCTGGATGGAGCCATCCGCATCAAAGAACTCCCTCAACGCTTGAAGGAGATGGGGATGAACGCGTGCGCGATCACCGATCACGGTGTGATGTACGGAATCCTCGATTTCTATAGAACGATGAAGGCGAACGGTATACATCCGATCATCGGATGTGAAGTCTACGTGGCGCCTCGAAGTCATACGGAAAAGGAGGGGGCGGTCGATCGTGAGCCGTCCCATCTCATTCTTCTCGCCGAAAACAACGAGGGCTATCACAATCTCATCAAGCTCGTGTCCGCTGGCTTTGTCGACGGGTTCTATTACCGTCCGCGTGTCGATAAAGAGCTTTTGAAACAACACCAAGGCGGACTGATCGCGCTTTCGGCGTGTCTGTCGGGTGAAGTGCCGCGCCTCATACTTGACGGACAGCGCGAAAGAGCCGTTGAAGTTGCGCTGGAACATCGCGACCTCTTCGGAGCCGACAATTATTTTCTTGAGATTCAGGCGAACGGTATTCCTGAGCAGGCCGTCGTCAATCAGGAATTGATCAAGATCAGCCGTGAGACGGGCATTCCGCTCGTCGCCACGAACGACTGTCATTACCTCAATAAAGAAGACGCCTTTGCGCACGAAGTCCTGTTGTGTATGCAGACCGGCAAGACGCTGAATTCGCCGGACCGCATGAAAATGGACACGGACACGCTGTATGTGCGCTCTCCGGAGGAAATGGCGGAGATGTTTGCTTCGACCCCGGAGGCGCTGACAAACACGTCCTTAATCGCGGAACGCTGTCAGGTCGAGCTTGAATTCGGAAAACTCTCCTTGCCGCATTTTGAAACGGAGGCGGGAGAGACGTCGGTCGACATGCTGCGGCGGCTCTGCATGGAGGGCCTCGATCGGCGCATGGAGGCGAGGAAGACCGGGATACCGCGCGAAGATTATCTCGGCCGCATCGATTACGAACTCGATGTTATCAACAGCATGGGGTATACCGATTACTACCTGATCGTCTGGGATTTCATCCGATATGCTCGTGAGCAGGGTATTATGGTCGGCCCCGGGCGAGGTTCAGGTGCCGCGTCACTCGTCGCCTATACACTTTTCATCACTGACATCGACCCTCTGCAATACGGCTTGCTCTTCGAGCGGTTTCTTAACGTAGAGCGCGTCAGTATGCCTGACTTCGACGTCGATTTCTGTTATGAGCGGCGCGGAGAAGTCATCGACTACGTCACGAACAAATACGGCGCCGATCACGTCTGTCAAGTCATCACATTCGGTACCTTGGCCGCTCGCGCCGTCATTCGCGATGTCGGGCGCGCTCTCGACCTTTCCTACGCGGATACGGATCGCATCGCAAAAATGGTGCCGAATCAGCTGAAAATGACGATCGACAAAGCGCTCGGTTTAAACCCCGATTTGAAGAAACTCTACGATGACGATCCCGTGACAAAGCGCGTGATCGATCTCGCCAAACGTTTCGAGGGCATGCCTCGTCACGCTTCGACGCATGCGGCAGGCGTTATCATTGCCGGAAAACCCGTATGCGAAATAGCGCCGCTCGCACGTAATGATGAATCGATTGTCGTTCAGTTTACGAAAGACGATATTGAGGATGTCGGCCTTCTGAAATTCGACTTCCTCGGACTTCGCACATTGACCGTCTTGCAGGAGACGTCACGGCTCGTCGAGGAGAAGACGGGGAAAGGCATTGATTTCGACTCGATGGTATTTGACGACCCGAATGTCTATGAGATGATCAGTCGCGGCGATACGGACGCCGTGTTCCAGCTGGAGGGCGGCGGCATGACGCAGTTTATGCGCGACTTAAAGCCGGAGACATTTGAGGACATTATCGCCGGCATCTCACTTTTCCGTCCGGGGCCTATGGACCAGATTCCTCGCTATGTCGAGGCACGTCACGATCCCAGCAAGATTAAATACGACACACCGCTATTGAAACCGATTCTTGAAGTGACGTACGGCGTCATGGTCTATCAGGAACAGGTCATGCGCACTGTACGTGCGGTTGCAGGTTTCTCAATGGGGCAGGCCGACAATGTCCGCCGTGCGATGGGCAAAAAGAACGAGGAGCTCTTGCAGAGCCTGCGGACTCTCTTTATCGAGGGCGGCGTCGATGAAAAAGGCGCGGTCGTGCCGGGCGCACTCGCCAACGGCGTGTCGCGGAAAGTCGCCACCAAGTTGTTTGAGGACATCAGAGCGTTTGCCGGCTACGCCTTCAACAAGGCGCATGCGGCCCCCTACGCCGCCGTCGCGTATTACACGGCATGGTGCAAGTATTATTATCCTGTCGAGTTCATGGCGGCGATGTTGAATTCATACCTCGGGGATTTGACCAAGGCCGGGCGGTATGTCGGTACGGCGGCGGCGATGGGCATTCGCGTCCTGCCTCCCGATATCAATAAGAGCGTCGCCCGCTTTGCGCCTGAAGGTGATGCCATCCGTTTCGGGCTCGGTGCAGTCAAGAATGTCGGACGCGAAGCGATCGAGGCGCTTGTCGCGGAGAGAGAGATGAACGGGCCGTTCAAGACATTCGGTGATTTTCTGAGGCGGATGTCCGATTCGGTGATGAATAAAAAGATGATGGAAAGTCTCGTTCGCTCCTCGGCATGTGACGCTTTCGGCATCACGCGCTCGAAGATGATTGCCGTGATTGATCCGTTCACCGACAGCGTATTGGCTGCGAAACGAAACACGATGGAAGGGCAGATGTCGTTCTTCGAACTAGCGACGGACAAATCCTTCGCCCGACCTGACGAGCCCGAATATCCGAATGTCCCCGACTTCCCTTTGCTTGAGAAGCTCGCCATGGAAAAAGAGATGACAGGACTTTACGTGACGGGACACCCCCTCGGCTCGTATCAAGCGGCGCTTGAAGCGCTTCCGCTCGTCACCAGCGACGAGCTGAGGCAAGACGATGTCGACGATGAATCGCATGTTTTTGAGGAAGGCAGTGAACGACCGGCCGTGAACATACGTGCCGGCGATTGCCTGATCATGGCGGGGCTGGTGGCGAGTCGTCGCGATCATTTTACAAAGAATAAAAATGAACGGATGGCGTTTGTCGTCTTGGAGGATGAAGGTGGTCAGTGGGAAGTTGTCGTTTTCCCGAAAGTGTTCGAGAAATACCACCATCTTTTTGACGATCGCAGTGTACTTGTCATTTCCGGAACTGTCGATATGCGCGATGAAGAGCCAAAACTTCTTGCGGAAATGATTGCGCCTCTGACAAGCGACATGCGTGAATTGCCGGAAGAGTTTAAGAAAGCCGGTTATGTGGAGAGACACAGCAGGGGAAAGGGGCGCGGATACGGTCGCTCCAATAACCGTAACGGCTACTCACGTCAACAGGAGAGACGTGAGCGCCGTCCGAATCGCCGCTCCGACACCGGCGCCGGCACGCGTTCTGACCATCGGGGACTGACGGATCCTTACGAATTTAAGCCGAAACAAATTGTCTTTCGGGTGAGCGGTGAGTCAGGAGATGAGTTGCTCGCTTTGCGCTCTGCCGTTCAATACTTTTCAGGGGAAATACCCATTAGGATTTTCGAAGAGAAGAGCGCGTCTCTGCTTCCTGCCGAAGATGATCTGCGCGTGGAGTGGACGCATGAAACGTCAATGTTGCTCATGGAAAGATTCGGAGCCGAAAATTTCGGTTTAATCTGAAATTTACATGAGGGTGATATATTATAAGGGATAACAAACAGTGCGCTTGTTGATAAAGACGGCACGCTTGTCGGATCATAAAATGTTTTTTGAAAGTGGCGTTTCTGGATGAACACATCGAACGGATCACAACTCGATCAAAAAGCTGCCCTCGAGGCAAATTCAACTACATCAGATGTTCAAGGCGATACCGGTGACAAATCGGACATCGCGGGGAAGCCGCGTACGGGCTCAGGCGCAGGCGTTCGATTTATTCTTAATATTCCGAATGTTCTGACAATCATCAGATTATTGGCCGTTGTGCCGCTTGCGATTCTTATTACGCATTGGCCGGAAAAGCGTCTCGTCACGGTGCTTATCTTTGCAGGTATCTGGCTGACTGATATTCTTGACGGTTTTATTGCGCGCCGATTCAATATGATTACTGAATTCGGAAAGCTGTTCGATCCTTTCGTCGACAAAGTTTTTCAGGTCGTGACTGTCATCATGCTTTTCTCCATAGGACTCGTCCCGCTGTGGGTGCCCCTGTTCTATGTGCTGCGTGAAACGTTTATGCTGTTTGCGAGCACTGTCCTTCTTACAAAGCATCAGGTCGTCGTGTACTCCGATATCTTGGGTAAGTTTTCAACTTTCCTTTTCGTCCTCGCTGTGGGTATTATCTACCTCGTCCCGATGGAGAAGGCGTGGATTAAAGATGTCATTTTTATTTTGCCGGTATTGTGCTCTATTTCCGCGACGGTCCACTACGCGGTCACTCATATCCGTGCGCTGCGCGCTGCAAACGATCGCGATCGGCAGTAGGCGTATGGCAGGCAAATCTCTGGAAAAACTCGAATATAACGTGATCATCGAATTGCTTGCCCAACAGGCGCGCACGTCGATCGGTCGCATGCTCTGTCGTGAGCTGCTGCCTGCATCGTCGCTTTCATCTTCGCTTGATGGGCAGGGCGAGACGGAAGATGCTTTTAAACGATTAGTCAAATGGGGTGACTTGCCGTTTGGCGGTATCGATGACATTCGCCCGATCGTCAGGCAGGCGTCCGCCGGAGCGACACTCGAGTGCGGAGAGTTATTAAAAATCGCGTCTTTTCTTCGTGCTGTCGATCGAATGCTCGATGCCGTTTCCGATCATCCGCATGATGATGACATTGCGGACGACTCGGCGATTCATCGAAAGGCGAGAATGCTGGAGCCCTTACCGGGGTTCTTGCGACGTTTGGAACAATCCGTAGCCGGTGAAGACGAACTCTTTGATCACGCGAGTGAAGAACTCTACAGGATCAGGCGCAGACTGCGCGATGCACAGGATGACGTCAAAAAAGAGCTCGACAAAGTATTGACAAAACATGCCTCGGCACTTCAGGAACATCTCATCACCATGCGTAGCGGTCGCTATGTCGTTCCCGTCCGATCCGATCGAAGAGCCGCTGTTCGCGGACTCGTGCATGACACGTCGGCGAGCGGCAATACTCTGTTTATCGAACCGATGGCTGTTGTTGAGCTTAACAATAAGATTCGCGAGCTTGAGGCCGCGGAACAGCACGAAGTGATGAAAATACTGAAGGAGTTGTCTGCGATTGTCTCGACGCAGGCGGCGGTTCTCCTTACGAATACGACCGTTTTGGCCGAGCTCGATTTCGCGATGGCGAAAGCGCGCATGGCTCTCGAGATGGATGCGGTCAGGCCCGCGATGAATGACTCGGGCGTCATCGTCTTACGCAAAGCAAGACATCCCCTTATACCGAAAGATCGCGTTGTGCCGATCGATTTTGAACTTGGAAAAACATTCAAAACGCTCGTCATCACGGGGCCGAATACGGGCGGCAAGACGGTAACGCTCAAGACGTGCGGTCTCTTGACGCTGATGGCGATGGCCGGTCTGTTTATTCCCGCACTTCTTCCATCGGAGATTTCGTGGTTTAAGAGTATCGAGGTCGATATCGGCGACGAACAGAGTATCGAGCAGAATCTCTCAACATTCTCTTCTCACATGCGTGAAGTCATTCGCATCACGAAGACGGCAGGTGAAGGCGTACTCGTCCTCCTCGATGAACTGGGCGCAGGCACGGATCCTTCCGAGGGGGCGGCGCTTGCGATCGCTATTCTCGATCATCTCCGCCTGTCCGGCTGCCATACGATCGCGACGACACATTATCGCGAACTGAAAGGTTACGCTCTCAATGAAGAGGGCGTCGAGAATGCGTGCTGCGAGTTCGATACGGAGACACTTCAGCCGACCTATAAACTTCTGATCGGCGTTCCCGGTGTGAGCAACGCCTTCGCTATCTCGAGCCGCTTGGGGCTTGACGGCGCGATCATTGATAAAGCGAGAGCTCTCATATCGGATGAGGGGACGCGTTTCGAGAATCTCGTATCGGCGATTGAGCAGAGCCATCGGGAGGCCCGCGCCATGGAAGAGGAGGTCGATCGCCTTCGCAGGGAAACGGTTCGGGTAAGAGATGATCTCGAAAGAGAGAGAGACGCTCTGGCGGATGAACGTGAACGCCTTCTGGCGAATGCGCGTGAGGAAGCGGCATCGCTGCTCGATGAGACGCGATCAGAGGTTGACCTCCTGCTCGAAGAAATGCGACGCGAGGCTGCATCGGCCGGAACGGGCGACCATCGTGTAGCCTCAAAGGCGCGCGGTCGATTGGCATCGATCGAGAAAAAATACAGAGTTCGTTCCTCTGCCGATTCTGCCGCCGAGATCCCTTTCACTCCCGACAAGATCAACCTCGGAGAGCTTTACGAGGCGAGATCGCTCGGAGTATCGGGTATCTTGCGGGAGCTTCCCGACGCAAAAGATCAGGTTGTCTTGGAGTCCGGTTCTTTCAAAGTAACCGTTCCGGTGTCGGAGCTGAAACCTGTTAGGCGACAAAAGGAACCGCAACGTCATAAGCGTCCGAAAAAAATGGAAACGTCCTCAGCCTTGCGCTCCGGTATCGTGATGCGCGCGTCGACGGAGCTTATGCTGTTGGGGAAGAGGGTGGATGAAGCGATCGGAGAAATCGATCGATTTATCGATGATGCCGTCTTGGCAGGTCTTTCACCTGTGAGAATCGTACATGGAAAGGGGACAGGGGCACTGCGTAAGGCGACACACGACTATTTGATGCGCGATCGGCGCGTCAAAACTTTTCGTTTGGGAGGAGACGGAGAAGGGGGTGACGGTGTTACCGTCGCAGAACTTCGTCTAAGTCGGTAAAAAGGCTTACTCTCATGTATAATTGGTTTAACTCCTGCTTCGTGCGGCGACGTGAGCATGAGCTCATATACCGTGAAGAGAAGGATGAGCAGGTGGTCGGGAAGATATGACAGCGATGAATCAGGCGTGGCTATTCAATCAGGGGAAGAACTACCAAAGCTACCGTATGCTTGGGGCACGACCCTCGACCTCGCCGGAAGGCGAACAGGGTTATCGGTTTGCCGTTTGGGCTCCGAGGGTACAGGCTGTCAGTGTCGTCGGCGACTTCAACGGATGGGACTCGAACGCGCACCATCTGAAACCGTACGGAACGACGGGGATTTGGCAAGGTTTCATCGCAGGCGTTTGCGAATGGCAGCGTTATAAGTACGCCATAAAAACGAATTCCGGACGAGTCGTGCTCAAGGCTGATCCGTTCGCACGTCACTCCGAAACGCGTCCCGGTACCGCCTCCATACTCTACAATTTCGAGAATGACTATACGTGGGAAGACGGCGATTATATGGCTCGCCGTCAAGATGCGCGCAACGCCGAACCGCTGAATATTTACGAAGTCCATCTCGGGAGCTGGCGTCGCCATGCAGACGGCAATGTGTTCAGTTATCGCGACATCGCGCGACAGCTTGCGGATTACCTCGTCGATATGGGATATAACGCCGTCGAGTTCATGCCCTTGACAGAGTATCCGTTCGATACATCGTGGGGCTATCAGGTGACGGGATATTTTGCGGCGACGTCGCGCTACGGGACACCGGCCGATCTCAAGTATTTGATCGATACGCTGCACCGTGCAGGTATCCGTGTCATTCTCGATTGGGTGCCTTCACATTTCCCGCGTGATGCTTTCGGGCTTGCCCGATTCACCGGCGAGCCGCTCTACGAGGATCCCGACCCGCGCCGCGGCGAACATGAGGACTGGGGAACACTCGTCTTCAACTACGGGTTGATGGAAGTTCGGTCGTTTCTTTTATCAAGCGCCTGGTTCTGGATCGATGAATTTCACCTTGACGGGATACGCGTCGATGCTGTCAGCAGCATGATTTATTTGAATTTCGGTCGTCCTGACGCGGAGCCTAATGTTTTGGGCACGTACGAACATCTCGAGGCGATCGATTTTCTCAAGGCGTTGAACAGTATGGTGCGCGAGCACTTTCCGCATTGTATCGTAGCCGCGGAAGAGTCGACGCCGTACCCGGGTGTGACGACTCCTGTCAGCGAGGGCGGACTCGGTTTTACACATAAGTGGAATATGGGCTGGATGAACGATACGCTTTCCTATATGGAAGCCGACTATTATGCGCGCGGCCAATTCCACGATAAGATCACCTTTTCGATGATGTACGCATTTCGCGAGAATTTTATCCTGCCGTTTTCGCATGACGAAGTCGTGCACGGCAAAAAATCGCTTCTGGGGCGGATGCCCGGCGATCAGTGGCGCCAGTTCGCGTCGTTAAGAACGTGCTATATGTACCAGATGTCGCATCCCGGAGCTAAGCTTAATTTTATGGGCAACGAGTTCGCTCCCTTTATCGAGTGGCGATACTACGAGGAGCTCGAATGGTTCATGTTGCAATACCCGCGTCATAGGGAAATGCAGGATTTCTGTCGCGATTTGAATCACCTATATCGCGCTAGGACATCGTTTTGGGAGCTCGATCGTTCATGGGACGGCTTTAAATGGTTAGATCCCGACGACCGTGATAATAGTGTCTTTTCTTATGCTCGAATCAATGCGGACGGGAGCGAAGTGATCGTCGTCATTCTCAACATGACGCCTGCGTCTTTTGAATCGTATCGTGTGCGCGTCCCTAAGCGCGGGCAATACAGACTGCTCCTCAATAGCGACAGGACGCGATACGGAGGAAGCGGATACGGCGGTCTCGACGGTGATCACGTTGTGTTCCACACGGTCTCATCTGCAATTTCTAAAAGAGGTGACAAACCCGGACTATACGAGACGGTAGCGAATGCGTCGAACGCACAGGGTGATGCGAAGACGAAACCGCTCGAACATGAAGGCGCTTCACACTCCATGTCGAACGGCAAATGGTCGTCGCATAATCCTGTCCCGGTGATCGACATGCCGCTCCCTCCTCTATCGGGGCTATACTTGTTATACGAGGGAGACAGTAAATAGGAAAAATGTCATTCGTTTTTCCGCATGTTGGACGGTACGACACGGATGACGGAATGACAGGTTAAGCAATCATATGAAAAGCGATTTTGAACGTCTCGCTATGAGGTGGCGGACGATGAGAATTCGCATAGAATAGAAAGGAAGAGGTTTAATGGATGGCTAAGCAAGAAATCATCGCCATGATTCTAGCCGGCGGGCAGGGATCGAGACTTGGTGTGTTGACGGAGTTAGTCGCGAAGCCGGCAGTCCCGTTCGGAAGCCGATACCGCATCATGGACTTTCCGCTCAGCAACTGCACGAATTCAGGAATTGAGGCGGTCGGTGTTTTGACGCAATACCAGCCGCTCGAACTCAACTCCTACATCGGAAACGGACATTCTTGGGACTTGGATCGCAACAACGGCGGGACATACATCCTGCCACCGTATCTCAGCCAAGTAGGAAATGATTGGTACAAGGGAACAGCCAATGCGATTTACCAGAACATCCCGTTTATCGACAGCTATGATCCGAAGTATGTTCTCATTTTGTCAGGTGATCACATTTATAAGATGGATTATCTCAAAATGGTTGAATCGCACATCCAAAACGAAGCGGAGGCGACGATCGCCGTCATTGAAGTCCCGTGGGAGGAGGCGTCGCGTTTCGGGATCATGAATACGGATGAGACCGGACGGGTAGTAGAGTTTGAGGAAAAACCTGCCAAACCGAAAAACAATCTCGCTTCCATGGGTATCTATTGTTTCTCGTGGAAAGTTTTAAGAGAAAGTCTCATCTTGGATGAGGCGAATCCGGATTCGAGAAACGATTTCGGCGCCAACGTCATACCCGGAATGATTGATGCCGGATACGATGTATTTACGTACTCTTTCGACGGATATTGGAAAGACGTGGGGACGATTTCATCGCTTTGGGAGAGCAACATGGATCTCCTGAACGATCCGACGCTGATCAACCTTCGCGATACAAGCTGGACGATTTACTCAAGGAACCCTCAGCGGCCCTCACATTATTTCGGGCCAAATTCCAAAGTCGAAAACACCGCAATTACGGACGGCTCGGAGATATTCGGTGAATGTCACGGTACGATCGTCAGCTATAACGTTGTCGTCGAGGAGGGTGCTGTTGTCACGGATTCAATCCTGATGCCCGGATCCTATGTTGAATCCGGCGCCGTTCTGACGCGCTGTATCGTTGGGATGGATACGAGGGTTGAACGCAATGTGCGGGCGACTCCTGACGAGAAAGACGGCGTCGATCTTTTTGTCAATGACAAGCTTTGCAAGGACGGGATCACCGTATTCGCTCCGAATCTGATCATTAAAGAAGGGACGAAAATTGTCGGCAACTCGATGATCGGCGCAGAACATGCACGCAGCCATCCGCAATATTTCGAGGAAGTGCCGCACTATTCCAGAATGGAGGTAAGCCTGTGATTACAGACGCCATGGGGCTCATTTTGGCAGATAACCGGCGCATTCAACTGGGCGCTCTGACAGAGCCCAGAGCGATTGCCGCCATTCCGTTTGCCGGACGCTTTCGCATTATCGATTTCACGTTGTCCAACATGGTGAACAGCGGGATTAAACGCGTCGGCGTCGTCGCGCTGACAAAATATAAATCGCTCATGGATCATATGGGAACGGGTGCGCCGTGGGATCTTGACCGCATGAGGCAGGGATTGTACATGATCCCGCCCTACATCAATCCGATCACGCGCGAGCCCGATCGGACAGACGCGCAAAGCGTGATCGACTACGTTAAAACGGGTGATCAAAGATACGTCGTCATTTCCGGCAGTGCTTTTGTGACGAATACGTCTTACAAGCCGTTGATCAAAACGCACATTGAATCGCGTGCCGATATCACCATTCTGTACCATAAGGACGGGCCGATTGACGGGCCGCTGGCGATGGCGCTCGAGCTTGATGACGATGGCTATGTACGCGATCTGATGGTCGATTATCCGAGATCGACAAGTCAGAATTATGCCGTCGGTCTGATCGTCATTTCGCGCAATCTGCTGTTGCAGCTTTTGGCGGAGATGATGGCGCGCGGTATTGCCGATTTCTCGATTTTGGGCATCTTGCAAAACTACAAGAGATTCCGTGTTCAAGCCGTTAAGCTTGAAGAGCCTTTGTTGCGCATACACAGCGTGGCAAGCTACTTCGACGCGTCCATGAAAGTTCTCGACACCGAGATTCGTCATAAGCTCTTCGACGTTGATCGTCCAGTTTACACGAAGGCGAAAAATAGAGCGCCGTGTATCGTCGCTCCGGGAAGCGGTGTCGTTAAAAATGTGCTCGCATCCGACGGCTGCGCGATCATGGGACATGTGGAGAACAGTATTCTGTTTCGCGGTTGCGTCATAGGGCGCGGGGCTCGCGTGACGAACAGCGTACTCTTCCAAGACGTTCAAATCTCGGAGGGCGTCGTACTCGACCATGTGATCATCGACAAGAACAGCGTCGTTAAGATGGACGGTCGATTGCTCGGTCACCCAGGATTCCCGATCGTCATCGAGAAAAACGCGATCGTGTGACCGAAAATAGCTAATGTATTTAATGGTATCGAGCATTAATTCTCGGAACTTAAGAAGGAGTTGATACTAATGAAAGTATTGTTTGTATCATCTGAGATGAGTCCGCTCGCGGCTACGGGCGGACTCGGCGATGTGACGGGATCTCTACCTGAAGCTCTCCGCCGCAAAGGTGTCGATATTCGTATCATCATGCCTCTCTACAACAGGATCAAGCAGAACTATGCTTCACAACTGAGGTTCATGAGATGGTCGATGATCAAGCTCGGTTGGCGAACGATGTACAGCGGCCTGTTCACTATGGAAGTCAACGGAGTGCCGGTCTATCTGATCGACAACGACTTTTATTTTGGACATGACAGTCTCTATATCGATTATTCGTTCGATATAGAGCGCTTTTCGTTTTTCCAGCGTGCCGTCTTGGAGGCGATGGGTGAACCGATGGGGTTTGAGCCTGACATTCTCCATATCAATGATTGGCAGACGGGCATGATCCCTATCCTTCTGGAGGCACATTACCAAAGTCATAATTATCATCCGCAGACGCGTTGTCTCATAACGCTCCATAACCTCAAACATCAGGGAATTCACGGGCGTGAAGTCGTTCAGGATCTTCTCGATCTTCCCGATTCTTACATGACGGAGACCGCCGTTCTCAAGGAAGGCGCTCCGAACTTCCTCAAGGCGGGGATTGCGTGGTCGAGTCGCGTGACGACTGTTTCGCCGACTTATGCCCGCGAGATTATGACGGATTATTTCGGTGAAGGATTGAACGGTCTTCTTGAGGAGCACAGCTGGAAAGTATCGGGGATTCTGAACGGGATCGACGTCGATCTTTATAATCCCGCAACCGATCCTGAAATTGCCGCAAACTACAAGCCGAAAGCGTGGATTCGCGGTAAGGCGACATGTAAGAAAGCGCTTCAGGAGGAATTGAATCTGCCCAAGAAATCGAAAACGCCTCTCTTTTCAATGATTACGAGACTTGACTCGCAGAAGGGACTCGATCTCTTGCTCCACATCATCGACGAGCTGCTTGAAGAGGATTTGCAGATCGTCGTACTCGGGACGGGCGATCCGTCGTATGAGAGGAGATTGCAGGAAGCACAAGAAAGACATCCCGATAACATGCGCGCGATCATACAGTTTGATCGTCATCTGGCGCGTCGCATCTATGCGGGCTCCGATATCTTCCTCATGCCGTCACTCTTCGAGCCGTGCGGCTTGTCACAAATGATCGCCATGAGGTACGGGACGATTCCTATCGTCCGCCAGACTGGCGGACTTGCCGATACGGTCGAGCCGTGGAACAAATATGAGAAGACGGGAACGGGTTTTGGCTTTCAGAACATTAACGCACATGAACTGCTCTATACTGCGAAAGATGCCGCCTCGCTTTATCGCGATGACAAGGACAGCTGGGCGAAGATGGTTGAAACAGCAATGAAAGGCGACTATTCATGGAATCGTTCAGCCGGAGCATATCAGGAACTTTACGCCGCCATGGTGGCCGAAGCGAGGTAATTAGTGATCACCATTACGCATGATGTCACGTCGTCGTTTTATAGATCGCCGAAAGGCGCAGTTACAACAGGTACTAAGATAAAATTACGCATAGCTCTTTCCGAGTATTCGTCCGCCATTCACTCGGTACGTCTGTTTTACGTGTACGGACTTGAGACGTTCAGTGAAGGCTACGTGTTAATGCGTCGCGAAGAAGGCGTTGAGATTGACGGCTGGCTAAAGGAGAATCGGCTTCCCGAGGATGCTGTCGTCTATTCGGCTGAGGTTCGCATGGACGATGAGCCTGGTCTCTTTTTCTACTGGTTTGAGGTCAGGTTTGACGACAGGAGGTATCGATGGGGTTTCCCCGACAAGTCAACGTCGGGGATATTGTCGACAACACTCAAGTTCAGTCCGCGTTTTTGTTCGAACGGCAGTGAGGCGATTCCCGGTTTTCAGATAACGGTATATGCACCCGATTTTGAGACGCCGGATTGGATGAAAGGCGCCGTTCTCTATCAGATATTCCCTGACCGATACAATCGCGGGGCGGAATTTGACGAATCGAAAGCGCTCGAACAGATGCATTTTCCTGAGCGAATATGGCACAGAGATTGGAGTGAGGAGGTCGACATTGCCGGCAAAGGTTCGAACGGCTATGAAGCGTGTGATTTCTTCGGCGGGACGCTGGCGGGTATTACGGAGAAGCTTGAGAGTCTGGCCGATCTCGGCGTGACGGCGCTTTACTTGAATCCCGTTCTCAAGGCGAGATCGAATCATCGCTACGATACCGGCGATTATTTGAGTGTTGACCCGCTTCTCGGAACGAACGACGATCTCCGCGATCTCTTCAGCACAGCGGAAAGTCTTGGTATCCGCGTCATCATGGACGGTGTATTCAGTCATACCGGATCCGACAGTCTCTATTTTAACCGCTATGACCGCTATGATTCCGTTGGAGCTTGGCAGGAAATACGAGACGGGACGCCTTCTCCTTATACGGCGTGGTATCGCTTTGACGATGACGCGGAGAAACAGTTGAAAAGTCCCAAAGCCTCAAAGGTCGGTAACGTGATCGCCCCGTATGAGTGTTGGTGGGATTTTCACTCCTTGCCGAACGTCCATGAAGACGAGCTGACGTACCGCGAGTTTATCTGCGGCCCCGACGGTGTGCTCGCTTATTGGATTAAAGCCGGCTGTTCGGGATTTCGGCTCGACGTCTCGGATGAGTTGCCCGATTCCTTTTTGAGATTGCTCAGGCGGCGTGTGAAAGCTGAGAATCCCGATGCCTATATTTTAGGAGAAATCTGGGAAGAGCCGACGGCGCGGATCAGCTATGGGAGCCATCGCGACTTTCTGTTCGGGCGCACGCACGATGCCGTTATGGGATACACGTTCCGTAAATTTGTGATCGACTTTCTAAAGGGGCAAATCGATGCAAAAGGCTTGCGCTATGGATTCGACCATCTCTGTTCCGTAACGCCGATGCAGGCTTTATACAGTCAGATGAATCTTCTCGGCAGCCACGATACGAAACGTATTATCACGAAACTTGCGGGTGCCCCGCAGCCGCCGAAGAGAGAAGATCAGATGCGACTGTCCATGTCAAAGTCAGAGCGCAAAAAGGGTAAGGAGCTCGTCTTGGCGGCTATGCTGTTGCAACTGGGTTTTCCGGGTGCGATGGCCGTCTACTATGGTGATGAATTCGGTATGGAGGGGTATGACGATCCGTTTAATCGGCGCACGTATCCGTGGGACGCACCGGAGGGCGATTTCACGAAACGCGCAAGGAAACTCATGAAACTCCGCGCATCGACGCCTGTTCTGCAGACAGGATATTTCGAGGTTCTTGAAACTGATAAACAAACGATCGTTATGCGCCGCTATTTGACGGAGGGCGGAATCGATGCATTCGGGCGTCACGTTGACGGGCCGAAAGAAGCCGTTATCCGCATCAAACGGACGCAACGAGGGGCGAGCGGTTCAATTACGCTCGACGGAGAGATCGTCTATTCATAGTTGATCTCTCCATCGGAATGTCGTTTTTATACACGGATTTTTTTCAGTTTCGCAAAGCGCGGAAGTCCGTTTTCATGTTTCTGATACGGCTCTCCGCCGATAAGCGGCAATGAGTAGTCGATAAATTCCTGCGTGACGTAGTTTCCCGCCTCGTTGATCCACTCGCGGGGAACAACTTTTTCTTTGTTTGCCGTTTCCGCAAGAGGGATGTGAATGATTTCGCAACGATACGGTTCGCCTTCCGGTCTCTTAAACCCGATCATCACGCCGCTTACACCGTCTAAGGCCGCTCGGACGCCTGAACGACCGGCGAGGAGAGCTTCTTCGATGTCGCGACCTGAAGCTGCGTGTGCCGCACAGCGTTGCAGCAGGGAAAATTCAATTCCACGAACCTTGAGTCCGAGCTCTCGCGCGAGTTCGTCAGCGAGCATAGCTGCGACACCGCCCAACTGTTTGTGTCCGAATGAATCGGTTGCGCGGCTTGAGAGCTGTTCGGCGACAAGGCTACCGTCCGCCGTCATGATGCCTTCCGAGACGCTGATCATGACAACGTTCTTTTTCTTCAGAACTTGACGCGCGTCTTCAAACATCTGCTCGAAGTCAAAAGGAACTTCCGGAAGATAGATGAGATCAGGTCCGTGCCCGATCACGCCCGCGAGCGCGGAGGCTCCGGCGAGCCATCCGGCGTGACGTCCCATGCATTCAAAGACAATTGCCATCGGTGTTTTATATGAGTGCGCGTCCTGCCAAACTTCAGAGATCGCCGTTGCGAGGTAGCGGGCGGACGATCCGAATCCCGGACAATGATCCGTGCCGAACAAGTCGTTATCAATCGTCTTCGGTATGCCGATGACGCGGCATTCATAGTTCTGCGCTTTCAGATATTTTCCAACTTTCAAGCACGTATCCATTGAATCATTACCGCCGTTGTAAAAAAAGTAGCGGATGTTGTGCTTTGCCAGAACTTCGTGGATACGCTTAAGATCCGTATCGTCGACATCGGGGGATGCGATTTTATAGCGACATGTGCCTAGAATAGAGGAGGGGGTGCCCGTCAAGTATTCGAGTTCTCGACGATCTTCCTGCCCGATATCATAAAGTTCATCGCGGAGGATTCCTTCGATGCCGTGACGCATGCCGTAAACATTCTTGATGAGTTCGGGATGATCCAACGCCTCGAGAAAGACTCCGGCAGCACTCGAGTTGATGACGGAGGTAGGTCCGCCGGACTGACCAAATACGAGATTTCCGATAAGTTTTGTCATGAAAAAGTGGCTCCTTTTCTTATATATACTTCATTAACCATGTGTTTATGGAGGCGACGTTCCCCAAAGGAAGATAGCCTGCGCAATCCTATTATCTCAAAGTTCAACCGTTTGGAACAGTCGCCTCGCCGTTCGGGTGACGAGGAAGGTCAAAATAACGGCAACGAGAACGTACAATGCAATGACGGCGATGCCGACAACGAGGTTGTTTCCCGTTGCGAGTTTCCGCACGAGAAAGGCGAACCCGACGGAGATACCGATATAGGCGAAATCACCGAGCGACGATACAGTTCCGGCACGTGTGTTTTTAACAGCCTCAATCTCATTGCTCCAAGTGAGCAACGGTGATTTCATGTCGACCCAGAATCCCAACAACTGCATGGAATACGAGTTGATCAGGGCGACGGCAAAAACGAGCAGCGCTAAGCTGAGGGGCATACGGAGGAAAATAGCGAGAGCGACCGTAATGATGATCCAGATGGCGGTCAAGAGGGTGAATCCCGGTGTCAACCACGCAAGAACTTGTGTACGTAACGGAACAGGGATTATTTTTGATATGTTGAATGTCGCTCCCTGTCTCGAAATCGCTGAAGCCGAGAGGAGCGCAGTGCCGCTGAAGAATGCGGCGATGCCTCCCACGATTAAGACGATAATCCAGATGGAATCTTGCCAAGCGCCGGATGAAATCCATTGACGCAAAAAGTTGATGAGATTAAAGCCTTTCTCTGTTGTTTCCGGAGCCCGCGAAAAACTGATCGCGAACGATACGACCATTATCACCGGAAAGAATAGTACGAAGAAAACCGTCTGCGTGAAAAATGCCGGCGTGCGGAGGAGTAGAATCCATTCCTTATGAAGAATTGCCCGATACGCGCTTCGCGGCGTGAGCTTGCGAGCCGTTTCTGTCGCAGTGAGCTGTTTGGCGCTTTGGCCACCTTGGATGCCGAGGACGCCGCGCAAATAGATCTTGTCGGCGACGGCGAGCAGCAAGACAACGGAAAGCACATTCAGCGCACAGGCGATGAGACCGTACAATAGCGTACTCCAACGATTTGCATCGATAAGCATGGCGGCACTGAAAGCGGACGTCGGAACAATTTTGACGAGATTGTTCAGGAGCGCTCCCGTTGCCGGATTTGAGAATATCCCGCCGCTGCTCAAGCCCCCATCGGATGTCTGCAGATTGGCAAAGAGCGAGAAAGCGACGATGAAAACGACGGTTACAATCGATGTGATCAATTGAAATCTGTCTTTGTTACGCGCCCATTTTGTGTATCGCATCATGACAAGGACGAGAATGGCCGCTACGGCAAACGGCGCGACCGTGACGTATAACATAAAAGGCATTGACTGCACATAGAATCCCCACGGGCGCTTCGAGACAATGCCATGCGCGATAAGCGACGGGTAACAGAGAATCGTCGTGACAAGAAGGATCGGAATGAATGCCTGAGTCAGTTTCGCCGCCGTGATCGCTGCCGGCTTGACGGGAAGCACGAGGAGCGTCTCAATGTTGCTCTCGTGGTATAACGTCGGGATAGCTTGCAGGATGCCGAAGATAACGGCAAGAATAGGTGCCGCCATCGCGATGATTCTAATAAACAAATCTTCCGCTCCGATGATCATCAGCGGTTTTGTCAAACTGATGCCGATCATGACGGAATAGGAAGAAAACATTGCGAAGAGAAAAAGATAGAGAAAAAATGTCGCGGCTTTAGAACGCTGCTTTGCCGATTTTTTCTTTTTTGACCGGATCGTTCCAGTGCTTTGGGTAATGCTGCCGATCATCTCCGACCAGAGAGGGCGCATGAGAATAAGATATTGTTTCATCGTATCACCGAACCAATCACAATCTACCCGACAAAAGAATCGCCGTTCGCAGCGTTTTCAGTGTCGCTTACGAGTCGCAGGAACAGTGATTCGAGCGAGGAATCATCTTCGTAATGTGCTCTCAATTCATTGACCGTTCCGACGAAAATAAGTTTGCCGTCGTCAATGATCCCTAGGCGATCACAGACTTTCTCCGCGACGTCCAAGATGTGCGTCGAGAAGAGAACCGTCTTTCCGGCGTCGGCATGTTCGCGCATCATTGTCTTAAGTGTAAAGGAAGACGCGGGGTCGAGGCCGGTCATCGGTTCGTCGAGAATCCATGCATCGGGATCGTGAAGGAGTGCACCGACGAGGACGAGTTTTTGCTGCATGCCGTGTGAAAAAGTCTTAATCTGTTGGTTGAGGACATCGGCGATGCCGAATTTCTTCGACAGGTCGTCTACGCGCGCTTTTCGAACGTAGCCGTCCACGCCGTAGACGTCTCCTATAAATCGTAAATATTCGATCGCCTTGAGGCGCGTGAATACTTCGGGATTGTCGGGCACAAAGGCGAACCGGCGTTTTGCCTCAAGCGCATCTTTCTCGATATCGAAGCCGTCGATCACAATAGAGCCCGCATCGGGCGAGAGAAGACCCGTGATGAGTTTCAGAGTCGTCGTTTTTCCTGCTCCGTTCGGTCCGAGAAAACCGAAAATCTCACCGTCATGTATGCTGAGTGTCACGTTGTCAACGGCGTTTTTTTTGCCGTCGTAGCTTTTGCTAACGCCTTTAAGTTCGATCATCTGTCGTTGTACCTCTATCTTTCTTTAGGCTGCTGATTAAAGCTGTTTTGACATTTTTTGACATATAAAGTATAGACCTGTAAACAATCGTCGGACTATCGTCAGTATGACGAAATAATCGTTGAAACTGCCATGTTCTATCGAACTGCGCTGAATGCCAAAGTAACCTGTACAGTAGAGTAGGGAATCAAGAATCGACTCAAACGCTTCCCTGATCGAGCTTAGGAAATGTATTGAAAGTTACCGAAAGAGGTAAAAAGCTGTTAGAATAGAGG
>DUVH01000029.1 GCA_012841145.1 Clostridiaceae bacterium | reverse complement strand
TCGAGGTGACAGGACTTGAACCTGCGGCCTCATGGTCCCAAACCACGCGCGCTGCCAACTGCGCCACACCTCGCAGAGATCATTCTAAGCTGTTGATATCAAATCGTCAAACTTTGCACGTATGATAGAATGCTTATCATACGGAAATCACTGTGTATATCTTTCAATCGGAAGGGGAGACTCCATGTCACTGGATGATCTTAAAACGGCTCGCTTTTTTAATACCTGCGAAAACGTTCTATTTCATGAATTCTTCTCGGATTCTCTTTATCCATGGGATCTGCTCGGGAAGATCGGTGAATTTATCAAGGCGATCGGTCCATCACTCTCATCGTACGAGTATGAAAAAATCGGGGACGACATCTGGATTTCAAAAGATGCAACGATCTCCGAATTTGCGACGATTCAAGGTCCTGCGATAATCGAAGCTGGTGTTCAGCTCAGACCGGGTTCATTTATCAGGGGCAACGCCTACGTCGGACCGTCCACTGTTGTGGGAACGGCAACAGAGATCAAAAATTCTCTCCTGCTTGGTCACGTCGAGGTTCCGCACTACAACTACATCGGCGACAGCATCCTCGCCTATGGCGCTCACATGGGCGCCGGCTCGATTACGTCGAATCTGCGAGCCGACAAGCGCCAGGTCATTGTCCGCTATAAAGATGAGAGCATTGCAACGGGACTTAGGAAGTTCGGGGCGATCGTCGGCGAATCGGTCGAGGTCGGCTGTAATGCCGTATTGAACCCCGGCGTAATGATCGGGGAGAGGAGTATCGTATACCCATTATCTTCAGTACGCGTCTCTGTTCCGTCTCACCATATTTATAAGCAGACCGGTGAAATAGTAAGAATCCTCGATCTTGACGAGTGACGAACGCGGTCATTACGCCATATTGGAGTGAACGCCGCCCTCTTCTGATTACAACCGTGACCTTAGCAGCGTGTCGTCCCGCGACAGGCGTATGGTAGAATGTCCGTATGATTTTGACACTTCTCATCGTCTTTATCAGTTCGCTTATCCTCGTCTGGATGGGGGTTCTCGGACATTACGTCGGTTTCGCCTTGATGGCGTCGTCTTTGGGCGCCATGATCTGGAATCGGATCCGCACGTTCCAGCTCAAACGCAGTATCAAGAACGATACACGCGAGAGAAAAGCGAAGTGGGGCGGTGAATTGACGGTCGTCTCGGGTCTTTCGAGTATGACCGGCATGTCATGCAGGCTTTTTATCACGCGATATGATGAGCTCATCGTCGAAGATATCATCAGCAAGCGTATTATCCCGCTCGATGAGATCGAGAAAATGGTCCTGCTTTACGGAAAGACCTTGGAATCGATGAATGACGTCCAAATCGGCGAGGCTGCGGGCTTTCAATCTGTTCCGCGTTTTTACCACGTTCGTGCGTGGATCGCGCGCAACCCTCATTCGAGAAAGGAACTTTTTCTGGCCATACGATTCCTAAAACCGCTAACTGTCGCCGAGTATTCTGAGATGACCGTTTTCTCCGATATTCGACGGATGGGCAATCTTGACGCCTTCCGCTTAAGACCTGAAGTTGCCGTCAGGACTGCCATTATTCCTCGCAAAAAGATGACGAAGAGAGTACGTCGCCGTTTGGCTCATTCCGCACGCGGTGCGTCAACCCTTTTTCGTCCTCACGACGGCACGCAACGCTATGGAGATAGGGAGAGGCTTGCCGAACCGAACCTGCAGGCGCTATCTCCCGACTCAAAACAAATGAAAACTGCTCAAGATCTCGAAACTAAGATTCCGAACTTTTTGATTAATCGTGAACCTCTTCACCGTGACCGTGAACAGACAACGGAACCTTTCATTTTTTCCGAAGAGAACCTGACATCAGCTTCTGAGCAGAATGCTGTTACCCCCTCCGGAAGTAAGCGACGGTCAGGCGCTGAAGGGATTGAGATGGCGATTCGCGCGAGGCGCGAGTCGAAGCAGGAAGAACTTACGGCTGTCGATCAGTCAGAAACTAATTCGGACGCCGACGAGATAAATACAGTTGAAAAGAAAGAGC
>DUVH01000028.1 GCA_012841145.1 Clostridiaceae bacterium | reverse complement strand
TTCAAGCGAACCGACTCATTGACGTCGATATCCTCCTCAATGTAGAGGGGCGGCGTTTCAGCAACGGACAAGATCCTGAGCTCCTGCGCGTGCAGCTCGACTAATCCCGTCTTCATCTGCGGATTGATCGCCGCTCGCCTCCGGAGCAAGCCGCGGCATGCGAGTACATACTCGCCGCGCACCGTTTTCGCTTTTTCGCGCACGTCGGTCGGAGAATCGCCATCGACGACGATCTGCACCTCGCCCGCGATATCGCGTAACGTGAGAAAAAGTACACCGCCGAGGTCGCGCTGCCTATGGCACCACCCCATCAGCGTCAATTCCTGTCCGATCATATCCTCCGTGACGTCACCGCAAAGAGAACTGCGCCTCCATGCGCCCATTGATTCGCTCATAAAACCTCCATGGATTTTTGTTCTGTCTATTCAGCCAGATTAGTTATCTATCATACACGAAAACGAGCCTTTACTGTCCTCGCGTCAGCCCGGTTACAGCTCGAATCGCACCTCTTCCTTCTCAGCGACCGAGCGCTTCTTTCTGTAGTCGTGAAGCAGTGTCCCGACGGCTGTCAAAGGCACATCCTGCTCGCTGCCGTCCGACAGTCGCCGCAATTTGCCTCTCGAAATCGAGACTTCCGTATCGCCCAAGACCAACACGTAATGCGCCTCCATGCGATCGGCCGCTTTAAACTGCGCTTTCAGGCTTCTGCCCATCACGTCAGTCTCGACTTTGAGCCCGGAACGAATCAGCGTCTGCGCCAAATCGAGCGCATTGGCAGCCGTCGAAGGAAACGACGCAATAAAGAGATCGGGACTTTGAGCTTTTCCGAAGGGAACGTTCTGTGCATCCAACTCGAGTAAGAGCCGCTCAACGCCAAGCGCGAAACCAACACCCGGCACGTCGATGCCGCCGATCTCGCGGACGAGACCGTCGTAACGACCTCCGCCGCAGATCGTACCCTGCGTCCCTACGTGTGAAGAGACAAACTCGAAAACGGTCTTCGTATAGTAATCGAGCCCCCGGACGAGACGCGAGTTCAAACGGTACGAGATTTCCATCTCGTCAAGATACGACTTCACACTATCGAAATGAACTTTGCATTCATCACACAAATAGTCGAGCTGCGACGGCGCTTTCATGGCCAAGGACTGACAATACGGCTCCTTGCAGTCGAGCATGCGGAGCGGATTGCGTTCAAAGCGGTCATGGCAGTCTTCGCACATGTCTTCGACGTATACAGCGTAGTATTGACGTAGCGCCTTGTGGTAATCGGCACGACACTGGGGGCAACCGATACTGTTGATTTCAAGATCGACTTCACCGAGACCTAATTCTCTGAAGAATGTTTCCAACAGCCCGATGACTTGAGCGTCGGCCTGCGGACTGTCACTGCCAAAAACTTCACAGCCCAACTGCCAAAACTCGCGATAGCGCCCTTTTTGCATTTTTTCATAACGGAACATGTTCATGTTATACCAGAGTTTGACGGGTGCCGGCCATGAGGACATGCCTTGCTCAACGTAAGCCCGCGCGACACCTGCCGTCCCTTCGGGGCGCAACGTTAGACTGCGGTCACCCTTATCGGTAAACGTATACATCTCCTTGCGGACGATATCGCTCGCATCACCGACACCTCGGACGAACAATTCCGTATGTTCAAAAGTGGGGACACGAATCTCGCCGAATCCGTACCGTTCACAGACATCTGCAAAAGCGCGCTCTAACGCACGCCTGCGTTCAGCTTCTTCGGGCAAAATATCTCGCGTTCCGCGTGGAGCGTTGAGGTTCATAACAGCCTCCATTTCTCGTGCTATTCAATCGTTTATGACCGATGCCGGTCTACCCGAATATTTTAACATAGACAAGGCCTTATCACCCTTGGCGTAAGGACAGAAGAACAGTGTCGATGATCTCGCGATTTGACCGTTTCGCGGCCTTTGACAACTGTGCACACGCTTGGTATTCTACTTGAGGAGACGGATTCTATTAGACTCCGATAAACGATCTGCACAGCGAGGTTTAAAGACGAATGAACAGCTAAAGACTTCACAGTAATAGAAAAACTCATCCGCATGAGGCGGATGGCGTATGTAAAGGAGTCTTTATGCTGCAAGTCAACAACCTTACGGTCACACAAAATCGCGACCAACGAACACTTATTTCCGATCTAAGTTTCAGTTTGCAAAGTGGCGACAAGCTCGCCGTCATCGGTGCCGAAGGCAACGGTAAGACGGCGTTGCTGCGCATTATTTGCGTGCCTGAACTTGCATCCACATATTTGAGCTGGCAGGGGCACATCGATTATTCGCCTCACCACCTCGGCTATCTGTCACAGGAGACACCGACGAGGTTGTACGACAAGACGGTCGAAGAGTTGACGCGCCCTTACATCGCGGACGGTGATCTTTACCGTCTCGCAGACGAATTCATGCTCAATGAGAACATCCTCTTCTCGAAAAGAAAGATTCAATCGCTGTCGGGCGGCGAGAGGATGAAACTTCGCCTTCTTCTCGTCCGGCTGCAACGCCCCGATATTTTCGTGCTCGACGAACCGATCAACGACCTCGACCTCGAGGGCATACACCTCGTCGAGTCGTTCATTGCTAACTGTCCTGAACCTGTTCTCTTCGTATCCCACGATGAAACGCTGCTTGAACGCACCGCCGACAAGATCCTGCATATCGAGCAGATATGGCGTCGGACGGAAGCGCGGGCGACATACAGCGGACTCGGTTTTCGTGAATACATGGCCAAGTTTGTGTACAACATTGACAGGCAGAACAGATTGGCGGTAAAAGAAGAAAAGGATTTCCGCAAGAAAATGCGACGCCACCTCGAGATTCAAGACAAGGTACATCGCGCGCAGGAGAATATTTCGCGAGCCGACCCGGCCGGAGCCCGCCTTCTGAAGAAAAAGATGCACTCTGTCAAATCGACCGGGAGACGGTTGGAACGCGAACGCGCCGACGGGACAAAACGAACGGATCGTGAAGACGACGTCGACTTTTTCCTCGCCGATATGCCGAGAATTCCGAACAATAAGGAAGTCATCCGCGTCAATCTACCGCTCCTGAAAATTGGCGAGAAGATCTTGTCAAGAAATGTTCAACTGCTCGTCAAAGGACCGGAGCGCATCGCCATCACCGGTGAAAACGGATGCGGGAAATCGACGCTCCTTCGACTGATTGTCTCGGAATTGCGTGAGCGGAATGACCTTCAGATCTTTTACCTGCCGCAGGATTGGCATGAATTGTTTGACGCGCGGAGCAGCGCCATCGATTATCTCGCTTCTGACGGTAGAGCCGGTATCCGACAGGAGGCGGCAAACTTGTTGGGAAGCCTCAACTTTGCGCGAGAAGAGATGATCCGCCCGATCGAGACGCTGTCAGGAGGCCAGAAAGTTAAGCTCGCGTTCGCAAAAATGCGCCTGACGAGGCCGAACGTCCTGCTTCTCGACGAACCGAGCCGCCACCTCTCCCCTTTGAGCAATCCCGCTTTCAGAGAGAGCGTCGCGACGTATCCGGGCTGCGTCATCAGCATCTCGCACGACCGCGCCTTTTTGCGCGAAGTCTGCACGCACGTCCTCCGCCTAACAAAAGACGGACTCCGCGAAGAGGATCGTCGACTGTACGCGGATGATGACGACTAGCAGAAGAGCATCGATTGCAAGCGGACGATGGTGACTAGAAAAAGAGCATCGATTGCAAGCGGACGATGGTGACTAGCAGAAGACCATCGATTGCAAGATGCCGATCAACTGTGAAGCAGCGGACGCAGCTTCATGCTAATCAGACGGGCAATCAGCGGTGTAGTAATGGGCTCAGTTTCTTGTAAATCAAACGGACGATCAGCGACACCACCAGTCCTTTGAAAATGTTGAACGGAATGAAAACCCATAAGATCAGGGTTGGCAAATCGTGTACGAGCGTATTGCCTGCCATTCTCGTCATCTCGACGATCTTGTCGAGCGTAAAACCCATCGCGGAGATGTAAAACGGTATCGTTAGGAAGTAATTGATGAGAGCGCCCGACGCGGTCAGCGCGACGGTACCCGCTGCCATCGAGATCATCGCCCCTTTTCTCGTCTTCTTGTAACGATAGATCAGGCCTGCGACACCGACAAAACAGCTCCCCATGATGAAGTTCGCCAGCTCCCCGACCATCATGGTATGTGTCGCCGGCAAATGCGCCAAGTTCTTCACGAGCTCGACGGCAATCCCGGCAAGCGGCCCCATGGCAAAAGCGGCGAGCAACGCCGGAATCTCCGAAAAATCAAATTTTAAAAATACGGGAAACAGCGGCAGAGAAATTTCAAGATACATCAGCGCGATCGCAACTGCCGATAATACTCCTGTTTTTGCGATCCATTTGGCGCTCGCCACGCCCCTGCGTTCACCACGTGCAATCGTATTATTGCGAACATCCGTTTCACTCATTTTTAGCTCCTCCTCATGATACGGAGCCATAAAAAAGCCCCGCATAATCGGGGCGAAGGTCCATGGAAGACAAGAACCTCTGTTTCCTCTCATTCAGACTATACTGCCGGCCCGGGATTCTCACCCGGTCATGCGAAAGGCTCGCGGGCTCGTCCTCATTGAGGCATCACCGCCGATCGGGAATTTCACCCCGCCCCGGAAACAAGTTCATTGTATCAAAGAGCCAACAAAAATGGTAGTAAATCATCGATCTTGTCTTGGATTGCTTACAATCGCGGCGAATACGAAGTTAATCCGGTGTGTAAAGCGTAAATTGTAGTGAAGCACCGATCTTTTTTGGACAGCTTGGAGCACGGCGAATACCAATTTAATCGAAGAGTAAGAAACTCTGGTGGAGCCGGCTTCAACAGGAGGCTATCTCTTCTAATAATATAGCGCTCAACGTGATAACCTTGGACAAGCTTACATGAGAGGAAGAATGAACGTGCACCACATTCAGGGCCTGAAAAGCGCCTCCCCGAGGGCGTCAATCACGTCTTCGGGCGTCACGACTGTCTCAGACATCAGATTATCGGCAGCGATGTCGGCGGCCAGCCCGTGCAGGTATACAGCGCGCGTCACCGCTGATTCGATCGAATCGGTTTGAGCCGCAAGTCCGGCGATCAGCCCCGTCAGGACATCGCCCGAACCGCCCTTGGCGAGTCCTACATTGCCGCTCGTATTGATGTACGCATCGCCGTTCGGCATGGCGATGACGGTCGCCATCCCCTTCAGCACGATGATCGATTGTGCTTTATCGGCCAAGAATCGCGCCGCTTCAAGGCGATCTTTGCGGAGGAGTTCCGATGCTTCCGGCACTAAACGCAGAAACTCGCCGGGATGAGGCGTCAAAACGGCAGGCGGGAATCCGTTCTCGGTACGAGAGCGCAAAATCTCAAAAGCCTCCGCCATGTTGGCAAGCACATTCAAACCATCCGCGTCGACGACCACAGGAACGTTCAAAGGCAGTATGTAGCGGAGTGCTTTTTCAACCCAGGGAGCCTTGCCGGCTCCCACACCGATGGCGATCGCGGAAGGTTCAGGCAAATCTTTTTTAGTGGTCTCACCTTCCTCGGGAACAACCGACAACAGTGCCGACGGGATCGCCGAGGCTATCAGCGGCATAGACGCCTCAACGGTGCGTATCATCGTATAACCGACTCCCGCCTTTTCTCCGGCTCTCGCAGCGAGAATCATCGCGCCCGCCATCCCCTCCGCGCCGCCGATCAGGAGCAAACGGCCGAACTGACCCTTATGCCCGTCGCGGGCGCGGTCAGGCAAAATCTCTGTTTCGCTCTCAAGCACAAGCACGCGGCGGTCGTCACCGAGCGTCTCATCGACGAATTCGTCCGTCATGCTGATCCGAGACAGGATCACTTCTCCGGCCATCATGCAGCCCGGGTGCGTGACATTGCCGATCTTCCGCCTTCCGAACGTAAACGTCACATCGGCACTCACAGCCTCGGGTGCCGCAAAGCCGGTATTGGCATCGACACCGCTCGGGATGTCGCAGGCAATCACATTCGACCCCGATTCTTTCATCAATGCGAGAAGAGAAAGCGCTTCCTTAACGCGGCAAGAGAGCGAACGACTGACGTCAAACCCCGTTCCGTAAATCGCGTCGACGACGAATTCCGCTTTTTTGTTCGCGAGGTCTTCTTTCTTCGTGATTACTTCACCGCCGAGTTTCTTATATGCCGAACGGTTTATCTCCGCGTCGGGAGAGAGCTCCCTGTCGGGGTAGACATCGAAAACGGCGACACGGCGCCTGCTTGCCATCAGTTGTCGCGCGCTCGCCCAGCCGTCACCGCCGTTATTTCCGGCTCCCGTAAAATAGATGACATGGTATTCTTCTCCGATATCGTGAGAAATCGTCAGCCATTCAATGAACTCCGACATGCATGAAGCCGCTTGCTCCATCAATGAGACGGAAGGAAGCCCCGTCACTTCAGAAAAGCGGACGTCCAGCGTCTTTTGCTGTTCTCTCGTCAGTAATCGTGTCATCTTGCTCCTCCTGTCCATACAGCGCAAGCGGTCTTTGCTGACCGGCAAGCACTTTGACGTACTTTGACCCAAGGTCTTCCCGTTAATACAGCGTAAGCAGTCTTAGCTGACCGCCAAGCACTTTGACGTACTTCGATCCAAAATCCCCCAGTCAATACCTCGTAGCGGCACGTTCCCTCAAATCACGTCGGTTTATTCAATCATATCTAATTTTTGCCCGATTCGGTATAACATGCAAATGTTTGACTTCTCTCAGATTACAGACATAAAAAACCACGCTGCCATTCGAACAGCGTGGTCTTCTAATCTCTTTTAATCGTGATCAGTCGATGTACTTATCGAGAACTCTCGCAATATCTTCGTATGAACGCGCGCCGACCATTTGATCGACAACCTTGCCGTTTTTGAAGAAATACAGCGTCGGAATGCTCATAATGCGATACTCTTGGGCAAGTGCGCGCTCATCGTCTACGTTCACTTTTCCGACAAGCGCTTTGCCTTCATAGTTCTTCGCCAACTCTTCGATTGTCGGAGTGAGCATTTTGCATGGGCCGCACCATACTGCCCAGAAATCGACGAGTGCAGGTTTATCATTATCGAGGACCAATTCTTTGAAATTTTGTTTTGTTAACGTCGTAGCCATTTTTCCACTCTCCTGTTCTCTATGTTGTGCCGATGATATTTTACCGCCACCGGGATCTGTCTGTTGCATGATAGGCCATACCGTCATCACTCCGTAGTGTCACGTGTTACCGAAAAAAGAAAGGGCGCCGTTACGCCCCTCCTGTAGCGACAAGTTCAGACATAGCACAGGGGGCAAACAATCCGTATCTGACATTGCGCCCCTTAGCCAAAAGTTCAGACATAGCACAGGGGCAAACGATCCATATCTGACATTGCACCCCTCCTGTGGCGACAAATTCCGGTAACTAGATGAACTCCTGCAAGATCGAATCCTCAGGAACGAACGACGCGTCGACCTTGGGAAGCTGTTCGCAGATATACGACAGGCGGACTGCCTCCTTTATAGCGCGTTTCAGATCCGAGTGCCCGCTCTCGTTAATCGTATAGCGAGAGGGTGGGAGATCGCCGCGGAAAAAGAGATCGAGCGATTTTTCAATTTCCGCCCGCGCCATCGGGGCGATTACCGTAAATTCATACATCAATACCGAGTTGATATAAAAATCCGCCGCTTCCAAATAACGCGGGATGAAATCGCGCTCCGCTCGATCGATCATCGGCCAGTAATCAATCGTATCAATTGCCGTCGCCGCCCGCTTGCGGACATCGCGACTGACGCGCCTCAAGATGCGAATATCGCTCCCTGACAGCATACGACGATCGGACAGCACGCGTCCGTGCGGCATGATGAAATAGCTGAGACGCTGTTCGCGAGGTATTTTTCCCATCACGATGTCGTTCAGTCCGTGAAGCCCTTCGACGAGAAGGACATCGTTGTCGGTCAGAAGGATCTTTTTCTCCGGTTCATACAACCGCGATCTCGTCGGAAAATGAAATGTCGGGATGGCGACTTCTTCGCCGGCAAACAACCGCTCGAGATCGCTCCCAAGCAATTCAAGGTCGAGCGTCTCAATGCTTTCATAATCGGGACGTCCGTCTTGATCGTACTTCAGTTTTTCCGGACGATAATAATCGTCCAGCTCGAGGTGTTGCGCTCTTAACCCAGCTTCCGTGAGACGGCGCTTCATCAACATCGTCGATGTCGTCTTTCCGGACGACGTCGGACCGGATATAAAGACGGCTCGAATATCGGGATGAGCGAGAATGTGATTTGCAATCGTCGTCACCTGCTCAACGAAAAAGGCCTCCGATTTCTTCACGAATTCGGAAAACTTCGATGAACCGAGATTTCTTTCAAGGTCTTCAACCGTCAATACTACCAAATCGGAAAATTTTGCCATCTGTTACACTCTCCCAAACACAGGCACTTGCCGATCGCTACCAACCGCCGGACGCACCGCCGCCGCCGGAGGAACCGCCGCCGAACCCGCCTCCGGAGGATCCGCCTCCTCCGCCCGACCAGCGGTCATCGCTGTCATCGCTGTCATCGCCGCCGTAATATCTTCCACCACCGAAAGAACCTCGTCTACTCGAGATGATGGCTATAAGGGCAATGACGATGAAAATGACGATATAAATTAGATAAGACCGATCAAAACCCTTCTCCGACGACTCCTCCTCCGGCAACTCATGCCGTACGTACCCTTCGGCATCGATCTCCAAGTCATATTCCTCGGCAATCAACGTGATGATCGCGTTAAAGCCGTCAAGCACTCCACCATCGTAATCGTCTTCTTTAAAGCGCGGAGCGATGATATCGCGGAGGATGCGACCCGCCGTCGCATCAGTGATGGCGCCCTCCAAGCCGTAACCGACTTCGATCCGCAGTTTGCGATCTTCTTTGGCGACCAGCAGCAGGATGCCGTTGTTTTTATCGCGGCTGCCGATACCCCACGTCCTGAAGATTTCAAGCGCGGCATCCTCGATACTGTCGGTTCCGAGCGTCGGGATCATGGCTACCACGACTTGCGCACCCGTCGAGGCAATCTGCCGGTTCGTCTCGCGAATCGTATGGCGCGTCGCCTCGGACAGCGTCGCAGTCGAGTCAAAAGCGAAATCGTCTCCCGGATTGTCAGGCACTTTGAACGCCGCGACAAGCGGCAGCAACACAAGCAGCACCGTGATCGCGACTAAAGAAATTGTACGTCTCTTAGCCAAATTCAATCGAATCATCCACCTCTCTTAAAAGCTGACATCCGGCGCCGTATCCGTTCCCGGTTGCGCTTCGAACAGCGGTCTCGGCTCGAACCCGTACATCGAAGCGAACCATTTTCCCGGAATCGTTCTCACCGACCTGTTGTAGCTCGCGACGGCCGCGTTGTAGTCTTTCCTCGACACGGCAATTCTGTTCTCGGTACCCGCAAGTTCATCTTGGAGCGCAAGGAAATTTTGATTCGCCTTCAAGTCAGGGTATGCCTCCACCGCTATGTTGATCGCCGTTTGCAGCTCCCTGTCGACAGCCTCAAGCTCCGCGGGAGTCTGCGCCTGCTGATGTTTTGTACGAAGCTCCGTCAAATCCTTGAGCACTTTTTCCTCATGAGAGGCGTAGCCTTTCACCGTATTGACGAGATTGGGAATGAGATCCGCGCGACGCTGATATTGCGTCTGCACCTGTCCCCACATCTCATTAATCTTTTCGTCTGCCTTGATGAAGCGATTGTGGTACATCAAAAATGCGCCGCCGATGAGAACAGCGATCAAGATGATCACAAAAAGGACTGACTTCATGGGGCTTCTTTGTTTTTGTTCGGTCATATCATTCTCCTATAAAAAATCAACAGCAACCGGTTACTTATCGCGACGCTGTCGTATTTCAAAGACTCTTAGGAGCCTTGAAAGGCATTGATCCGTCTTTACGCTTCAATCTATTATCCGTTCAGTTTTGCTCTAGGCAAAACTTCGTCCAAATCGATCTGCAACATAATGGAACAAACACATGTCACGGCTGTTCTGCATCCGTCGACTGCTCGCCTTCATCATCGGCGACATCGCCGTCATCCTCCGCGCTCTCACCGTCATCCTCGAATCCTTCTTCCGGATCCTCGCCTTCTAAAAAGCTTTCCATCGGCGGCAAAGTGAGCCTCGGATGTTCCTCAAACTGATAATGCACGTTGGGATTGGTCGGAACCTCCTTGACGGTCTTCAACTTCCCTTTGAGCAACACGGCAAACACAATAATAATGACAAGCGAACAGGCGATGAGCGCAAGGTATACTGTTTTAACCTTACGGCGCACCTCAGCTTCCGCTGACATTTTGGCGGCAGTGCGACGCCCCGCGTTGGCTCCCGGGATTCTTCGCTCGGGCTTCCTTCGCACCTCGCGGTTTATCGCATCACGCTGCACACGACGCGTCGCGGCTTGCTCCCGACGCACCCGTTGCTCACCACGCTCAGGTTGGTGATTCGCACGCGCGTTACCTCCGGGCGCTCGCAAATCGCGACGTGACGATTGATTCATCCTGCGATCGTTTCTAGGCGCATTGTTACGCCCCCTCGTCGGCTCGTTCCCCGCTCTCGGTAAAGAGCGCCTTTCTCTGCCGTTCCCATAGGTGTGACCACCTCGGGGATTTCTGTTTCTATCCTGCGTCATTCGTTTCGTCCCCCATCAAAATCACATGACTAGGAATATAAAGATGAAGATTCATCTCCTCCGCTATCTTCAACATACCGCGGTTGACCTCCGTACGCGTCTTCCACGCTTCTTCAAAGTCTTCCCCGGTGAAATACCGCACGTACAGTTCCATTCCATCCGGTTTAAGATGACTGATCTCAATAAACTGTACGGAAATAATAGGCTCACAATCGTCCAACATAATGGCGATGCGTTCGCGGAATTCGTCACACTGTACCGGAGACATCTCCCAGGGAAGCGTAAGCGTCATCTCCGCGCGACGTATCGTCCGATTCGAGGAATTCGTAATCACGGCGTTCGCGAGTTCTTTATTCGGGATCGACATGAGCGCCCCTTCAAACAATCGCACTTTACTGGAGCGAATCCCGATTTCCTCAACCGTTCCTTCACCGTGCGTCGTAATAATCCAATCGCCTACCTTGAAAGGCTCATCAAGCAACAACGCCAAACTCCCTAGGAAATTCGCGAGCAAATCTTGCGAAGCAAGCGATAGTGCAAGCCCGCCGATACCTAAGCCCGTGACGAGCCCCGTGACGTTTTTTACCCATAGAGACAGAATGACGAAAACACCGATCACGATGATCGCCACGCGGGTCATCGACACAACAAACTTGGCGCCCGTTTCGCCGATCGGCAAGCCCGATTTCGTAGGGCGTCGCATGATGATGATCCCGACAAACATGGCCGTTTTGTACAAAAGCCAAAAAGCGACCATCGTCGCAACCGTATCAAAAACACGTCCGAGAAAAGCAATCCAGGGTTCGGGAATGAATTTCGCCTGTGAGACGGAGATGGAAAGAAAAACAGCGGGAAAGAGACACCCTAGAGCATTTGTCATCTCCCTGCGCATCGTTTCATATGCTTTAGGATGATGGCGTCTCGTCCTCGCCAGTACCAGATGGAGTACGCCTCTGGCGATCGGTTTTCTCATGACGTAAAAAACAACGGCGAGAGCGAGCATAACGGCGCTTGCAAGCCAATTTTTCAGCGCCCACGGATCGACGACTTCGATTGCTTTTTCATTAGCTGCGAGCAGCACTCGAACCATGGGTGCAGCTGCGATTTGATCCAAGATGACGGCGAGCGGCGCCTGATTTAACATATAACGGCTCCTTTGCAAACTGAAGAATCAGTTTTCTACGAATACCAGTATATACTAAATACAGTCACCGCTCTAAGCATCATTACGTCGAGATTTCTTTCTCAGATGTAGCTTATTCCTGTGTGTCAAGTACAGAGGCGTCACGGTCATCCCGCTCTTCTCTCGCCTCCGGAGCAGAAACCTTCTTGCTGATGATGATATGATCGGCATCGACGTCGAGATCGACGATTGCCGTATCGCCTTCCTCTACGACACGATCGAGTAAAGCCTCCGAGAACCGATCTTCGACCTCGGTCTGGATCAGGCGACGTAACGGTCGCGCGCCGTACTGCGGCTCATATCCTTTATCGGCGAGCCAATCTTTCGCGGCGTCGGTCACTTCCGTCATCAAGCCGATGTCGGCGATCCTCGCGGACAATTGGTTGAGCATGATATCGACAATGCGGCGCATCGTCTCGCGGTCGAGCATCTTGAAGAAGATGATCTCGTCGACCCTGTTGATAAACTCTGGCGAAAATGTCCGATGCAATTCTTTCATGACGAGCTCTTTCGCTTCATCAAACGTCTTGCCTCCGTAAATCTCTTCGTTTCTCGCGTCGATCTCTACATCCTGCCCGTCGTCATCGAGCGCGAACCCGATGCGCCGCCCCTCAGGACTGACAAGCATTCTGGCTCCGATGTTCGACGTCATGATGATGATCGTATTCGTGAAGTTTACGGTTCTGCCCTGACCGTCCGTCAAACGCCCGTCTTCCAATATTTGCAGCATCGCATTCAGGACGTCCGGATGCGCCTTTTCGATCTCGTCGAACAGAACGACGGAGTAGGGTTGTCGCCTTACTTTTTCCGTGAGCTGCCCTCCTTCGTCGTAGCCGACATAGCCCGGAGGTGACCCGATCAGCTTGGAGACGTCAAATTTCTCCATATACTCAGACATGTCGACACGTATCATGGCGTTTTCGTCGCCGAACATCGTCTCGGCCAACGCTTTTGCCAGCTCCGTCTTACCGACGCCAGTCGTACCGAGGAAGATAAACGAACCTGTCGGTCGCTTGGGATCCTTCAAGCCGAGACGCCCGCGACGGATCGCTTTGGAAACGGCAGTAACGGCTTCATCTTGACCGAGAACGCGTTTGCGGAGCTCATCTTCAAGCCGACGCAACTTTTCACTGTCGTCTTCCGTGAGCGTCCGTACGGGAATACTCGTCCAGCTCGATACAATGTCGGCGATCATATCGCTCGTGAGAACGGGCCAGTCGTCGCGCTCTTCCGGCTTTTCTCTTTCCTTATATTGCTGAATATTCTTCTCAAGCTCTTCTTCCTTCGCTTTCAGGTCGGCGGCAACTTCGAAAGCCTCTTCCTCTACCGCCTTCTCTTTGTCCGCGATAACGCTTTCAAGCTCCTCTTGCATGGCGCGCAATTCATCTGAACATCCAACCTGATTGATACGCAATCTCGAAGCCGCCTCGTCGATTAAGTCGATCGCCTTATCGGGCAGGAATCTATCAGTTATATATCGCGTCGACAATTTGACGGCCGTTTCGATCGCCTCGTCGGATATCCGGACGTGGTGATGGTCTTCGTAGCGAGAACGCAGACCGTAAAGTATATCGACGGTATCCGACTCGCTCGGTTCATTTACCATCACAGGCTGGAAACGGCGCTCAAGTGCCGCATCCTTTTCGATGTGTTTTCTGTATTCATCGAGCGTCGTCGCCCCGATGACCTGCACTTCTCCGCGGGCAAGCAAAGGTTTCAGGATGTTCGACGCATCCATCGCGCCTTCGGCAGCCCCCGCTCCGATAATCGTGTGCAGCTCGTCAATAAAGAGCACGACGTTACCTGCAGCGACCGCCTCATCGATTCCCGTTTTGAGACGTTCCTCGAATTCACCTCTGTATTTCGACCCTGCAAGCATGCCGCTGAGATCGAGCGACACGAGGCGCTTATCCGCAAGCAGCTCAGGCATATCGTCCGAGATCATTCGCTGAGCGATACCCTCCGCTATGGCAGTCTTACCGACGCCCGGCTCTCCGATGAGCACAGGATTATTCTTTGTCCTCCGGCAGAGAATCTGCTCAACGCGCCTGATCTCATCACCACGACCGATCACCGGGTCAAAGCGCCCTTCACGCGCCATCTCCGTAAGATCGCGGCTGAACTGATCGAGTGTGGGCGTATTTGATTCCGCAGTTGAGGCGGAACTGTCCTGAACAGTTGGTGAGGAAACTCCGGATCGCTCGCTTGCGCGATCACGTCTTCCCAGCCCTGTCTGCATTGTTTGTAAAAGTATCGAAAGAAAAGCGCGCGATGAGATACCGGACTGCCCGAGAATTCTCACGGCGACACTGTCGCCCTCGCGCAAGATTCCGAGCAGAAGGTGTTCCGGCTCAATCACGCCGCTTTGCGAGAGCGCTTGAGCATCGCGCGCCGCCAAATTGATCACTTGGCGCGTGCGCGGCGTCATCATCGAGATGATCTCGTTGCCGTCCAGCTGCTCGATGGCCGTAACCTTGACTTCGACGGGTGCCTTGTGGTTGAGCGCCGTCAACTGGCGTATCACGGTGGAACGGTCAACGCCCGCCCTTTTGAGCAAATCACAGGCAAGGCCGTCTTTTTCCGCCAATATACCTGCCAGTAAGTGTTCCGTCCCTATATACGCAGTATCAAATGATTTTGCCGTGGCCCACGCTTGTCCGAGGGCTTCACCGGCTCTCCTTGAAAATCTAATCATCATATGAAAAACCCCCTATCTTGTTGTTCTTTTCACTTTCTATAAAATTCATCTTGTTTTTTCTATTGTTAAACTCTTGCTAGAGTTTTATCTTCATGTTTATGGCTTTAACCCCTATGTTTATAGACATGGGATACGCCGTAGCTTCGCTCATGCAGATGCTTGAAGCGCTTCACGAATCCTGCTCGCCCGCTCTTCATCGCGGCTCCTCGGATCGAGCGGTCTTCCTGCAGCCTGTTGGAGGACACCCTCCCCAATACCGATAAACAACTCCTGTAACGTCGCATAACTCGGCATCTTAGGAAGTTCCAACTCTCTGCCGAGTCGCACGAGCGAAAGCAAACGCATTGCCTCTTCCGTCGTCATCAGACGTGAGAAAAGGAGTTTGCCTTTCGCACGCCCGATCTCGTCTTCAAGAGCTAAAGCGTCACTTTCATACAGCGCGCGCCGAGCCTTTCTTTCTTCCTCGGCAACGTCGCGGACGAGTCGCTCGATATCGGCAAGGATTTGCTCTTCAGTTACTCCCAGCGTCACCTGATTGGACAGTTGAATCATGTCCCCATAGGCCTCGCTTCCTTCGCCTTCGGCTCCCCGTAACACATAGCCGGCTTTCGTCAGCTTGTCGGTGAGCCGCTTGATAACTCCCGCGCGGATCAATGCCGGCAGGTGGAGCATGGCGGATGCTCGCATGCCCGTCCCCGTATTCGTCGGACACGCCGTCAGATAACCGAGCCGTTCGCTCTTTGCGAAGGGCAGTCTCGTCTCGATATCCGCCGCACACCTCGTCACGCAATCGGCCGTCTCTCTTAGGCAGAGACCGGCACCGACAGCATAGAGACGCAGGTGATCCTCCTCGTTGACGAGAATGCCTGCCGATTCTCCGGGATAGAGCAACAGCGATTTGCCTCGCGTTTCTTTTAGCATGGCGCGGCTGATGATGCGTTTCTCCGCCAGTGCACGTGATTCAATGTCACCGAGTGTATCCAGTTCGACAACTACAGGCTTTTTTCCGTCCGTCTCGCGCACGATATCGCGAAATGCTTTCGTCACGCGATCTCGGACGCTTTCCAATTCCGCAGGCGAGAGACGCCACGGAAACGACGTATCGCTCAAATTCCTCGCCAGCCTCACGCGCGTCGAGATAACGACATCACTATCCGGCCCTTCTTCCAGATACCATGTCATATTGACGTCTCCTTCTCGCGTTCATGAATGGCATCGCGCAAGCGAGCAGCTTCCTTATAATCCTCTCTGCTGACGGCTGCCCGTAACGCGCTTCTGAGCCGTTCAATCTCCGATTGCGGTCCGTTGCGATCGTCTGCACCGTCATGTTCGGGATCATTCTTTTCGCCTTCTTCCGTCCGTCTATGTTCATCGACGGCAACGCCATGCAAAGCGTCCTCTCCGGCTGTTTGTGTACGTGGCGACTTCGCGGTCGTCGCGGCAGCGGCATCCGATATCTGAATGTGTCGTGTGTGCCCCTGAACTCGACGGAACACGGGATTCAATAAATCGCGGAAGATCTCGTAACACATGGAGCAGCCGAGAAGTCCCGTCTCGCGAAGTTCTCGCTCCGTCTCACCGCATTGCGGACAAATAAGCCGCCTATGCGCGACTCGCCGCTCGGCCCCTGCCAACGGATAACCAAACAAAGACGGCCCGGGCAAAATCGATTCGAAAAAACCTCCCCACGGCGAACCGGACGTCGCCTGTTCACCTCGAAGAGCCTCGGCGCACGTGCGGCAAAGGTAACGTTCTTTTTTGATGTTATTGACGACCTCCGTCATATGGATCGTCGCATCTCTTTTCTGGCACTGTTGACATAGCATATCGTTATTAATCCTCCCCATCGCCCAGCGAGGCGATGTATAAAAGCATATTTTTGAAAATCAATGACCTCGCCTCATGGCGGGTACGACCGGAAATCAATGCGAGGCTGCGATCGGACAGAGCAGATCGCATCAGCCCCGCCATCTCCTCTGAAACGAGATCTTCATGTTGAAGACTATCGATCAGAATGTTGACGTCGTGTTGCGTCAGATAGTCGTCCGTTGTACGCATCAAGTGCATGATGTACTCAGACTGATCCGTATACGGAACACGCATAATTCTGATGTACCCGGAACCGCCTCGACGGCTCTCCACAATGTACCCGTGCTCATGACCGAATCGCGTTGAGATGACATAGGTGATCTGTGAAGGAGCGACTTTCATCTCCGTAGCGAACGCGTTACGCGCAATTTCACAGTACCCGTCGTGCTGCTCAATCAAGTCGAGAATCGCCCGCTCGATCATATCCGTCAAACTACTCATTTCAAACCATTCCTTTCCAACACCGCACACACCCTGTTCGCCCTGTTCCACCGTCACATTCTCTAAACCGTGAAAATTTTCTTGTACTTCAAGTCTGTCGCAGCGTCAACTTCTTTGCCTTTGACTTTCTTTGACCTTAGTATATTACGTATCCCCTCTTACGTCAAGCGTTTTTCAAAAAATCGAAAGGATACCCAATTTCCTGCGCGTAAAAATTGTTTAAATATTACGGTGTCTGAGAGCCGGGAAATATAATTAGCCTAAAAAACAGACAACTGAATTCAATCGCGGCGAGCTTGCGGGTGCAACAACAAATCGCTGCTTGGAGTCGTACTTTTAAGTAAAACTACTAGGATTAGTAGCTATTCAGCATAAGCGGCGGCAAGCAAAATAGAGGAGAAAGGACTTTCGATTCTGCCGGCACAACGTCGTCAGCGAAAGGAGACTTTATATGTCAAAAATTATCGATTTTTCCAAACGATTAACAGTCGTTTTACTCTGTCTGCTGCTGTTATCATGTCTTATGTTAATCGGTACGAAAGAGGTTGCGGCAGTGGACAAGCTCAACAAGGTCGAAATAACGACTGATCGGCCTCTCCATCAGTACACTGACATCGCGGTTTTTTTGAAGAGCGTAAAACTCAACTTGCCGGATAAAAGCTATGTAAATTCTTTCACCTACGATCTTATGTTCTTCGGTTCTGACAGCAATCCTATTTTCGTCACATCGGGCAAAGCCGATGCACAAAAGTATTTTTTCGAAATCGAGATCACATTAAAGGACGGACACTCTTTCGATTCGTTTGACAACATCCATGCCACACTAAATGGCGCGTCCATAACATTCATGGGGGCCACGCCGCAGGGATCAAACTATATAACCGGTTGGTGGGAGTTGATAGCACTTCCGCGCTACAAAGTCACATTCGACACGGATGGCGGCGATCCCACCCCCGCCGTGCAGTGGGTCGTTCAAGGAAAAAAGGTAAAAGTTCCTAAACAACCGGCAAAGGCGGGTTACGAATTTCTCGGATGGTGGCACGATGTTCCGAAGTTCTCGGAACAATGGGATTTTAATCGGGAGCTTAATCAAGATCTTCCCCTAATCGCGCACTGGAAAGCTCTTCCGACTACTACGACAACAACGACTACTACCACAACAACATCGCTAACAACCGAAGCGACTACGCCGTTACCGACGGATCCCCCAACAACGACGCCCGAGTCACCGGAGACGACGACTGAAACGACGGATCTCACAACCACAACGGAAGCCGTCGTTCCGGATACCTCCAACGATGAGTCCGAGGAAACGACGTCACCCTCCAATGAAATAAAAAAAGGAGACGGTTTCAGCCTCACCACATTCCTCTTCACGCTCGGCGGTGTTATCCTTCTAGCGGCATTCGGCTTTGCAATGTATAAGATTGGACAAAGGAAGAAATAATTGAATCTCTCTCAGGCTTACCCAGGCTTAAATCGGGTAGGATCCCGGCCATTACTTGGCCGGGAGACCTCCCACACCACCGTACATACCGTTCGGTATACGGCGGTTCCAAACTTTACTTCGCATTCGCATAACAGCCACTTAGCGACAGGTATCCCGCTCGAGCAATAAGGTCATTAGGGATGGCTCGGGTCATGATCCAGCTACCGGCGACACGCCAATAACCAAGGCGTGTATTGGCCCATTGCCATGCCTGCCACTCATTAATCCCAGCTCTTCTAAGATTTGTAAAACGGGTTCTCACTCTCTTCCAGCGTTTCCATGTCACCATCCGAATACGACGCCTTAACCAGCCGTCTAGCTTATTCAAGAGTGTTTTCATGTTCGCCAGCTTAAAGTAGTTGACCCAGCCGCGGATGAGTAGGTTCAGCTTCGTTTTCCGTGTTTGGATACTCATGCCATTGCTTCGTCCCGTCAACTCGCGCAGTTTGTTCTTCAACTTGCTTACGCTTTTGGGGTGAACACGAAGTTGTCCCTTTCCATCCTTGACATAGAACCCGTAGCCGAGGAATTTGACTTGACCGACGTGTGTGACCGTTGTCTTTTCGCGGTTCACTTTCAGGAATAACTGCCCTTCAAGGAACTTTGTAATGCTTACCAGTACGCGCTCCGCCGCACGTCGGCTCTTGCAGAAGATCAGAAGATCGTCGGCATAGCGTACAAAGCGGTGGCCGCGGCGTTCCAGCTCTTGGTCACATTCATTTAGCATCACATTCCCCAGTAAAGGACTCAATGGGCCGCCTTGGGGGACGCCCGCATCGCTCTCCTCAAACATCCCTCTGTCCATTATGCCGGCGCGAAGGTATTTGTGGATGAGCGAAATTACGCGTCCATCCTTCACCGTCTCCGACAGCAACTGGACTAATTTGCTCTGATTCA
>DUVH01000027.1 GCA_012841145.1 Clostridiaceae bacterium | reverse complement strand
ACGAACAGGGCAAAGCCCCTTCTAATTGTCTTTCTTTTACGCATTTGATTAACCCCCCGATTAAAACTGAAATGCATTGTTAATTACCTTTTTTGCCTGCTTTTGAAGACTTTCTGTTATCTTCGTAAGATTTTGATATTACCTGATGCCTATTTGATGTTATTATATAAATCAACTAAGCTCATATTAAAAAGTCCATATTCCGACAGATATCAGCGAAAATGGACTCGTTTACCTGTATATATACTTAAATGTATATAACCAAGAGGGAATAATGGCAGACGTCGAAACACTGTTTGATAAGACATTAAAAGCAATTGCTGCTATATTTGAACGATAATCCATGAAAAATCCCCCCTCTCATGATTAATTGTTATTTGTTCAATATAAACATATTGTCCGACACTTGTCAAGGTTTTTTCAACAAATAATAGATTAGGATCGTTCATGAAGATATTAAACTAAAAAATCTATAAAAAAGTGGAATCTTTTCAATCTTATTGTGACATTCTTGTGGCAAAAGATATTAAGGACATCCTTACAGCTTTACGTGATTACTCGTTGCGCAAGGCATCGATAGGGTTGAGAGCGGCGGCTTTCATGGCAGGCCGGATGCCGAAAAAGAGGCCCACTGAGACAGAAAAACCGACTGCTAGAAGAAAAGATACGGGAGTAAAAACAGGTTTTAAATCGGTCAAAAACATGACGATATTGGCGATGACGACACCGGTGATCGCGCCGATCAGGCCTCCGAGTGTCGTCAAAATGATCGATTCAACGATAAATTGATTCAGGATATCACGACGAGTCGCGCCGAGCGCTTTTCGAAGGCCGATCTCCCGCGTCCGCTCCACGACGGAGACGAGCATGATGTTCATCACGCCTATGCCCCCTACAAGGAGCGAGAGAGCTGCGACGGCTACGATAAAGATCGTCACGATGTTGATGATCGTATTCGCCTGCTCCATGACGTCAGTCAGGCTCATCGCACGATAAGGCTTGCGGCCGACGTTCTTGTGGCGTTCGTGTAGGAGATCGAGGCTTCTGCGGTTGACGGCATCGATGTTCGAGACGTCATCGGAAAGCAATGCGAGGGACATGATGACCGGCTCGCTTCCAAGAAATTGGCGCATCGAATTGATCGGAATGTAGATAATCGCCGAGGCCTGCTCCAGCATATCCTCCGGCATGGCCTGCGTCATCATGTTCAGAAAGCTTGAGCGGGCGACACCGACAATGGTCGCGTTGAGGTAACGTCCGCCGCTGACAAGCGTGACGACTTCGCCATCGATGTTATGGGAGTTGTAGATTTTCGCGGCACTCTCCTCGGTCAACACGATGCGCGCCGTGGACGAGTAGAAGTCGCGCGGCGTGAAGAGCCGCCCCGAAATCGTCTCCGCCACGACGAAACGGACATAATCCTCATTGATACCGAAGAGAAATACAGAGTGCTCTCCGCGCGTCGTCTTCATCTCTGCCGTGTCCATCGCCATCGGAGTGACGCTTACGAGATTAGGAACACGACGGCGAAGCATCTCTAGGTCTTCCATAGAAAATGCGTCCTCATTGTTAAGAACATTCGTCCGGCAGTAAACCATGGAAGAAGCCGTCCCGACCGTGTCGAATTGTTCCATAATGAGATTCCGTGCACCCTGCCCGACCGAAAGGATCGTGACTACGGCAGCGACCCCGACGATGATGCCGAGCATCGTCAGAAAAGAGCGCATCTTGTTCACGCGAAGCGCCCCTTGCGCCATCCTCACGATCTCCCTAAACATGGTACACCTGCTCTAATTCCTCACCGGTATTAGCGGCATTGATGCCGGCACTGTCGGAAACCATGAGCCCGTCGACAATCATGAGGATGCGCCTCGTATACTCTGCAATCCCCTGATCGTGCGTAATCAGAAGAATCGTCGTACCCGCCTCATTGAGCTCGACAAAAAGCTCCATAATCTCTCGACCCGACTGGCTGTCGAGGTTTCCCGTCGGCTCATCCGCCAAGAGTAGACTCGGGCGGTTGATCATCGCCCGCGCGATGGCGACGCGCTGCTTCTGCCCGCCCGATATCTCGCCCGGGCGGTGCTCCGCCCAAGGGAGAAGCCCCACGCGCTCAAGCATCGCCTCGGCGCGTTCGCGCCGCTCGCTGGCGGAGACACCCGCATAGATGAGAGGAAGGGCGACATTGTCACGGAGATTGATGCTCGGCAGCAAGTTAAAAGACTGAAAAACGAAGCCTATCTCGGCATTTCGCGCCCGCGCCTGCTCGTTATCCGTCAGGCTCCCGACTTCATGACCGTTGAGGAGATAATGCCCTTCGTCCATCGCGTCGAGCAATCCGATAATATGCATCAAGGTTGACTTGCCTGAACCGGAGGGCCCCATGATCGCAGTCATCTCACCGGGATTGACGGTCAAATCGACTCCTTTGAGCGCTTTGAGGTGAACTTGGCCCGTTCTGTAGATCTTGACACAATCTGTCAGCTTGACGATCGGTTGTCCTGTTGTAATGATGGGATGATTATTCATGGCGTGTGAGTCTTGGCGGCGACGCGGTTTCCGTCCTTGATATCGGGGTTCGGGTTCACCGCGATGATATCGCCGACTTCCAGTCCCGCGACGATCTCAACGGTCGTCGCGCCCTGCAATCCGAGCGTCACAGGGACAATACTCGCGACGTCATTCTCAAGGCGCAAGACACAGTCGCGTCCGCGATCGCGTATAAGCGACTCGACCGGTACGGTCAGGACATCCGTTTTGCGGCCGATCTCGACATCGGCGCGGATATTAAAGCCGGGCGTCAGTTTGTCGAGGTCATCGCCTTCGACGCTCATGCGTACGGTCACCGTGGGCGACATGCCGCCCACTCCACCGAGAATTCCGCTGAGATCAAAACTCGATTGCCCGAAAGCGTCACTTGCCGACTCCGCGACGGGCGCTTTATAGATGATCTTGCCGTGGAACTCCATCCCCGAGAAGACGTAACTGACCTTGTCGCCTTTCGAAAGGCGATGAGCGTCGTTTTCGTTCGCTTGGAACACCGCCTCGAATTCTCCGCGCTTATAAACTTCCATGAGAGGCGTCTGCGTCGTGAGCGGTGACGGTTGGTCGCCGCGTTTGACGTTGAGGTGGACGATCGTGCCGTCAAAATCGGCACGTATCTCGGGCTCTGCCTCGGCGAGCGCCTTTTCCGCGGCTTCGAGAGAGTTATCAACAAGACCCATAAGCTGTCCGTACTGGCCCATCCCCGATGTCAGGAGAGATAGAATATCGACACCTGACCCTTGCGAAAGGAGCATCGAGTCAATCCCGCCTGCCTGAAGGCGCGGCATACCGAACGTGACGCCGCTGTTTGACGTCGACGGAGGTTTCTCGGGTGTCGTGTCTTCCGTATTCGTCTCTTCCGTTTCACCGGTCGTCGGGATCGGCAGCGTCGTCGCATTTTCGATCTCATTGATCAAGGCATCTATGTCGTTTGAAAGCTGGTCGATTTGGCTGAGCAGCTGTTCCGTTTCCGAAAGCCTCGTTTCGAGTTGCGCGGACAGGTCCGTTAGCGATTGAGTCAGAGAAGGATCTGTGAGATCGTTAGCCCAAGGTCCCAGTAAATCGTTCGCAGTCCCTAATACCGTTTCGTTGCCTTCGAGCATCGACCTCATCCAGAGAAGCTGCTCTTGAAGAAGTTCTAATAGGCGTAATGTATCGTCAGGTAAACCGGGAGACGATTCCTGCAATCGTTCGATCTCTTTTTCGATATCGCCGATGAGTTTCGTCGCTTGCCCTGTCAGCTCATCGTCGTTGCTGAAGATACCTTTGACGCGATCGAGACTGTTTTGAATCAGCGCGGAATCCGGTGCAGGCAGCTCATCCGTCTGGTAATCAGCGATGAGATCGTTGAGCTTTGTGAGCAACTCATTCGCATTCCCCGTCAGCTTGGATACTTGTCCGAAATTGAGTGAAGAACCTGCGCGCTTGAGCGACGCCATCAGACTCTCGATGTCACGGTTCAGTTTTTCCTGTTCTTCAAGCGCCTTTTTACGCTCCTCGACCGTCCTCTCGAGTTCACTCATATCGAGCGTCATGAGGAGCTGGCCGCGCCTGACTTCATCGCCTTCTTCGACGTAAACACGAACGACCTTCTGACCGCTCGCCATCACCTTCTGGATCTCTTTTGGGACGAGTCTCGCTTCAAGGGAGAGAAACTCCTCTACGTCACCTCTCTTCACGACGGTCGTATTGACCGATAGAAGCGATTTATTGCGTTGACTCAGGATAGGCACCGCAACGAGAGCGACCAACACCAAGATGATCGCTGTCCTGATCACTATCTTTTTGATGTTGACTTTTTTCCTTGTCTTTATATTTTGAGGTTGTTCTTCCGCCATATGCGTTCATCGATCTTGTTTGACTAAATCTTACGTTTTCGTTTGCCCGACTCCGAGCTTTCACGAGGATTCTTCACGTCGAGATCGTCCATAGAATACGTAACGACGACAGAGTCGGTCTCGTGATCGAGGCGTACGCTCACCTCTTCTTTCAACAAGTTGACGCTTTCTACGACACCGGGGCCTTCCGGCGTCACCACACGCGCATTCTTCTTCGGAAGACGTTTTCGCGCGTCAACATACGCTTCGTGTTCATAATTGAGGCAACAGAGAAGCCGCCCGCAGAGACCCGATATCTTCGTCGGATTCATCGAGAGATTCTGATCTTTTGCCAAGCGTATCGAAACAGGCTTGAACTCTTTTAGAAAAGCGCTGCAACAGAGCTCGCGTCCGCAGACTGCGAGACCTCCGACCATGCTCGCTTCGTCGCGGACACCGATCTGACGGAGCTCGATGCGCGTCCTGAAAATGGACGCCAAGTCGCGTACGAGCTCTCTGAAGTCGATGCGACCGTCGGCTGTGAAGAAAAAGGTGATTTTTTTATTGTCAAAGCGATATTCGACATCGACGAGCGACATCTCGAGTCCGTAGTGGGCGATCCGCTCGCGCGCGATATCGGCAGCTTCTTTTTCCCGGATTTTATTCTGATCAAAGTGACAAAGATCGTCATTCGTCGCGATTCTCAAAATGTCTTTCAGCGGCGATTTGAGCGTTGATTTCAGAACTTCCCGAGGATGATCGGTTGCGACACCGAGCTCCATACCTTGTGCCGTCTCGACAATCACGCAGTCGCCGCATTCAACCGGCAGCCCGGCAGGTGAAAAGTGGTACGTCTTGCCGCGCCCTCGCAACTTGATGCCGACGATCATGACGGGACCGTCTTCGGTGCCGTCTGCGTCGATATCCGCTATTATCTCGTCGGCCGCGTCATCGGCCTGCTGCATTTCGTACACGTCATCTATTCTATTGTTTTCCATATCTCTATCGTTCAAACGGGAACTCCCTTACATGCAATTTACTGTTTTATTCAATTCTATTATAACGGTCCTTGTTTTGCGCGGCGCTATCCGAGACTTGTCATCTCGTTCAGGTACACGTGATCCGGAACAGGCTGTCCGCTCAAATAGTGGCGAAGCCCCAACATGAGCCGCGCGACAGCGTGGTCGAAAAGCGCGTTCGCCGACAGCGCCCGACTTGTCTCCTGAATCAAAAGCGCCGCACGCAACGGATCGGTCGCGGGATATTTTCTCAATGCGGCTCTCAGCTGTTCCTCAAGGTCCGAATTGATGAGCTTTCCTTGAGGGATGGCCGCTTTCAGGACAACCAAATCGCGTACAAACGATTCCAATAACCGTAAAACGTCGTTGATCCGTATTCGCTCATGTTTTTGAAGCTTCGTCCCGCCGGCCTTATCTCCACGATCCTGAAGGAGCTTTTGCCACTCTGTCAACGCGAACGTCCTCGACGCGTGGAACAGCTGAAGGAAAAAGTCGAATACCTCGGCGCGGAGCTCACGAAACTCTTTATCCCCGACAATGGCGAGCGCCTGGCCGGGCAGTCCGTCCGCATAGAGAACGGCGAGGTTGATCGACAGGCGGTCGCTCTCTCCCTTCTCCTCGAGAATGGCGCGTATATCTTGGTCCGTTCGCCGTCCCAAGTGAATCATGCGCGAGCGCGAGCGAATCGTCGGCAACAATCTCTCCGGATCTTCCGTTAACAAGATAAACCTTACGAACTCCGGGTGATCTTCAAGCGGTTTGAGGAGCGCGTTCTGCCCCTGTTCGTTTAAGGTATCGCCTTTAACGGCGGAAATAATGTAGACGCGCCTCCGGCTGAGCTGAGGGAAAATATGGAGCGTCGCGGCAACTTCTTCCCTGACGCTCGCAACGGCGATCGTTCTCTTATCGTCGGGCGGTTCGAGTTCGATGAGGTCGAAGTGCTCACCCTGTGCGAACGCTCGGCACGACGGACAACGTCCGCATGCTCCGTCCTTTTCATCGGGTGTATCACAGAGAAGCGTGGCGGCCAGCCGCTTGGCGATAAAGTGTTTGCCGCTGCCCTCCTCGCCGACGAGCAAGATCGGCGAAGGGTTGCCGGTAATCGATTGTCGCAGAGAATCGATCAGGTCATCCGCGCACGCAATCGAGCGCAATGACAAAGCATTGCCTCCCCGATCGATTGAAGTCATCTGCTCCGGCAAGGTCGACGGCATCGACAGTCTCAAGTCTTTTCAAAATACTCCACGGGAACCACGAACACGGTGGCTCCGCCAATATTGACCTCGACAGGATAAGGCACATACGCGGCGCCCATCGTCGAAGGCGGGATGTTGGCGTTGATCGCGGCTTTTCTGCTCTTGGAGTTTTCACGGATGATGGAGAGAACCTCCTCTTGCGCGGAATCCTCCACCACCGCCATCAGCGTCGTATTGCCCGATCTCAGAAAGCCGCCCGTTGAATGCAGTTTCGTGACTCTGTAGCCCGCGCGGTTGACTTCCGCCATCAGCCGCGGCGAATCCTCGTCACTTACAATTGCGAAGATCAGTTTCATAGCAGTATTCTCCTCACTTGTTCTCGAATGAGCCTTGCGGTGTCTTCTTTATTATCCTGCGACTCAATACGGAAGACGCGATCGGGTTCCTCCTCCGCAATCGCAAGAAATCCGTCGCATACTCGTTGCTTAAAAGCCTCCGATTCAACATCGAGACGATCTCTTTGTCCGTCCTCGCGGCGTTTGCCGAGTCGACTTTTCCGCGCCTCCGCCCCAAGCTCGATCAGTATCGTCATGTCGGGCACCACATCGCCGATCGCCCGTCTGTTGAGCTCATGCACCATATCGAGCGGAAGTCCGCGCCCATATCCTTGATACGCCGTCGTCGAGTCATGAAAACGATCCGATATCACCCAGGCACCGCGTTCCAACGCCGGCCCGATGACCTCGCGCACGAGCTGTGAACGCGCCGCCTCAAACAGAAAAAGCTCCGTCTCGGGTTCCATACCCTCGTTCTTCATGTCGAGCAGGATGCGGCGGATCTCTTCGCTAATTTTCGTGCCGCCCGGTTCGCGCAACAACAGGATTTCATAACCCAACGATTCCAAATAATCGGCCAAGTATCTGATCTGGGTCGTCTTCCCCGATCCGTCTATGCCTTCAAATGTTATAAATTTTCCGGCTCTCAACGTAACGACACTCCTCGAAATCGATATTGAACAACACGCTAGGTTCGTTACAATTCTACCATACATCGTATAGCGAATTTGACAAATGAGAGACGACAGATTGTGAGCGACACGACATCGCGTCGTGCCTGAACAGAGTCGTCGATTCGCGTCGTAACATCGTTCCTTTTTCAGTTTCGAACGGCGATTCCTGACTCTTCCATCCTTCGGGCATATGCCGCGTGACGCTCATCGATGCGCTCACCCGGCCATGCGATCGGCATTCCCGGCGGATACGGGGCGATCACGTTCGTCGCATACTTCAACATTCCGTCGCCTTGGTCTTCCTCGAACTGCATCTCGCCGAAAAGCGCGCGCCTCGGTGTACACTGCCACAACGGGCGAGCGGAAAAGAGCGTATCGCGCATTTTCTCGAGCTCCTCAAGGCGGCGCGCGTGACTCTCAATTAAAGCGACATCTTCGACAGGGCGAACGGAACACAGCGTTCGCGTTAAACGATCGTAATCGTCCTCGGGCTGATCGATGGCGGGAATGAAGACAATCCTGCGATGATCGATCAGCTCCGCATCGACACGTGCGCGATCGAGCGGGAAAGCCATCTCCTCTCTGCTGCGACCGAATTGCGAATAGTCGATAACAAGTCTCGACATGTCGGAGCCCGGAGGAGAAACGCGTCGATAATGAGCCGGCAGGGCATCTGTCAATTTACGGTTGAGTTCAATGATCCGTCGCCACGGCTCTGCGCCTTCACGCGACATCGCGGCGCGTGCAAGATCGATGCTCGCCGCGATCATAAAAGACGGACTTGACGTCTGGAAAACGCGAACCATAGCGGCGACGCGGCGCGGGCATATTCTCCCGTCCGCGATACTTTCGCTCGAAAGATGAAGGAGCGACGAAGGCGTCAATGCCGGCAGCGTTTTGTGTGCGCTCTGAGCGACGATATCGGCGCCTTGAGAAAGAGCCGTTGGCGGCAGCAGGCCGGGAGCGGCGGCAAAGTGCGCGCCGTGCGCCTCGTCGACGAGCAGGATCATCCCGAGTCGGCGCGCCTCCGTCGCGATGGCCCGCAGATCGATCGTCCGCCCGTAATAATCGGGACACGTGACGTAAATTGCCTTCGCCTCGGGATGATCTCGCATCGCGGCGAGAAAAGACGCCGTATCGGGCTGCCCGTCTTCGAATGGACGCCCGTCGACAGGCATCACAAAACGAGGATTGAGACTGAGGATCGCGACGGCGTGGACGGCAGCCATATGTACGGCGCGCGGAATGATGATCTCATCTCCTTCACGCAAAGCGCCCGCGAGCATAATGCGGATCGCCGTCGTCGTCCCCGTCGTGATGAACCATGTTTCTCCGGCACCGAATGCTGCCGCCGCGAGATCGTACGCCTGACGAACGTGACTTGACGGATCGGCGAGATCACCCGTTCGCTCAAGCTCCGTCGTATCACAACGCGCCAACGAATCGATCCATTCCCGTGAAAATGCGCGCCCTTGCCTGTGTGCGGGCATATGGAATGAAATGCGATCCGCCTGCCGGCAGAGCGCGCTCCACAATGGTGCCTGATCCTTTAGCTCATCGATTCTTTTCACGAACGGTGGCTTTATAAATCGAGCTTCTGATTGCGAATGCTGTCGATATCGATCTGGATATCTTTTTCGATGCGAGCAATATCGCGAACGATATCTTCAACCGTTTCCTCAGCTCGGATCGTTATCTCTCTTCTCGGTCGCTTCCTGCGATCGCGCCGCGGCCGATCGCCGCCGCGCGCGGTTTGTTCGGAGGCGGCCGGTTTCTCCTTGCGACGGTCCTGAGCCGGACTTTGCGTTTCACTTTTCGCTTGCTTGATCTCTTGAGATTGATCTAGATCTTTCGGTGATTTTTTCTGTTGATCATCGCCCTTATTTTTCTGTGAAGCATCTCGTCGCTGTGTGCCGGAGCTTCTTGATTTTTTCTGCTGCGGGCGGCGTTTCTGCTGCTGATTCTGCCGCTCACGCCGTTCGCCTTGAGCGTCCGCTGATCTTGCGGCTCGCTGCTTTTTCCTACGTCTCTGCTGATTCCCTGATCGCTTGCGACTCTGCCCTCCCGACGCGCTCTTGGAGCGCTGTTCCGTCGGCTGCTTGCTTTCGGGCGGGCGCTGCTTCTCGCGGGGAACGACCTCGCGGCTTTTTACATTCTCTCTTTGTTTTTGCTCTTCAGACATGAGGGCTCCGTTCTAAATGAAAAATTCGTGCCGGACAGCCTACTGCCTGCGAAGTCCGGCAACGAGCGATTTCACCCATATTGTATCACGCGGCGAGCCAAAGCTATCCTGAGGCGATCATCAAAACGAATCGGACGATGTCTCCGAATGCGAACGACGCTTGCGAAGCTCCGTAGCTAAATCCGAAAGCGGTATATCGGAAGCGGCCAGCAGCACAATCATATGGTAGATCAGATCAGCGCTCTCGTCGACGATGCGGCTTTTGCTCCCGCTCTTCGCCGCGATAATAATTTCCAAGGCTTGTGAACCGAAGCGACTCAGAATTTTATCTAAACCTTTATCGAGCAAATAATTCGTATACGAACCGGGTACAGGCGATCTTGCCCGCTCCTGTACGACGATGTAGAGTTCCTCCAAGATGGAATCAGGTGTCTCGATCATCGAGCGTCACCTCCTTTTAACATTATTAAGAAGAATACCACATGAATAACCGTTATAATGATATTGAAAATCGTTCAACCCATACGGAACGTGATTAATTCGTTCCTGAAAGGAGAAATACCGATGCAATGTAAACATTGTGGTTACGTGAACGAGGATAACACGCGCTTTTGCGTGATGTGCGGCAAGGCACTCACCCCCCAAGAAGCGCCGCCTCCCTCACAGGCGAGCTATCCGCCGCCTACTCAGCCGCCCGTCGACGCGAGCGCGTCACCAGCTCACACACAGGCGAGCTACCCACCGTCTACTCAGCCGCCCGTCGACGCGAGCGCGTCACCATCTCACACACAGGCGAGCTATCCGCCGCCTCAACCGCCCGTCGACGCGAGCGCGTCACCATTTCACACACAGGTGAGCTATCCGCCGCCTCCGCCGCCTCAACAGACAGGATACGTGACGCCCCCCTCGCAATCCGGATACACTCAGGCACCTCCTACGGGAACGGGATACACCCCGGCACAGCCGGTCATGGGCAGCGTATCTGTTCCGCAGCAGCCATCCGGCTACCCGCAGGTACCCCAACAGCCCGGCAGTATGCCGACGTATCCCCCGCCCCAGCCCTACGCGATGCCTCCACAGCAGCAGGCTTGGGCAGGCGGTCCGCAGCAGCCGCACCCCCCTAAACGCAAAAAGAAAAAGGGGAAGATTATCGGCTTGTCGTTACTCGTTGTATTGATCCTTCTCGTCGCGGGTTTTCTCATCTATTCGCTCCCGTTAAGGCCAGTCGTAGAGCTCGACGGCACGCGACAGACGATCGACGGTACGATTCGCAATCTGTCGTTTTCCATCAAGACAAACCAGTTGATACGAGGCGTATCGTACGCGCTCGATCCGACGGATCCTGACGACATGGATGCCTACACGCAGCTTGAGGATTTGGAGGGCGGACTATTCAAGAAAACAGGCGATTTTCCCACGCTCAGTCTTGACAAAGCGATCAATGACTCATATAAGGAACGCGGCCCTTGGGAACGTACCGATCACAATGCGAAAATAGGGAACCACGTACTCTATATTAGAGTAAAAACACTGTTCGGAACGTCCAAACCGCTTCCGTTCAACCTCCACTACGCATCAGGTATTTCGGCGCTTCCGGACCGTTCTAAAATCAAGCGTATTAGCGATGAGACAGCTGAAAAGACGATCTTGACGAATGAAATACTCGTGTCGCTCAACTACGGGAGCGACCGCTCCGTGGCTGAAGCGCTCGCAGCCGAGACGGGCGGCGAAATTGTCGGTGAAATCCCTTCCGTCTTCCGCTACCAGTTCCGGTATAAAAATGTTGATGAAACGGATCTTGAAGCGATCCTGAGCACACTCCTCGCATCGCCGAACGTCACGAGTGCGCAGTTCAACTACATCTATGATCGCGAGGAGACACAGTTTTACCCGAACGACAAGATGTTCGATTCTTGGGATGTCAACAGCCCCGACGGCAACAATTGGGGGTTGGAAGTCATCCGTGCGCCACTCGTATGGCAAGGGATCGACCGCCTTACGCCCATATCGATCGGAATCGCCGACGGAGGTCTTGAATACGACCACGAAGATCTAGGCGTCGACCGTTCGAACATCTATCTTTTCCCGACACATACATTGGAGACGATCGACGATCTCGAGCTTTACTATGCAAAATCGAAAAAATCGGAAGGCTCCAACTACTTCGGAAAGAAAGAACACGGTACCCACGTCACCGGCATTATGGCCGAAAAAGGTGACAACGGGATTGGCGCTGCCGGCGTGAACTGGAACACGGTTCCGCACTTCTTCCACTACTGGCACATGGGTGTCAATGAAGATACTGGCGAGCTCGATATGTGGAATGTGACGACCTCTTTCGAACTCGAGGTGACGCTCACCACGCTCGTCGAACAGGGATGCCGCGTCATCAACTTCAGCGTCGGTGACTGCGAACCCTCCCAACCGGGCAGCAAACACGAATACATCGAAACGCAGGCATATGGAGATCTCTGTCTCAGGCTTGAACAACTCGGTTACGACTTCCTCGTCTTCAAAGCGGCAGGCAACAAGGCTCACGACGCCTATGATTACGAGATGAACAGAATCATGACCGGTACTGATCCCGCGCGTCGTCATACGGTCATCGTCGCGTCAATCGAAAATACGAAGATCGACTACGACGACGATGTTGATCCGCGCATCAAGTACGCCTACCGACTCAGCGATTTCTCCAACTACGGTTCGATTGTCGACGTCGCAGCGCCGGGATCAGATATTTTCAGCACGATTCCTAATCAGGGTTACGGCTCCATATCGGGCACTTCAATGGCCTCTCCGATGGCGGCGGGCGTCGCCTCGCTCATTTACGGCGCTCACCCTGAATATACGGCATCCGAGGTCAAGGCGATCCTCATTGAGGAAACCGATACGTTTACGACGGACGGCGAAAACCTCATCCCCGTCGTCAATGCCGCGCTATCCTCCGATTACGCCAGGACGGGTGATCCCCCGCAAGTACCGCCGGATCAGGTGATTCCCGATCCTAAATTTACGCCGTACCCCGGACCGCCGAAGCCGCTGGGCCCCGGTGTCGTGCGACTCCCGGGACATACGCCCTTCGCGCCGCCTGAAAACATGGGCGGATTCGCCGGATTCGTCTGCGACGCCGAAACAGGCAACCGCCTCGCCCTCTTCTCCGTTCGCTTTACCGATGCGAACGGACAAGTCGTCAATATGGACTTCTCCTTCCCTTACCCGGACATCTACGATGCAAAACGGCTGGGCGAATTCTACTCGCTCGTCATCACCAACGGAGGCGAATCGCTCATCAGCGATCTAGTGATTGAAGCATTAGGCTATCAATCGTATGAAGTGCCGCCTTTCACCGTAAGAGACAGATCGGTCGTCGATCTCGGTACCATCGCGCTTGCGCCGGAAAGCGAAGAGATCATCCGACTTCCCGGCCACACGCCGTTCACGCCCGAAGAAGGCAAAGGCGGGTTCACAGGTTTCGTCTATGACGACGCCACGAAGAGACCGATTCCTAACTTCTCGATCTCCTTCACGTACCAAGGCACGCTGTTCGATCAATTCGATTACGTCTTCCCACCTACGATCCCTGATATACTTGCCAAACTCGAAGGAGAGTACTTGTTCTGGGCGAAGACCGATTCGCAGGATGTCGTCGAGAACGTCACCATCTCGGCGGACGGTTATGAAACCGGTATCGTCGGTGACATCATCGTCAGAGAAGGTGAAGTCACGGATGCAGGCGTGATCTACCTCAAGCGTGTAAGCGATACTGCCGATCCCGAGCCACAACCACCAGAACCGCAGCCGGTCAGACCGGATCCCAATGACGGCGTCATCCGACTGCCCGGCCACACACCGTTCACGCCCGAAGAAGGATGTGGCGGTTTTGCCGGATTCGTTTACGACGCCGTGACGAAACAGCCCATCCCGTCGTTCAGGTTTATCGATCTCACATGGCTTGACGGTGCACCGGCAGACTTTGAAGACACGTACTTTAACTGGCCGTACGACGAGAATATGTTGGCGCAGATCGAAGGAGAATTTATCTATTGGGTCGACACGCTCGGGCAAGATTCCGGAACGATGTCGCCCTTTACGATTGCTGCCGAGGGCTACGAATCGGCCTATATAGACTCCTTCGTCGTCGTGGAGGGAGCCGTTACCGACTTAGGCGTTATCGAGCTTCAGCCGCTCGCTACCGCTCCGCCCGACTCAGGGGTTGTAGAGTCGATTACGCTTGAATGGGGAGCGTCGCCCGAAGACCTCGACTTGCATCTTACGGCACCTTTCGGAGGCGACGGCACAAGTTTCCACATCTTCGCCTTTGAAGGCTACCGTCAGTGGGACTACGATATTGTCAGCCTCGCCCTCACGCAGGAGAGCAGTACCGGATACGGACCCGAAGTCATTGCCATCGATGCGCTCACGCCCGACATTCCCTTCACCGTGTACGTACACGATTTCACCAACACGGCAAAAGAGAGCGATTCGCGGGCGCTGGCAGATTCCGGCGCTACGGTCTCCATTAAATTTGCGGGTGTCCAACAACCGCTCGTCTTCAATGTGCCGTCTCAAGAGGGAACGCTCTGGAAGGTCTGTACGATCTACGGCGGCAAGGTGACCGGCGTAAATGAGATGAGTTATGAAGGTCGCCCGCTTAATATCGGCGCCGATGACTAGATATCCGTGAAATCACTGGGACACAGGGTGTTGACAAGTTTTTTTACGGATGGTATTATTTGCCTGAAGTAACGAATAAAAATACGTTTCTGCTTCTTGTAAAGGTAAGCGACCGGACCCCCTCCCGGTCGCTTATCCTTTTGAAAACACGTTTCTTTATCAGGGTTGCCGACTGTTTACCCACAATAAAATGACACGATTTAGAATGAATAATGTGCAGAACAGTGAATGTATAAAAATGTATACTTTTGCTTGTGTTGTACGAAAAGGCTTAATCAATACGGCTACTCGACAAGGACGCGCGACACGCGTTCCTTGATTCCCGTGAAGATTTCATAATCAATCGTGCCGCAGATCGACGCGATATCACTTGCATCTTTTCGGACGTATGCGTCCTCACCGAACAACATAACCTCATCGCGCACGCATATGTCGGGTATCTCTGTAACGTCAACGATACAGCGATCCATACAGATTCTGCCTACGATAGGTATCTCTCTCCCCTTATGGTAGAAGTGACCTTTGCTCGAAAGGAGCCTCGACAGTCCGTCGGCATATCCCATGTTGACGACGGCGAGCCGAGAATCGCGCGACAGCGTCCACGTACCGCCGTAGCTCACGCGCGTGCCTGCCGAGACATCGTTGATCTGCTCGATGATGCTCTTCACCGTCATGACGGGTCGGAGCTTCGTCCAATGCGGCTCTCTCGGACCGGCCTTACCTCCATAAAGCGCAATCCCAGGACGAACCATGTCGAAATGGTTGTCCGGCTGACCGGGAATCGCCGCGCTGCTCGCGATGTGGCGTTTGACACGCGGGAAACCGTAGCTCTCCGCCTCGGAAACAGTCGAGATAAAGCGCTCTCTCTGCATGGCGACGTAAGCGGGCTCACAATCTGCCGTCGCCAAATGCGTGTAGACCCCCGTCACCGATAATGACGGTTCTCGAGCTGCGGCGAGCATCGCCTCAATCGTTTTCGCTCTGTATACGGAATCGACGAGAAAACCGAAACGTGACATCCCGGTGTCAAGCTTGATGTGCACGGGCAGCGGCGGGCCGCCGGCGTTGATCGATTCAGCGGCAAACTCTTGTATCTCGTCGGCAAAAACGATCGATGCCGTCAAGCGGTAGCGTTTAAGAAATGGAACGTGCTCGTAGCGCGTCGTACCGAAGATGAGAATGTCCGATGTCGCCCCCGCTTCTCGCAATGTGATCGCCTCATCGATCGTGGCGACACAGAGATGCGTCACGCCCGCTTCCTCCAGAATGGGAACAACGAGTACGGCGTCGTGACCGTACGCGTTCGCCTTGACAACGGGAGCGACAAGCGTTCCGGTCGCGGCGGCGTGCTCCCTGATCACGTTCAGGTTATTGATTAAAGCGCTTTTCGAAATCTCCGCCCAGGACTTATATGTGAACCAAGGATCAATCATCGTTTGCCCATCCATTTATCGTCTCGCCAGCTGTCTTATCGTTTTCGTCTGCAGTCTTATAGTCTCGTCTGTCGTCTTATCGCTTCGTCCGCCGTCTTATAGTCTCGTCTGTCGTCTTATCATTTCGTCAGTCGTCTTTTCGTTTCGCCAGCTGTCTTATCGCCTCGTCTGTCGTCGCGGTTTTATCAGACGAACCGCTTTTGCACGTAAGGCGAAGTTGCGGCACGCAGCAAGGCCGCATAATCGGGCGTGAATTCGAGCACGTCACCGACTTTCAGGTCGCGCACGGCATGGGTGACATCGAGGATCATGTGATCGCTCGACGCGCCCAGAAACTCAATGTTGCTGTCTCTAGGCTGCAATGTTTCACAGCGTGCATCCTGCTCGCCGATCGCAAGAATCGCGCGCCAAATCTGCCCGCGGTCTTTAAAAACGGGAATCTCATTGAAAGAATTCGGCCCGATGAGACCTGTCGGAACGGAAGGCTTTCGCCTCAGCTCGATGACCTCGGCTTTGACGGCAAAGACATCGGTGAAAAGGTCGGGAATGCGCTTCCTGTAAGACGTCTCGATACCGAGCAGATATCCTTCCCCGATGCGAAGATGCGTAATACCGAGCGGCAACCTGTTTTCGGAAAGTAAATAGAGAGATCCCGTATTGCCTCCGGAAACGATCGGCAACGGAACATTGAAGCGTCGACGGATCGCGGCAGCAAGCTCGCTCAATTCCACCAGCTGACGCTCTTCAGGAATCACGCCGCCATAGCAGTTGAAGTTCGCCCCGATACCGGCGAGCCACACGCCGCGCAAATTCAAGACGCGCGATGCGACGTCGAGGATTTCCTTAGGCATGAACCCTTCGCGCAAATCCCCCATCTCTACCATCAGGATGACACCGTGCTCGCGATCAAGCGTCCGCGCCGCATCCGACAGCGCTTCGATAACAGCCATGTCGGAATTGAGGCTCAAATCAGCGTAACGGACGACGTCGATCGCGTTCGAAATCATCGGGACTCGAAGCATCATACGCGACAGCGCGAGGTCGCTTATCTCGCGCAAGTTCTCAACGCGCGAATCGGCAAAATATTCGACACCCGCCTCATGCAACACTTCCAAAAAAGGTCGCCATCCTGCCATACACTTGGTGACAAAGTGAATTTTGACGTCGGCATCCTGTCCCATCTTCATGATGGTGCGAATGTTATGGGAAAGTTTCTCGCGATCAATCAACAGTTCAGGATATGACATAATAACCTCCTGTCAGAATAACCTCATAGATGAGAGCATTAATTTGACTGCAGCTTCAGGGTAAGCGTTCGCCATGACGCCGCACGACGCCATTAAGTAGTCGTGATCCATCATAACACGCGCAGACTCCGTCGGATAGAGGAAATCGGTGACGGGAGTCGACAAAATATCGTTAATCATCGATGTGGCGCCGGGTAGCTTCGTCAACGCGCCTCCCGTCGCGATGATCGTCTTGACAGCCGTCAAATCACGTCCGCGCACCATCATCTGCCTGCCGCGCGTCGTAAACTGTTCCGTCATACGGCCTGCATGCCGTTCCAACGCCTCGCGACAACATGTTTTCACCAGCGGGAGTACGAGCGAAACGTGATCCTCGCTTTCCGGGATCTCCGGCACATCGGCCAGCCTTGTCTCGTAGTCAAGAGGAAGCTTCGCCTTCTCTCCTGCGTTCATCGCGCCGATGACGTGCGCACGATTGACGAAGACGCCTAAATCGCCTTCGACTGTCCGTTTGGCGAACGGCTCGGGCTCCATCCGATAATGACGCAAGTCTTCGCTTCCCTCCGTCACCGAATGAAGGTCGGTCGTCGCCCCTCCGACGTCAAACGTCATTACGTCGCCCAGCACATCGTACAGCCGCTCCGTCATCGCCATCACGGCGCCGGGGGTCGGCATAATCTTTCCCGTCACGGCCTCGTGTATATGCGCCATACCGGGGGCTTCGACAATATGCTCTTCAAAGATATCCTGAATCGTCGCGCGAGCCGGCTCGACGTTGAGCAGATCGAGCGACGGATACACATTCTCCGTCAAGTACAAACGGATGTTTTTCTCTCGTGCGATCGCTTTGATCTCTCGCCAATTATCGGTGTTTCCGGCGTATAGGATAGGCGTCTCCGGCATGTACTCAGTCAGGACCTTGAAATTGTAAAGGGCCGTCTCGCGCTCGCCGCCGTCGACGCCGCCTGCGACCATCACGATACGCGGGGCGATGGCGCGCACTTCCTCCAAGTCATAATTGCCGAGTTTTCCGGCCGTGACCATGCGTATGACGGCACCTGAACCGAGAGCCGCTTCGCGGGCGGCGCGCACCGTCATCTCGGGGACGAGTCCGTGAACCGTCATTGAAAGGCCGCCAGCCGCCGAACTCGTCGCAAAGATATGATCCGCGACGACAGCCTCGACGCCGAGAGTGCGTGTAAGATCGGCTCTCGCCCTCTCAAGGCCGAGCACGACGTCTCCCTCCGCGATTGATGTCGCCGCCATCCCCTGCCCGAGGAATTTGGGAGCGTCTCCAGTCAAGTCGGCAAACGCGTTAACGACTGTCGTCGTGCTTCCGATCTCCGCTATGAGCAGCTCAACATGCATCGTTTCTTTCCTTAAGCATTTCACGCCGCCGTTTCACGAGAAAACTCGCCACATCGATTCCACGGCTGCCGCGCCCAAATCCGACATCCATGCCGGCGTCGACGGCGAGTTCGTTGACGACTTGCGTGCCGCCTCCGACGAGGATAATTCGGTCTCTGATACCTTTCTCAATGCAGGTGTCCGCGATCTTTCTCATGTTCTTGTAGTGGATATCGTGGTGCGAAATAATCGTCGACGCAAGGATGGCGTCGGCGTTCGTCTCAATAGCCGCGTCCACGATCTTTTCGATGGGTACCGATGTTCCCAAGTAGTGGTAGCGAATACCGAACCCCTCGATCCCGCCGTGCTTGATGTCGAGGATCTCTTTCAGGCCGACGGAGTGCTCATCTTCGCCCACCGTGCCCGCGACGACTGTCATCGGGCGCTCGCGGACGTCATCGCGAATCTCCGCCTCCGACAGCGTCTCGATGACTTCGGGCAGCTCAAGCTTTGACAAATCGATATCGAAGTCGATTCTGCCTTTCATCTCGATGTACGTGCCCTCCGCGGGGTGCATCACCTGACAGTGGATCACCTCGCAGTCCGAAAGCCCCATTCTCTCGCCGATGACGAGCGATGCCGCTTCAGCATGGCGCCGGTCACAAGGGAGCATCAGCGTCAAAACGACGACGCCGTCCGCCATGAACTCGACTTCCGGCCTGATGAGATTCGGATTGTCGTAATACTTTTGCTTTTCTGCGATGCGGACGTTTACGTTATCGTATTCGTCGAGCTCGTCGATAAATTGTATTTTTGACGGATCCTGGAACGTGTCGCCGCCGATCGCATCGCTCGCACATTCGAACTGGTCGGGAATATTGTTGTAGCCGAAATGAACAGAGACAGGCGCAAAATAATCCTCTGAGCGCTTAAATAGGCTGTCCGCTCCGATGCCTCCCTTGAGCTCGCGCGGGATACCGTCACCCTTGCGCTCGGGATATTCAGCGCTGTCGATGAAGAAACCTTCTTCCACGGCGCTGAAATAGCCGCCGACCTCGAGAATCTCCTCCATGAAAAGAATGGCACGTTCTTTAAGTTCGCGCACGCGCTCTCCAAGCGAACCGTCGCGATTGATATCGACCATTTCGCGGATGCCGTCGAGTCCGTTAAGCGACTGGCGTGCCGTGTTGACGGCATTGATGTTGAAATAGTGCCACGGCACATTGCGCCCCTCATCCGGCGTGATCGTCGACTGAATATCGACGGACGTCAAGCGCGAAATGACCATGTTGAGCGTGTGAGTCACAGTCGCTTCGCGCGTCTCCGACTCCATGTATTTCGTGTTTTGCTGAGCGCGAATTTTGTAGTCTCTGAAAAAATCTCTCAAGGCGACAGCATAAGGCAAATCAAGGCGCATGCACGGCGCGGGCGGCGCCGTCGGCGGAACACTTGAGAGCGCGATGTTTTCAGGCTTGATCCCGCACTTGAGAGAGAACATGGTGTTGATCGCGTGCTGAACCATCAGTTCCGGCATGACTTTCCACGCTTCCATCGCCGTAGCGTTGGCGTTATGCGCGCCGTCGATCTGGAGCTGACCTCCGTAGGCGATGATTTTTTTGCTTTCACACGCGTCGACAAAACTTCGAAGCATGTTGATGTTTCGGTAAAGGACATTGTATTGCGGATCCTGGTGCACGCCGGAAACGCCTTCCTCGACGAACATCACGGCGATGTCGGGTCCCGCGACACCGGAAACGTAGGAGTGGTAGTTGATCGGGCGTCCGACCTCGTCTTCGATGAGGTCAAGTGCTCGACGTGTCGCGCGACACTGTTTGCGCGTCACGGGAATTCCGCCGATACCCTGCGTCGTGCCCTCGAGCAGCGAATCAATGTGCGACTGACCGGCCGTCCTGATCACCATAATGTGATCGGCGCCGTTCCACGCCGCCATGCGCATACGGCGAATGTCATCTTCAAATCGACCTGAAGCGATTTCCGTCGTGATGACGCAATCGGGCTGCGGATCGATAAAACCGAAACCGCGGCTTCCCGGCAACGGAACGGAGTTCTCTAGGGATTCCGATGTTTCAAGATAGTCGAAACTGCCTATCTTTCTCGGCTCCCCCCGCCCCTCGCGCCAATGCCAAGGACGCCTCGGCGAATGATAATTCTCCAACCCGTCGAGGATTTTGCGAACATCGAGCCGCTCATTGATGTCGAGAGGAATCGAGGTCTCGCGGGCAGGTTGAACGGATCCCATCGTTGGGCGGCAGCTTTCAGAGATTTCTTTGCAGTCATGTACATCTACATCGTGTTTCATGACGCCACCTCGTCAAACAACCTTGCCGCCACGTCCCAGTGCTTTCCCTCGGCGAGCGCCAGCCCGCTCTCGCGGATCGAGAGTCCGAGTTCTTCCGAGACTTTCCAGACGACGTGTCCGGCACCTCTGCCCATCAGCCCGTGATCGATCACGCCGCGGACAATGGCCTGTGCCTCTAAACTGGAAAATCCCATACGCAGGAGAATACTCCGTTCAATAGCGGGCGTCGTGTATTCTCTTCCCGCCTGAAGAAGAGGCTCGACAACTTCCTCCGTCAACTCCCAGAAAAGCGTGTAGAGTTCTTCATCTGACAGATGTGCGAGATGCCGGCGTCGTTCTGCAAACGTCGCATCCGCCGCCATCTCCCGATTATCACGATCGGTCACTCAGATCTCTCCTCTCTCAATATGTTCCCAAAACGCGAACTGCCGTCGTGAGAATGACGGCAGTTTCAGTAGATTATTTACAGTGTTTCTAACATTTCCTCTGTCTCTTCGACGGAGATATTGAGCTCCTCAGCCATGTAGGCGATCTCTTCGTCCGACCACGAACCTCCGCCGGCCGTGAGGCGACGCAGAGCGGAGGCGCGTAAGCGAGTCATGTCGTAATCACGCACGCGGATCATCGACGGATGCGCCGGCAGGACAATTGATCGGCCGGGAACTTCTTCTTCCGGATCGCCGATGTAGACGTCGATCCCGTTCTGCCTCGCGAACGTTAACTGAGCCGTCGGGTGTTTTCCGGCGCCCGTGTATTCCGTCTCCTGCACGACAATTGTCTGATCTTCCGGCATCGTCCGTGCGAGTGCAAAGGCAGCAGCAAGCGATGTATTACCTGCCGGTCCCCGCTCAAGTCCTTCCAAGGCAGCCAGTATTTCCGTCGTATAGAAAACCTCTCCCTGTCTGACGAGGAGATAGCGATCGATGTAGCGCAAAGCGCGGGCCGCGTTCCTCGGAACATCGCTTCGATCGGGGAGCGACGCGAAGGGAATACCGAAGCCTGTGTGTCCGGTCGTGAACGATTTGCGGTTAAAATCGCGGTCGGACGCCATCGACAGTCCGGAAAGATCGACGCTCGCCGCGTAGACTTTTGTATCGGTGAGCCCCGCCTTCAAAAGTCCTCGCGCCGTTCCGGTGAGATTCCCTCCTCCCGCCTGCGTCGCGAGAACGACAGCGGGTACAAGGCCATATTCGTCGCGACATTGCTGCGCGATCTCATAACCGAGCGTCTCGATGCCTGCGATCGCGGAGGGCGAATAGAGCGAAGCGTTGTAAAAGCCAGTCTCTTCCAACATGCGAAGCGCGAGATAGAAGAGTTCCGGTCCCACCGTCGTCTGCACGACTTCGGCTCCGAACGCCTCGCATTTCCTCTGTTTTTCAAGTATCTCGGGCTGACCGACGAGCTCGCTGTCGTAGCATTCCTGAAGCACGATACATTTCAGACCGAGCTTTGCCGCCATGCTGGCGACGGCGGCGCCGTAGTTTCCGGACGTCGCCGCAATGACTCCTTTGTATCCTTTTCGTTTGGCGTCCCAGACGGAAAGCGCCGCGCGACGCGCTTTGAAGCTTCCAGAAGGATTGGCGGCTTCGTCCTTGATAAGAATTCTCGCGCCGTACCCCGGTTCCGATAACTTCCTCGCGAGTGCTGTCACGTTCTTGACGTCCATGAGCGGCGTATTGCCGACGCCGAGATCTCGTTGGATTTGAACGACTTCATCGATCGTGATACCGACATCACGCATCATGGCTTCGTAATCAAAAACGATACCGTCGCGCTCGTAATCGTCGTAATTAATGCCGAGCGACTGACGCATGATGTCGTTCTGACGGTTCATAACGGCCTTGTATGTCATATCTTTCATTTTGACTCACCTCCGAACATGAGCTCGAACACTTGTCTGTGAACGGCTGTCAACTCGGGGACGTGACCGCCGAAGGTATGTGCCGGAGATATGGAGCGCCCTGAGAGAGTCCCCTCAACCAATCGATCGCTCATCGTCCTCACGGTGACCGTGTCGCCACGCTTTGCCGATTCTTCCTGCAGGAAACCTTTCGTAAAAGCTCGGAGCGGCGTCCGTTTCGTGTCGTCAGGCACTTGAGGTGCACGCTCGCCGACGGGGAGAATGACTTTCTCGACAGAGACGAGCTCGCCATTCTTATATCGGTGATCTCCCTTGCGATGTATCTGCTCGGAGTATTTGCCCAAGATACAGCGCGGCACGGGAAGATCGAGCATTGAACGGAGTCCGGGCTCTGCACCGATGACATGTGGGATCATGTTGACAACCATCGCGATTGTTCCGATACCGCCCGGCGTCTCGGGTACGATCGAGAGATTCATATCGTATCCGTCGGCGTGAATCGTCACATAGTCGCCCGTATCGATGCCCTCATCTTCAGGACAGATCTGTTGGGGATGATCGAGATGAATAAATACTTTGCCGTCGGCGAGGCGACCGTAACTCTGCTGGCGAACGCCGGCGAGATGACCTTTCTTTGCCTCCCCGTGAGCAGATTTTCTGTCGACATTCGTGATGATCGGGTCGCGCGTCTCTTCAATCTCGACGAGTTCAACGCCCATTCCCTCCGCGATCATTGACATCGACTCGGGGAATCCGACATGTCCGGCAAGACTGCCTTCCGCCATGCGCCTGTCGAATTCCTCGACAGAGATGCCGACGCCCTGTTCGACCATAACGGACTTCCCGAAAGGCGCGAGATCATTGACGCGTGCGGCCTCGATCGATTCGACGTGTTCACACGTTCCGCTCAACGCGAGGATCAGGTAGTCGAGAACAAAACCGGGATTGATCCCTGTCCCGAGCACGGTAACACCGCGCATCTTGGCAAGCGCGTCGATCTTGTCAGCGAGCTCTTCGTTCTGCGCCCAAGGCCACGCCATCTCTTCGGCCATCGTGATAACATTGACGCCTCGATCAAGGCAAAACATTATCTTGTCGAATTGAGCTTCAACGAACGAATCGGTCGCCAAGACTACAATGTCACAAAGATCACGCCTGACAATATCTTCGATTTTATTCGTGATTACAACCGGGTCGCGGTCGCCGCGATCGATGCCAAGGTAAGAATAGACCTCCTGCCCAACGAGGTGGTCCCGCCTGACGCAAACACCGGAAATATTGATCCCCTCTTTAGAAGCGATCATCTTTGCTATCCCGCTCCCCATGGCCCCAAAACCCCAGAGAGCGACTCTAATATCTCTCATGCATACCCCCTCACGGCAGGCGACTTGCTCCGCCTGCCGGTATTTACAACATTACAGGCTTATGTGTGTACCTGTCTCACCCTTGATGCCGCTGCTCGCCTTTTCGAGCGACGTCACGAGAGCGACACGGCCTTTCCCTGATTTTGCGAAGGCGACGCTCGCCTCAACCTTCGGAAGCATGGAGCCTGGTGCGAAGTGACCTTCTTCCATGTATTTTTCCATGTCTTCGACACTTACCTGATCGAGCCACGTCTCGTTAGGCTTCCCGAAATTAAGAGCGATCTTATCGACTGCCGTCAGGATGATCAGGAAATCGGCGTCGATCATCTCGGCAAGAACGCCCGACGCGAAATCCTTATCGATCACGGCGGCAACACCTTCCAGTGTATTCCCGTTTTTGATCACGGGAATTCCGCCGCCTCCGACCGTAACAACAATCTGGCCATCTTTAATCAGCGCTTCGACTGTTTTATTTTCAACGACTTCGACCGGCTTCGGCGAGGCGACGACTCGGCGGTATCCGCGACCGGCATCCTCTTTCATGACATAGCCCGTCTCGGCAGCGACCTTTTCGGCTTCTTCTTTGCTGAAAAACTTCCCGATCGGCTTCGTCGGATCCTTAAAGGCGGGGTCATTCTTGTCGACGACCACTTGCGTCACGATCGTCGCAACAGGACGATCGATCCCGCGCGAAAGCAATTCCTCGCGCAATGCGTTTTGCAGATGAAATCCAATATAACCCTGACTCATCGCTCCACACTCGGGGAAAGGCATGCGGGGAACTTGTCCGCTGCTGAATGCCACGTTGATCATGCCGACTTGCGGGCCGTTACCGTGTGCGATCACCACATCGTGACCGTCCTCGATCAAATCAGCGATCGGCTTCGCCGTTTGGCGAACGAGTTCACGTTGTTCTTCCGGTGTATTGCCGAGAGCATTGCCCCCTAAGGCAACAACAATTCTTTTTTTCACGTCTAATTAACCTCCAAAATTTAATGATGAAGTAATATCTCTATTCTATACGAATGGGCGCTGTCGCGCCCATTGTCTGCGATTAGTCTCTTAACGCGTAGTCTTTTAACGTGCGAGCGGCTTCTCTTAATGCGCGTGCGGTTAATCTTAATGCGTGTGCGGTTAATCGAGCTTGATAAATGAGGTGCTTAGCCCCGATTTTGTAGTCTCTCTTAACGCGCGAGCGATTAATCGAGCAACTCACGCCATAACGGCATCGACATGCAACGAGGACCGCCGCGCCCGCGCGACAGCTCCGAAGCGGGGATCTCATGCAATATCACGCCCGCCTCTTTCAGGAGGCGATTTGTCACGCGATTTCGCTCATAAACGATCACTTCGCCGGGCGCGATCGCGAGAGTATTCGAACCGTCATTCCACTGCTCACGTTGCGAATCGATAACACTTGTGCCGCCACAGCGGATGAGCTCAATTTCAGACAGTCCGAGCGTTTTCTTTAGGACATCCTCAAGATCGCCGCCCAAATTCTTCACAACGAGATCGCCGTTCTTGTCTTTCATGATGTCAAGCATCTCAACAAACCCCTCGATCTCGGGATGAATCGTAAAAATATCGTGATCGACCATAGTAAAGACGGTATCGAGGTGCATGAAAGCGCGCTTAATAGGGATAAAGAACGCGAGAACACGCTCAAACCCCATGTCGCTATGGAGTATGCGTGTCGCCAACGTCTTGACAGCAGCCGATTCCGTCCGTTGCGAAATACCGATCGCCACGACTTTAGGTGAAAGAACGAGAATGTCTCCGCCTTCCAACGACGCATTCTCGTCTCGGGTGTAGAATGACGTGGCGCCGGCGAAATGGGGATGATGACCCGTTATGTATTTCATGATCAATGTCTCTCGCTTACGCGTGTTTGTCCACATACAGTTGACGGAGACGCCTTTTCCGATCACGGTCATTGCATCGCGCGTGTAGTAGAGATTCGGTATGGGATCAAACCACAATGTCTTTTTGCGATCGAGAAGGTCAAGATGCTCATTGTTAAATGAAATGTCTTCCCTGCGGAGCCCCATGATCACGGTCGATGCGACATCGTTAGAATCCTCCATGTCATAAAGGTAATTATAAATGTCATGCCACTGACTGCGATAGATGTTTGCCTCCTCCAAAAACTCCTGCAGAAAAGCGTCTCTGACGGAAAGATCAGCTAAAACATCCGACAACAAATCGGCAACATACACGACCTCGGCGCCACTTTCTCGGAGCACATCGGCAAACATATCGTGCTCGCGCTCAGCTACATAGCTATCAGGGATTTCATCAAATAAAAGCCTCTTCATGTTGGGCGGTGTGAGATTATCCAACTCTCGCCCGGGACGGTGCAGCATGATGCGTTTAATCCGTCCGATTTCAGAAAAAATCTGGACTCCGGATCGTTCAGACACAAAAAAACCTCCATTGGCGGCAAAAGCACCAGGGGGTATCGAAGAGAAGAGATATTCCGCATTACCCCCTCGCGGAATACTCGAATGCATAAACAGTATACTAATGTATAAAATAATTGGCAAGGGCGCGGAAAAGCATCTCGACCTCAAATCAGGCGCAGCTAGATAAAAGTACATGTTTTCAAGACATTTGAAAATAGATAGAATGCATCAACATTGTAAGATATTATTTACCCAATGCCTTCAATTTCTTACAGTGAATGTAGATTTGTTATACGCCAAGCACTTGACACATCATCACCCTAAAACATACACTTAATTTGGTGTCTCTTATTAATGTTGGTACACACTGATTGACGATTATTTGTTAAGTAGGCTGAACAATGGAGGAGAACGACGTTATGAAACATAGTGATTTCTGGAAAAAACTAGTAATTTTGCTCTTGTGCGTCAGTATATCTTCGATCACAATGTGGGGTTGTGGAAGTAAATTTAAATCAATTGAAGTCGTTTACAATGGTGATACTAATGAGGGCGTTATATTAGATAAAAACAATGAAGGTTTTATCGTAACGGGAATTACTGGTGATGGTAAAGAGGAAATAATCGACGATTGGGATATTGAAAATCCTGTCAAACTCGAAAGAGATCAAACAGCAACTGTCGCAGTAACGTACGATGGATTGAGTTACGAGGTTAAGGTTCAGTGTTCAACGAGTGAACTTGTGCGCATTGCCGTCAAATACGAGGGCGACACAGCGGAAGGTACAGTTCTCTCTGATTCTAATAGCGGTTTCAAAGTGACAGGTTACTACAAAAATAACACAAAAAAAGAGGAAACAAACTGGAAGATTGAAAACCCTCAAACTTTAAAGGCTGATGAACATGCAATAGTTGTCGTTACTTATGGTGATTTTTCTAGTGAAATATTCGTGAGGTGTAGCACATCAGCTTTAGAAAAAATAACGGCTAAATATGTGGGCGATACAACAGAGGGAACAACAATTAGGTCTGGAGATGATGATGTCATCGTAACTGCTCATTATAAAAATGGAACAACTGAAAGGGTTAAGGATTGGATTACTGCTGATGTGAAAACCCTTCGTGCGGGAGAAACGTCCACTTTGACTATCCATTACAAAGGAGAGGAGGTCCCCCTAGAAATCAAATGTTCAAGCTTATCCCCAGAGCAATACAAAGCTCAATGTGAGTCCATTTCGTATAACGAACTGGCTCGCAATCCAAGGAAATATGAGGGAAGGTATGTAAGATTTACCGGCGAAGTTGTTCAGGCCATGGAAGATTTATTTTTCTATGTATACCGCATTAATGTTACCAAAAAAAGATTTTTCTGGGACGATACCGTATACGTTGAATACATATCTCTAGATGACAGTATGCCAAGAGTGCTAGAAGACGACATTGTAACATTTTATGGTGAGTACAAAGGGCTGAAGACATATACAACAATTTTTGGTGGCAGTGTCACGATCCCGTATGTTTCTGCGAAATATATTGACATTAAATAAGCTAGAGAAAGCAAAATGATATGAAGGTCTATTAGGGCGCAGACTTTAAGGCTAAATCCCGTTCATAACTTGCTCAAGGCTTGACTTAATTGGCGGTGGGGTTAAGGTAAAATTTTTACTACTAAAAAGCTCTGTATCAACCCGCCGCGCAGTAACCTTATCCCTTTACTTTATTATGCAGCTCAGTATATTCATATGAGTTTATTCGGGAACAGAGAAAATAGTCTCGCCAAGACTTTGCTTCAAAGAGTCGTTGACAAAGATATCGTTCAAAAGACAACTGGATGGGGATCGGGATCAGCTCGAGAGCTTGTAAAGGAAAGATATAACTGTCCTCACCTGTTTCTTTCATTTATCGCATGTAGGATCCGAACTAGTCCTTCTCCTTCCCTACGGAAGAATCTCCCCATTCTCCCCCACAAGAACGAGTGTTCCGTCCCGAATGACAATGTCATAAAGCTCTCCGACGATAGACGGATACTCCGCCACGGCCCAGCTTTTCATCTGTACTTTCAGCGTACCGTCTTCTTCTTGGAAAAAGCTGATGAAGCCGCGGTTTGGGGCTGGAGAGAAAACTCCGGCATACTCGAACTGATCGCCTTCAAAAACAGTCAAAGTGAAGGTAGCGACCGAGGCAACATTTTTCCTCTATCCCGTCGTTGTCGATGTCGGCAAAGGCGAGTCCATGTCCACGTTGAAGAAGGTATCCGTTGTCAATGAGCCGGCTAAACAGTCTCATGCAATGGTTATAGATACTATCCGGTGAATAGTACGAACTGAACTTGTGTGCCCAATAACCGTCGGCCGTTACATTAGGATTGTCGGAAAGAAGATAATGCAACGAAAAATTTGAGCTTTCAGGATCCGGTTGGTATCCGCTTGTCACCAGATACCGGTAATGCTTCGAAAACAAATACTCCTTATCATTCTCATCTCGATCATAGAATTGCAGAAGATACGTCGAGCCGTCGTAGCTCAGCTCCTTGACGCTATAGCGCCGGTTTTGATCGGTATACGTCTGATAGACTCGCACTTTCGCCTTGCGCCCGGAGGCAGTCGTGTTTTCAAAATCCGCCCACGCCCTTTCTCCTGCCAAAAGAGTCTCTCCGTCAAATACCACGCAGCCGTCCGCCTCCGCTTCTTCCGAGGAATAATTCTCGCATATATCCGCCAACGCGGGCCAGGAATCCTCCGCTCCCGTTTCAGAGGGATTCGACACATCAATTTCCGGCTTAGAAGTAGTAACATCCGATTTAAAAGGATTGGTCAGAAAACACACCGCCAAAATAACGCCCGCCGCGACAACAGATAAAACAACCCAGAAAGTCGGCTTCTTATAATTCAGTACCTGTTTCACTCTTTCTTTCACCCCGATCTCGCCAAAAGCGAGAGGACACGAGGCAATCCGTCCATGCGAAACACTGCAAGAGAGTAACGATTGAGAGTAATCAGCTCTTTGCTCCCTGCTTAATCCCTTGATGACTCTTTCGTCACAGGCAAACTCGATATCGCAGCAAAAGAGGACGTACGCGATCCATATGAGCGGGTTATACCAATGAAACGTAAGTAACAGGAAGCCGAACGGTTTTGTCCAGTGATCTTTTCTCGCGATGTGCGCCCGTTCATGAGCCAACACATAGTCTAGGTCCGAATCGGCCAAGGTAAACGGAAGATAAATCTGCGGCCGTACAAGGCCGAACACAAAGGGAGATGCGATCGTGTCGCTTTTCCATACACCCGGCTGCATGCGAACGGCTGTCTTCACCTCGCGTCGCAGACGCAGATAGCTGATCAAAGAATAAAGCAGCATCGCCGCGATTCCGACCACCCAAATAACAACAGCAACGAATACTTGATTTTGTACCGGATGGACACCAGTTGCGGGATCAGGTGCCAAAGACTCTTTAAGAATGGGGTTGACGACACGGTTGAGTACTGCAATACCGCTATGGATCGCCGGCTCCTCCGCCACCAGTATCTCTGGACTAACGGTTTTTCCGCTCGGGATCAGGCTCAGGGGGCTTTCGATAGAAAAAGGAAAAAGCAGGCGCAACGCAACCAATCCCCACAAAAAGGGGAAAATTCGTTTCGGCGCTTTTCTGAAAATGACCCGAATTAGAATGACCGCAAGTGCGAGATATGTCGCCGCAATCCCCATGTTGACCATCTTAAGAAAAAACTCAGCCATCGCTCGCCTCCCTTCTGTAGCGGTCGATCATCTCCTGCACCTCGTCGATTTCGTTTTCCGAAATCTTTTGATGCTTTGTGAAAGTGGCGATAAAGGCAGGCAGTGAACCATCGAATTTCTTCTCTAAAAGTTCGTTGATCTCCGCAGCCTGTACCTCCTCCTGTGAAATAAGGGAAGAAACGATCGTATTTTCATTTTTTACGACGCCTCGATCCGAAAGGCGTCTGATGACAGTGTACGTCGTGGTAGGTTTCCAGCCCAGTTGCTCCTCGCACAACTTCACAAGCTCCGAGCTTTTTATGGGCTCGTGCTCCCAAAGAATCAGACAAAACTGATATTCACTCTCAAAGATTTTTGGTATTTCCATCATTACCCTGCCCCACCCCGACATATAAACCATAGTGCTCTAACGCGTTCGAGTACATTCCATTCTAACCGATTAGAGTGAAATATCAAGAGGGGAGTTGAAAATATCGGAAATAATACTTACTATCTATAATTTTAGCCGCACTTCTGTTCGTTTGTTCATCGGCTTACCTGTAAATTGGTTCAAGTTACATCCTTTGTTGTACTTCGGCTACCTGCAATATTGTTCAATTTTCTGCCTTTCAATGATGCCCGATTTCCGCCTTTCAATGATGCCCGAACGTGAAAAATGGAATCAATATCGACAAATTGACTGCTGTCGCAAGGTAAGGCGATTGTTTCCTCACAAATATCCGAAATCTCTCGCTAAACTTCAGGCATGAACCAGAACGTCAAAAAGTATCTTTACGGGAAACCTGCACTTGATTATTGGAAAGTACCGTCAATCCGAGGCAACATTGAGCCGCTCGAAATCGCTTTCCCCGAAGAATACGTCATCTTCACCGACAAGCCCGTCTACCGCCCCGATCGAGCCGTCATACACACGTGTAATATCCCCGGAGCCGAGAAATACGTAGAAGGAAAAGCGTGTACACTACCCTTAGTCTTCCTCCAAGTCGCTCTAGACTACAGCATCAACGAGCTCATTTATCTCGGGCTTCAAATCTGTTCTTACCGCAAGGGCAATCAGCCTCGTTGCACCGTCGATGAATTGCGCACTTGCGCAGAAGAACTGCGAGGACATCGCGGTCGCAGAAAAGCACTCCGCGCCATTCGCTATCTTGACAATAATTCCCGGTCTCCGATGGAATCAATTCTTTACATGTTTCTGCGTTTGCCCAATGCGCTTGGAGGTTGCGGCTTTAGCGAAATCGTTCTCAACGAAAAGATTGTGTTGGAAGGGGGCAAAACTTACTTTGCCGACCTCTACGTCCCTTCCTGTAAGCTTGATATCGAGTACGACAGTGAAGAATTCCACAGCAGCGCCTCGGCATTATCAAAAGATCGGGAGCGTACGGCTAATCTGGAAAAAGAAGGCTATCAAGTCGTTTCAGTGAACTACTCACAACTTAACGACCTCAAAGCCTTTCAGAACTTAGCGCGCCAACTTTCTCGTCTGATAAGAAAACGCATTCAAATTCGCGCAAGAAAGTATTTTGAAAACTTCGCAGCCCTGCGCGATCTGCTGTTCAAGAAAGGACTTCGTCTTCGCTCACGTTTCCGCAAAATCCACTGGCGAGAAGTTCCCCCGTTTCCCGGAGTCCGCACCATGTATAGAATTTACCTTGCCGCCTGGAACAGGCTCACCAGACACCCCAACCTCCCCCTTGTTTTAACGCGAGCACCTTAATTGCCTCATCACTTGAGTTTTGAGCGCGCGTCATTCAGTGCGGTTAACGCGAGCACCTTAATTGCCTTTCTTAGCACTGCGAAACCGCCGCACATCGAACTGAAATGCCGCACATCAAACTGAAATATCGCCTTACACTCAGCTAAAACGTGTCGACACACGATTAGCCCCACTCATCACGCAATTAGAGCGTGTTTTTCTTTCAAAACGAAGCGCAATCACACACAGATCGCCCCCTT
>DUVH01000026.1 GCA_012841145.1 Clostridiaceae bacterium | reverse complement strand
GTAATAGCGCCGGAGTATGGTGGTACTCTATGAGGCTTGTCTCGTGAGGGGCAGGCGAATCCGGGTGGTAACACGACGTTCATCGCTCGTCCCGGAATCCTATCGGGTTCCGAGACGGGCGTTTTTTATTAAATGCCTGAGGCGGGAAGACGAGAACAACGGTTGAACGGGAGAGACAAGCGAGAACCGTTCGACTCAAATAAAGGTAAAGACGATGTGCGTAATAAGAGTTGAAAATCTGAAAAAATCATTTTTGCTTGATAAGACCGTGATTCATGCCGTCAATGACGTTTCGTTTTCCGTAAAGGAAGGCGAGGTATTCGGACTGATCGGTCTGTCGGGAGCGGGGAAATCGACGCTCGTCCGCTGCCTCAACTTGCTGGAGCGCCCCGACTCGGGAGAGATTTGGTTCGACGGACTCAATCTCGTTGAACAGGATGACAGCGTTCTCCGCGAGAAACGATGCCGGATGGGGATTATTTTCCAACACTTTAATCTCTTTATGAGGAAAACGGTTTGGGAAAATGTCGCCTATCCTCTACGGATCGCCGGCAAGCGTACAAAAGAGCTTGCGCCGCGTGTCGATGAGCTTCTCGATTACATCGGTCTTTCTGCGCACGCGAAGTCGTATCCTGCGGAATTATCGGGCGGCCAGCAACAGCGCGTCGGTATCGCCCGTGCGTTGGCGATGAGTCCGCGTCTCTTGCTGTCGGATGAGGCGACATCAGCGCTCGACCCCGTTAATACGGAGCTCGTCCTCTCTATGCTCAAGAAAGTTGTTGAGGATCTCGGGATCGCTGTCGTTCTCATCACGCATCAGATGGAAGTGGCAAAAGCGCTCTGTGATCGTATCGCCGTGATGGAGCACGGGAGAATCATCGAGGAGAATACGGTTGAAGAGCTTTTCTTGCGGCCGCGACACCCCGTCACGAGACATATGATTCGAGGCTTTGACGAGGACATGCCTCTCGCACACTTGACGGAATTGACATCGGCTCCCGTCTATCGATTGGGCTTCAGATCGCATTCGGTGACGCGACCTCTCATCTCCGATATTTCGCGGAGGTTTAATGTGGACGCCAATATCTTAGCGGGAAACATCAATGCGCTCGTCGGAGGCGATGTCGGTTATCTTGTCGTCTCTTTTGAAGGTGAGGAAGATGCTGTCCGCGGCGCGCTCAATTCGCTGTATGAGGACGGGGTGGAGATTCTGAAACTCGATCCGGCAAACGGATTTAATAACGGCGACGGCATCAATGTAAAGGAGGTCGTTCGATGAACGAGTTTGTACGTGCAACGTTAGAAACCGTGTACATGGTGTTTGCGAGCAGTTTTATTTCCGTCATCGTCGGATTGCCTCTCGGCGTTCTGCTCATTTTGACAAGGCCGGAGGGACTGCGCCCCAAGCCCCACCTTTACCGTGTACTTGATGTCGTTATCAATGTTCTACGATCGATTCCGTTCCTCATTCTCATGATCGTCGTTTTTCCTTTATCGCGCCTGCTCGTCGGACGTGCAACGGGAACGACGGCGACCATCGTCCCGCTTGCGATTACCGCAAGCCCATTCGTCGCTCGGATCATGGAGCAGGGTTTTCTTGAGGTCGACTACGGTGTCCTGGAGGCTGGGCTCGCATGTGGCGCAAAGGTCAGTCAGCTCGTGCGAACGGTGCTCATTCCTGAGGCTCTGCCCGCCCTCGTGAACGGCGTCACGATTACCATCATCAACATCATCGGTAATTCGGCGATGGCCGGTGCGATCGGCGGCGGCGGCTTGGGAGACTTGGCTATCCGTTACGGGCTATACAGGAGGAATTCGTTCAACCTCCTTGTTGCTGTCGCGATTACCATCGCGCTCGTTCAGATCGTGCAATTTCTCGGTCGTCTGATCGAGAACAGTCTGCGACGTGACGGGACATCGACGGCACTTTGATACACAAAAGAGATGCTTTTGCTCAACAGATAATCAAAGATACAACGCCCGCGATGCAAGGGCGTATCAAATATAAAAACTGATCACCATCCGGTGGTCTCATCAACGAAAAGTGGAGGAAAAAGAAATGAAAAACGAAAAGAGAAAGGGTTTGTTCATCGCAATCGCGCTCGTGTTATCGATCCTATTGCTCATCACGGCAGGCTGTGACAAAAAGAACGGGGAGAAAGATGCCGATAGTACAAGCTCGTCTCCACAAGTGGAGACTGAAAAAACTGAAAAAACTGAGCCAACTGAGATAAAGGAAGAAGTGAAGATTATCGTCGGTGCCAGTCCGTCTCCACATGCGGAGATTCTGCTCGAGATCGTCGATGATCTTAAGAATGAGGGTGTCAAACTCGAGGTTCGCGAATTCAGCGATTATAAAACACCGAACATAGCACTGTCAGATGGTGACATTGATGCCAACTTTTTCCAGCACATACCTTACTTTGTAACGGAAAACCGTGAAGGGAAGTTTGGTCTTGAGATCCTTGGCGGCGTACACGTAGAACCGATGGCTCTTTATTCAACGAAGCATGCTTCGCTCGACGACCTGCCGGACGGCGCGGAAATCATGGTGCCTAACGACACGACAAATGAAGGGCGTGCACTCCTTATCCTGCAAGAAGCCGGCTTGATCAAGCTGAAGGACGGCGTTACGATCACCGCGACACCGAAGGACATTGAGGACAATCCGAAGAACTTGAAGTTCACAGAACTTGAAGCGGCCGCCATCCCTCTCGCCTACCAAGACGCGGACGGAGCCGTCATCAATGGAAACTACGCGATCGAACACGGTCTCAATCCCGTCAAAGACGCGATCGTGATTGAAGGTTCCTCGAGCCCCTATGTCAACATCGT
>DUVH01000025.1 GCA_012841145.1 Clostridiaceae bacterium | reverse complement strand
ATTGTCGCGATCTTCATTGTTGCCGGTCTTCATATGCTGATAACGGCCAAAATATTCGGCTCGAAACTAATTCGAGAAGAAGAGCGCGCGGGATTGATCATGGAATTGCCGCCTTATCACAGACCAAGATGGAAGGCTTTGTTGCGGTCGATTCTCGTTCGGACTTGGGACATTTTAGCCAGAGCGCTTCGAGTCATCTTTCTTGTCTCTTTGGTATTCTGGCTTTTGACCTATAGCGTATCGGGCAATCCTGACGCCTCGCTGCTGTATCGAGTTGGTCGAGCGATTGAGCCTGTGACGATCTTTTTCGGCTTAACGTGGCAGACGTTCTTGGCCTATATCGCTTCGATGGTCAGCAAGGAGGCCGCGCTAGGTGTTCTGGGCTCTTTATACTTAGGCGCAGGAACCTTGTTTTCTGCAACAGTCGGCTCGGGTGGCCAGATGGCAGCCGGACTTGAAAACGTCCTCCTCGCTTCGCTTACGCCGCCGGCAGCTTTGGCCTTTATATTTGCCGTCACCTTCAACGCGCCGTGTCTCATGGCCATTACCTCCACCTACCAGGAAACGAGATCAATTAAATGGACGCTGCGTATCTTGGGATATTATTTTGTGTCCTCGCTGCTATTGGCTTTCTTAGCTTATCGGATTGCCAATCTGTTTTTTTAACTAAAGGAGATCGAGCGATGCCCTCTTTTGCACAGTTCTATTATCCCACGTGGCTTATGGGATTAACAAAAAAAAGCTGCTAAGGCATCACGACCCTAGCGAATACGTATACACAAGGAGAGCGAGCGACGCCCTCAACTGCACTGTCCTATTATCCCACGCGGTTTATGGGATTACAGAAAAAGACTGCTAGGGTACCACGAGCCTAGCGAACACTAATATACAAGGAGATGATAACTTTGAAAGAAGATAAGAAGCCCTCAACCGTGAGCCGGTTGTTGGCATACGCCGGCAACTTTAAGGGGCTGACGTTTGTAGGGTTGGCTCTTTCCGCAGTCGCCATGCTCTTGGGCATGGCGCCGTATATCTGCATTTGGCTTGTCGTGCGCGACTTGGTTGCCGCGGCGCCGAACTGGACAGAGGCGATAGGGATTAGAACATACGGCTGGATGGCGTTCGCCTTTGCCGTGGGCGGTATCCTGATCTACTTTGCCGCGCTCATGTGCACGCATCTGGCGGCATTTCGAGCGGCGGCCAATATTCGCAAGCAAGGCGTTGCACATCTGATGAAGGCGCCTCTCGGCTTCTTCGATCACCACGCAACGGGGCTGCTTCGCAATCGTTTGGATGGCGCCGCTGCGGAGACGGAAACGCTCATGGCACACAACCTTGCAGATATCGTCGGTACGATCGCGCTGTTCATAGGCATGCTCGTCCTGATGTTCGTCTTCGACTGGCGCATGGGTGCCGCCTGCCTTCTGGCAGCTGTTATCTCCGTTGTCGCCATGGCCACCATGATGGGCGGAAAAAATGCCGGACTTATCGCCGAGTACCAAGCGGCACAAGATACAATGAGCAAAACCGGCACCGAATACGTTCGCGGCATCCCCGTTGTCAAGGTGTTCCAACAGACTGTGTATTCTTTTAGAGCTTTCAAACAGGCCATTGAGGATTACAGCGACAAGGCAGAACACTACCAGGGCGCTGTCTGTCGCACACCGCAATCGATCAACCTTACCTTTACCGAAAGCGCTTTTGTCTTTCTCGTGCCTGTGGCCCTTTTCTTAGCGCCCGGTGCGCTGGCCTCCGGCAACTTCGCAACCTTCGTAACGAATTTTGCTTTTTACGCCGTCTTTTCAGCGATCATCTCAACGGCTCTCGCCAAGATCATGTTCGCCGCAAGCGGGATGATGCTGGCGGATACGGCGCTTAAGCGCATCGACCACGTCATGAACGCGCCGACACAGGAAGTGGCGTCAGAGCCGCGAACACCGAAAGGCAACCACGTGGCGTTCAGGGACGTGTCTTTTACTTACCAAGGTTCAGAATTGCCCGCGCTTGAAAACGTGTCATTTACGGTGGAACCGGGTCAGACAGTGGCCCTCGTCGGTCCTTCAGGAGGCGGCAAGACGACTGCCGCGAGCCTCATTCCGCGCTTTTGGGACACGACGTCGGGAACGGTTGAAGTGGGTGGCGTGGACGTCCGAGAGATCGACCCTCATGTGCTCATGGATCAAGTGGCCTTCGTGTTCCAGAACAATCGACTATTCAAAGCATCGATTTTTGATAACGTGCGCGCCGCAAGGCCTGACGCGACACGTGAAGAAGTTGAGGCGGCTCTTTCCGCCGCGCAGTGCGACGACATCATCGCCAAACTCCCCGACGGCATGGATACCATGATTGGAACGGAAGGCACGTATCTTTCCGGCGGAGAGCAGCAGCGCGTCGCCCTTGCTCGCGCCATCTTAAAAGACGCGCCGATCATTGTGTTGGATGAGGCGACAGCCTTTGCCGACCCGGAAAATGAACAGCTGATCCAGAAAGCTTTTGCGGCTCTTATGAAAGGTCGCACCGTCATCATGATCGCACATCGCCTGTCCACCGTCGTCGGCGCCGACAAGATCATCGTGCTCGATTCCGGCCATTTGGTCGAAGAAGGCACGCACGAAGAACTCAAAGAATCGGGCGGCCTCTATTCCAGAATGTGGGCCGATTACAATCGGGCACTTTCATGGCGGATTTCAAGCGAAAGTGAGGTGTGCTAGATGTTCGGAGAAAATTTCAAACGCAAGTACGCATTATCGGATAAAGGTGTAACAAATACGAAGAAGGGCATGATCTGGACGGTCGTCGTTAACCTCATCGTGATGGGCGGCGTCGGCATCCTGTATCTGCTCATGATGCAGTTTATGGATACACTCGTGGACGGTTCTCCCCTTCCAAATGCCCTTCTCTTTATCGTGCTGATCATCGTCTTTCTCATTCTCTCGTTTATCACGCATCTTGAACAATACCGTGTGACGTACGGCCTCGTTTACGGCGAAGTAAAACACGTGCGCATTACGCTTGCCGAACGTCTTCGCAAACTCCCGCTCGGCTATTTCGGGAAGCGTGATCTCGCCGACCTGACAGAAACGATCATGGGCGATGTCAATCGCTTGGAACACGTCTGGTCACACGTGCTGGGCTATCTCTACGGTTCCTACGTCTCGACGGCGATCATTGCGGTCGGTCTCTTTATTAAGGACTGGCGACTTGCCATTGCCTGCCTGTGGGGAGTCCCCGTAGCCTTCGGCCTTCTATTCGGAAGCCGCAAGATCTCCAACCGCTTGGCAGAAGTGTCTAAAAAGGCAGCCGTTACCGTCTCCGACGGCATCCAGGAAACGCTCGAAAACATGCGTGAGATTCGTGCAACGAATCAGCAGGAACGATTCCTAGCTGGATTGAATGTGAAGATCGACAAACATGAAGCCGCGTTGCGACGCGGCGAACTCGTTGCGGGCCTTTTTGTGAACGCCGCCAGCGTCATCATGCGGCTAGGCGTGGCGACGACGATCCTCGTCGGCGCAGAGCTCATTCTCTCAGGCATAATCGACTTCATGTTGTTGTTCATGTTTCTCCTTGTTATCTCGCGCATTTATGCCCCGTTCGACCAAAGTCTAGCTCTGATCGCCGAGGTCTTCATGTCGGAAGTGTCGGCAAATCGCATCGTGGAAATCTACGACACGCCTACGGCCGAAGGCGACGACGTTTTCGAGCCGAAGGATTACGACATCGCATTCAAGGATGTGGGGTTTGCGTACGACAATGAGCAAGTCCTCAAGGGCGTGAGCTTCACCGCCAAAGAGGGTGAGGTTACCGCGCTCGTCGGGCCATCCGGCTCAGGCAAGAGTACGTGTGCCCGTCTCGCCGCCAGGCTTTGGGACATCGATGAAGGTGTGATCGAAGTGGGAGGCGTGGATATTTCCACGGTCGATCCGGAAGTACTCTTAAGCGCTTACTCCATGGTCTTCCAAGACGTCGTGCTTTTCGACGATTCCGTGATGGAAAACATCCGTCTCGGCAAACACGGCGCGACGGACGAAGAGGTGCTGCGCGCCGCTGCTGCGGCAAACTGCGACGAGTTCGTCAACAAGTTGCCTGACGGCTACAGCACGCTCATCGGGGAAAACGGTGCCAGACTTTCCGGCGGCGAGCGCCAGCGCATTTCAATCGCCCGCGCCCTCTTAAAAGATGCGCCCATCGTGCTCCTCGATGAAGCCACCGCTTCACTCGATGTCGAGAATGAAACGAAGGTGCAGGCCGCGCTATCGCGTCTCCTTGCCGGTAAGACCGTCCTCGTCATCGCGCACCGCATGCGCACCGTCGAAGCGGCCAACAAGATCATCGTGCTGGAAGACGGCGAAGTCGTCGAAGAGGGCGATCCCGCAGCACTGCGCGAGAAACCAAACAGCATCTTCAAACGCATGACTGAACTGCAGGCCGAAGGTTCCGGCTGGAGCGTGTAGTCTGTTGAGATTACATGATCCGGCAGAATGTCCTTAGGGAGCATCATCATGAGGGTCTACGAATTCGGAGAGAACAAAGAAAGAACTTTACTGATGTTTCAATGCGCTGCAGAGCCGTGGTGGGTATTCAAGCGATCGGCAGAGGCACTTTCACATGACTTTCATGTGTTTCTTTTCATTTCTGACGGACACGACGAGCAGGGAACTGACTTCATCTCCATAGAAAAGAATGTCGAACAAGCCGTCTCCTATCTCCGTGAAAAAGGAGTTCATCATCTGGATATGGCCTACGGCATTTCGATGGGCGGGTCGAGCGTCATGTACATGCTGGCAAATCAAGCGATACCAGTAACGAAAGCCATCATTGACGCCGGCATAACGCCGTATCCCTACCCTAAATGGGTGTGCCGACTGATTGCATTAAAAGATTACCTGATGGTCAGTATGGCTTTCAAATCATTGCGACTCATGAAAAAGGTCATGCCTCCTGAACGGTGGACACCCGCAGGAGAAGACCCGGAAGAGCATTATCGAAAGCTGTTTGAATTCGGTCAACACCACTATTCCCGCAAAACGATCTACAACGTTTTCTGGTCAGCAAACAATTACCCGATGCCCGATCCCGTTCCGGCAATAGATACAGAAATGGAATATTGGTATGGCGAAGAAGAAAAAAGAGCACGGAAAAGCGACCTCGCTTTCGCTCAAAAGGCATTCCCCCAGATCGTCCCTAAAGAGTTCGAGGGATTAGCACATGGCGAACTGGTGATGATGTTCCCGGAACGCTTACATCGGGAAATTCTGCGGTTTTGGAACGCGTAACGCCACATTCAGAAATTCAATTTTTTAGGTGTGCAATTTTTCAACTTAGGTTGAATTTGTGTACTTGAAATTAGTCGGTCTCTCCAGATGCTCTGCATACGCGTGCAGTTTTGCAGTTTATATCGAATTTCTGCACTCAGCGTCGGTCGATCTCTCCAAACGCCCCACACCTGCGTACAGTTTTGCAGTTAATATCGAATTTCTGTACTCGGCGTTGACCGGGCTCTCCGGATGCTCTGCACCCGCGTGCAGTTTTGCAGTTTATTTCGAATTTTTGTACTCAGCGTCGGCCGGGCTCTCTGGACGCTCCGCACCGGCGTACAGTTTTGCAGTTTATTTCGAATATTTGTACTCGGCGTCAGCCGGTCTCCCCGGACGCCCCTCACCCGCGTACAGTTTTGCAGTTTATATCGAATTATTGTACTTCGCGGCAACCTGTTAGTTGGAAGGATCTGCACCGGCACACAATTTCTTACGATCTCAAGATGGATGGCTGTGAAAGACAGGCACAGGTAAAATTAGAATTTGAGAAAAATATAGATATGTCACGCAATCGATTTGAACGCTACTTCCTACAGCAATTTCGCTTTGAGTGCATCTTGCAATGTTTGAGAGAAATTAATTCCTGCTTCCTCAGCTCGGGAATTGAGCCAAGACGGAATCGCAAGTGTCTTTTTGACGGGCTTAGACTGATGCATCTGGCGATAATGATCAGAATCAGCAATGACCAGTGATACGACTGATCCTCTAAACTGCTCACTCAAATCGGCGAACGGTGACGCTTCCGGAAGCTCACGCTTCTCGTCTTCATACTGTACGACAAGAATAGACAGCAAATCCTGCCCCATTTCGATGGCATCCGTGATACTTTCGCCCTGTGTTAGCGCGTCAAAATCGGGAATCCTAACAATATATGGTGCCTTTGAACTGGAATCAGGTTCGTGCGTAATAACGATTGGGTATGTATATTTCATAGTAATCTCCTTTTGAACGAAAACAATAGCATTATTTTAAGTTGTGCTTCTTAATGAGTGCCATCGACAGATTATGCCTTAAAAGTTATAATGCGCCATGGACGGAGGCTCCCTTGTATGAAATAGTACTATACGAAAGCAGCAATGGCGGCAATCCTGTTCTGGAGTCAGATCGATGAGTAAGAAAAAAGTGACTTTAACACGATGGGATGATATTGAAAGTGACTTTTACACGGAGGAAGAAATCCGTGAAAGTGATCTGCGCGTAGCTTTAATGAGTGAGATTATT
>DUVH01000024.1 GCA_012841145.1 Clostridiaceae bacterium | reverse complement strand
TTCCTGAGATTCACATTCAGGCGGATGAGGACCACGTCACGATACAGACGAAACCGTCCCGACGAAAGAAACAGAAGGGCATGGTCAAATTGGCTGTTTTACATGACCCGATTGAACAGCAAGGCAACCGTCGTTACATTCCCTCTAAGTACTCGATGCCGGGACGTCAAGAGAGCAATGAGCGTTACTGGGAGCGTATTTTGGATAAGATCTATGAACGCTATGGAGACCTTGGCGCCCGCCCTGTGTACATCCATGGAGACGGTGCTCCGTGGATTAAGACGGGGGTCGAGATCATACCGAACAGTCGGTTTGTCCTCGATCGGTATCACTTGGAGAGAGCGTTACATGCTGCCTGTAACCGCTACAAGGCTCCCTCTCATTGGCGTACGTTACGGGAAGCACTTAAAAAACTAGACCTACCGAAACTCGTCGAGACGCTCATGACCTGCGGACGAGAGGGTATTTGTTCGCATGAAACGGCAAGGACGACGATCTATTACCTTGTCAACAATTGGGAAGGCATTGAGATTACGAAAGACCCGAACGAACGTCCTGGAGCCAGCTGTGCTGAAGGTCTCGTGGGACACCTCCTAAGCGACCGCTTGAGTCGACGCCCACTCTCTTGGTCTCGAGAGGGGGTCACGCAAATGGCCGCCCTTAGAGCGTTCATAAGCAACGGCGGCACGGTCTCCTCAGACATGTTGCGAATACAACCAAAGAACACAAACGATCTTCCGGCAAAAAAGAAGATCAACTTAACCACGTACCGATATTGCCCTATGCCCTCAGACGCATTAAAAGCTACCAAAAGAGGGACACCGCTCTATCGGTTATGTAAAGCTATCACGAATGGAGGTATGGGTGGACTAATCTCGTAGTTCTTGCCAAACCTACAACAAGTTGACACGGTCAAAGTACAGTAACGTCTCATTTTTATGTATAACCTGAAATAAGTAGACGTTCACTCGTTTTTTTACAAAAAGTCGTCGAGATGTGAGTTCGACAATGTCATCGGGCGCTTCTTACGGGTGTTTTTTACGTCTGCGCGTAGTAAGAATTGAAGAGAAGGCAGAACGCTTTGTATGGTATGCTTTTTTCAAAGATTTTAGGTGATTAAGACGCTGTTGTCGTATCACCAAAATCCATTGAGGAAGAGCTGTACGCTGCGGTGCGGGAGTGCGCAAGGATGTCTAAATCCGGTTCCTATACGAATTGCCTGCTCAATAAAGGCCTTGATAAGTAATAGAATCGCTTCAGTACGCAGGCGTTAGTCGTGGAGATCGCGGCTGAGAGCGGTATTTAAGAGTCGGATCGTAGAGAATAGCGCGTTCTTTGCCAGTGGCGGCCGAGGAAAGGAGTTGTGATGAAATCATTTAGAAAAGTACTGACACTCAACACGCCGACACGGCGGGCATTTATCCACCTGACACCGGAGGTAGAAAAGGCGCTGGCCGAGAGCGGTATACGCGAAGGACTGTGTCTCGTCAACGCAATGCATATCACGGCCAGTGTTTTTATTAACGATAATGAAAGCGGTCTGCACCGTGATTTTGAACGGTGGCTGGAGAAGCTCGCACCGGAGAAACCCTATGATCAGTACGATCATAACGGATATGAAGACAATGCCGACGCGCACCTGAAACGCAGCGTCATGGGGCGCGAAGTCGTCGTCGCCGTGACTGAAGGGCGTCTCGATTTCGGGCCATGGGAGCGCATTTTCTATGGTGAATTTGACGGGAAGCGCCCGAAGCGTGTTCTGATAAAAATCATCGGAGAGTAATAGCCGGGACAGTAAGTTGAGAAAGGAAACAGGCACATGGCAAAATACCCTGAAACATTGGTTTCTGATTGGTTAAAAGATTCCGGAGACTGGTTTCTCGACGAGGGAAGAGCGGGAACCGGGCGCATGAGCCGGGCTCTCTACCCGTATAAGTCGTTGTTTTCGCCGATTCGCGTCAACAGCATCACGCTGAAAAACAGGCTTGTGATGGCGCCTATGGGGAACATCTCTCAGGCGGAAGAGACGGGGCGACCCGATCAATCCATGATCGCTTATTTCGAAGAGCGAGCCAAAGGCGGTGTCGGCTTGATCACGTCGGGACTTGTGCCTGTCAGTTTCGGTATCGATCACACCTTAACGGAGCCGGGTGGCCTTACGTATTTTCCGAAGATACTCGGCAGCAGAACATACTTTTCAGGGTGGCGCGACATCGCGCACAACACACATGCCGCGGGTGCGCATTTCTTTATTCAGCTGACGGCGGGTCTCGGGCGCGTCGGCAATCCGCAGTGCCTTGTCAATCAACGTAAGTTTCCGGTCTCCGCGTCGCTTAATCCGAACTACTATCTGCCGGAAGTTCCCTGTTTGAGGATTTCAGGAAGAAAATTAAAGAAAATCGTCAAGAATTTCGGACAGGCGGCGGCCGACGCGAAAACGGCGACAATTGACGGCGTCTATCTCCACGGCCACGAGGGCTATCTCTTAGAACAGATGAGCAACACGGCGTTCAATCGCCGGAAGCTGGGCAGATACGCCGATTGGCAGGCGTTCGGTCTCGATATCGTGCGGGAAATACGCAAACGGACGGGGCCGGACTATCCCATCATGTTCAGGATAAATTTATCGCTTGCGCTCCACGCGACGTACGGTGAGCGCATGGACACGGTGAAGACGCTTAGAAAATTCAGAAACGAGCGAACAATCGAGCAGACGCTCGATTATATGAAGAATCTCGTTGCGGCCGGTGTCGATATGTTCGATGTCGATCTCGGATGCTACGACAACTGGTGGCTTCCCCATCCGCCGACGACGATGAAGCCGGGTGTTTTTCTGGATGTCGCCAAACTCGTCAAGGAGCACTTTGCCGAGAACGAAATCGTGTCGAATAAAGGACTTCCCGTCCCGATCGTCGCCGTTGGTAAGCTCGGGTACCCCGATCTCGCGGAGAAGGCGATCGCCGATGAAATGTGCGACATGGTCATGCTCGGGCGTCCGCTGCTTGCCGATCCGATGTGGCCGAAGAAAGCGTATGCCGGTAAGATCAACGAGATTCGTCCCTGCATCGGATGTCAGGAGGCGTGCATCAACGAATTTGTCGAAGGCGGTCACCCGAGTTGTGCCGTCAACCCCAGAACTTCGTACGAGTCAATCCTGCCCGAGAAACCGCTCCCTGCCCCGGTCAGAAAAAAAGTGGCCGTCGTGGGGGCCGGACCTGCCGGATTTGAATGTGCGATGGCGGCGCTCGATCGCGGCCATGAAGTACACCTAGTCGACGAGCAGGAAGGTGTCGGCGGTATGGTGCGTCTTGCTGCCATCCCAGCCTTTAAACGCGACGTTAAAAACTATCTCGAGTGGATGGAACATACGGTCGCCCAACGCGCCGGCGACAACCGCGATTTCAAACTGATGCTCGGCACGGAAGCGACGCTCGCCATGTTGGAGGACGGCAAGTACGACGCGATCGTCTGCGCGACGGGTAGCCGGGAAAAAGCTCCCGCGGTTGAAGGTGTCGACAAAGCCGTGTTCGCCCGAACTCTTCTGCGGGATGTTTCGCTGCTCGACGGCAAAGAGAAGGTCGTTGTTGTCGGCGGCGGAACGGTCGGCTGCGAAGTTGCCCTGATGCTCGCCGCGGAATACGGCCTCAAAGTGACCGTCCTTGAGATGCTTCCAACCTTGATGCCACACATCTGCACGGCGAATCGCACGCACCTGATCCATGAGCTTGAAAAGCACGGCGTGACGCTTATGAACTGCGCCAAATTGGAAAAAATCGAAGACGGCAGCGTGGCAGTGAACGTCAATGAATCACCGACTGTGCCCGACCCTTACAATACTTGGAATCCCGTTCTCCCCGAGAATGTGCCGAATCCTCTGGCAAAGCCTATAAAGGAAGAGTATAAAATGCGGACGATCGATACCGACCTCGTCGTCCTCGCCGTCGGCAACGAGCAGGACAACGCGTTCTATCGGCTGATCAAGGATGCCTATATTACGCCGGAACTCTATCTCCTCGGCGACGCGGCACACACCGGCATGATCATGCACGCTGTCAGAGCCGGGTATAGGGCCGGATTATCGATTTAGCGCATCGATAATAAAGAAGCTTGATTCCGGAAAGAACCAGAGGATAAACGAGTGGCAGAGAGACGAAAAAAGACCGGTCAACGCGTGAACATCGCGCTTATCGGTTGCGGCCGCGCATCGGCCGATCATCTCAAAGCGATTAATTTTTTCGAAAAGCGCGGATTCGTCGAACTTACGGCGATTGTCGATAAAAACGAACAGGCGATCAAAAGCATACTCGTTTCGCGCTCGGCTCGACTTAAGCGACCGATCGTCTCAGACAACATCGACGATGTTCTTGAGAAGGCGCCGGTCGACCTCACCGTCATCGCCACACCTCCTACGACGCATTTCCCTCTTGCTGCAAAAGCACTCGAAGCGAACTCCCATCTGATCGTGGAGAAGCCGCTGACGCTCGATATGAATGAGGCGGAGGCGATGATCGCTCTCGCACGTGAGAGAAACCGCAAACTTGCGGTCGGTATGAAGTATCGTTATATTCCGGGCGTCCGTGAAATCAAAGAGTTTGTCGACAGCGGCGCGTTTGGCAACATCCTCTATGGGGCAACGACCGTCCGCTGGGGCCACGATCAGGCGTATTACGATCAGGCGCCGTGGTTCGGAACGTGGGAGCGAGACGGCGGCGCTTTGATGAATCAGAGTATCCACGCCGTCGACTTGATGGCGTGGCTGATGGATGCAGAGCCGGTCAGTGCGACGGCCACGCTTCTCCGGCAATGCCACGATATGGAGGCGGCCGATCTCGCCGTCGGCACGCTGACGCTCCGCAGGAATCGCCTCCTCTATATCGAAGGCACGACAAACACGAATCCCGAGGTGAAAAGCGCGTCGTTCTTTCTACGCTGTGAGCGCGGGACAGTAGAAGCTTCCATCGCGGGCGGTGTCCCGAAGATCTCCGTCATCGGCGATGACGGGAGGAAATATGAGAAGCGGCTGCTTTTCAACGCTATCAAAAATCGCATAAAACGCGAAGGGTTCGGCGTGACCGGAAGTCTCGGCAACCCCTACACCTTTATGTACGGCGACATGCTCGACGCGATCGGTACGAACCGTATGCTGCTCGCCCAAGGAGAGGCGGGGCGTGACGCGCTCGCCATCGTTCTCTCGCTCTTTCAGTCGGCACGCGAAGGCAGAACGGTCACATATCCCCCCGTCAATTTTGTACTAAGTGATATGCGCGATTTCTTTGATTGACAGCACGGGGTGCGGATAAGACAATAAATATGAGGACAAAGACGTCCATTCCGTGTATTCTGAAGGCGCGACACGACGTCAGCAGATAGTAAGAATAATAAAAATATATATGAATAATTCCAAAGGGGATCAATGCAAATGAACAAGACTGATGTAAAACGAATTCTCGCGGCGACAGACCACACGCTGTTGCGACCGACAGCGACATTCGGCGAGATTAAAAAGCTTCTGAGCGAGGGTATAGAGTTCGGGTGTGCAAGCTGCTGTATTCCCTCTTCCTTTGTCGATGAAGCCGTCGACTTTGTTGAAGGGACATTTCCCGTCTGCACTGTGATCGGCTTTCCCAACGGATATGAAACGACCGGTTCGAAGCTGTATCAAGTTGAGGATGCGCTGGAAGGCGGCGCGTCCGAGATCGACATGGTGATCAACCTCGGGTGGGTCAAGGATGAGCTCTGGGATCTCATTTATGACGAGATCGAACAAATCAGAGATCTCTGCGACGACGCCATCTTGAAAGTCATTATAGAGACGTCGGAGCTCGACGACCGCGAGAAGATTCGTCTCTGTGAGATCGTAACCGACTGCGAGGCGGACTTTATCAAAACGTCCACGGGGTTTGCCTCGGGCGGCGCGACGCCGCACGATGTTCGCCTCCTCCGCGGTCATGTCGGGCCGCATATCGGGGTCAAAGCCTCCGGCGGCATACGCACGCTGGAAGATGCGCTCGCCTATCTCGAGATGGGAGCGGGCAGACTCGGCGCCAGCGCGCTCGTCGATCTCGCACGTCCGTTTCTTGATGAGTAGTAAATCTTAAACGTCCGTATCTTGAGGTTAAGTGAAATCCTGTGCGCGAGGCGAGTTTGCCATAAGGCCTCCGCTCGTGGTTAGGGGCTTTTAACGCGCTCTCGCGAGGGAGTCTCTGTTTTGGGTAGATTTTTGTGCCTGCTATAGCGGCTTGTTGCCGTTCAGAGTTGGCGCTCTGCGACACGGCAACAACGGTCGGTGCGAGCCGCCACGGATTTTACTGCATGAGAGAAGGAGTACGTCGAATATGAACTACATGAAGACCGGCAACGTCTACATCATTCGCATTGACTGCGGTGAAGAAATCGTCAAAGCCGTCAATGACATTTGCCAAAAAGAGAATATTACGCTAGGCTCCTTGAGCGGTCTCGGCGCCATCGACCGAGCTAAACTCGGCCTCTATTCAATTGAGAAGCAGGAGTACATCGTGAATGAGTTTGAAGGTGAATACGAGATCACGAGCCTCATCGGGAACGTCACGACGAAAGACGGCGTTCCTTACCTTCACATGCATATGACGATCGGCGATATCACCGGCGCCGTCGTGGGCGGGCATCTCAGCGAAGCGCGCGTATCCGCTACGTGCGAGATCGTGATCAGGACAGCGGAAGGGACAATCGAACGTGAGTTCAACTCCGCCATCGGTCTTAATACGATGGTTTTCCCGGACAGCTCGTCATAAATTCGTATCAAATGTTGATTGTCCTGTAGGTTAGATCATTGTAAAATTTAGCTTGTCTATGCAAGCAACTGAAAAACACAGAAAATCATTGATCCGACGTTTCGTCTCATATTACGGACCTTATAAATGGCTTTTCACGGCAGATTTGTTTTGCGCCGCCGTCAACGGCGGCGTGGGACTCGTATTCCCCGCAATGATTCGCTATATCGTCAACGATGTGTTCACCTTGCCTGATAAATCGCTCATTGCGCCCCTCCTGACGAAGTTGGCGATCCTGATGTTCGTCCTCTATCTCGTTGAAGCCGGCTCGCTCTATTTCGTTTCGTCGTGGGGTCATATTCTCGGCGCTCGCATTGAAACGGACATGCGGCGCGATCTGTTCCAGCATATGGAGAAGCTCTCGTTCTCTTTCTTCGACAAAGCGAGTACAGGGAAAATGGTCTCTCGCATCATAACCGACCTTTTCGACATCACGGAGCTCGCGCACCACGGACCGGAGAACATTTTTATATCCGCCTTTAAAATCATCGGGTCGTTCATTATCTTGTCGCGCATACACTTCCCCCTATCGATGATTCTCCTCGCTTTCACGATTCTTCTCGTCTTCGTGATGTTCGGCTATCGCGCGAAAATGACAGATGTCTTCATGGACAATCGCCGCAAAATCGCGGAGGTTAACGCCATCGTCCAAGATAGTCTGTCCGGCATTCGGACAGTTCAGTCTTTTTCGAACGAGCATATTGAGATGGAGAAGTTCCACCACGGGAATGAAGCCTTCTACCATTCCAAGAAGCGCATGTACTTTTTCATGGGCAAGTACTTCACGCTCAACCAATTCGTCCAAGGCATGCTCTACCTCGTGACGCTCGTCGCGGGCGGCATCTTCGTCATCCAGGGGACGCTCCGTCCCGGCGACGCGTTCGCGTTTATCCTCTACATCAACATGTACCTCGTTCCCATCAGAACACTCATCCAATTCAATGAGCAGTTCCAAAAAGGGATGACAGGTTTTCGCAGGATGGTCGAAATTCTCGACACGGAACCCGATGTCGTTGACCGGCGGGACGCTATCGATGCAGGCACGCTGAAAGGAACGATCGAGTTTGATCGCGTCTCGTTCTCATACGGAGGTGACGAGGTTCTGTCCGACCTCTCCTTCACGATTGAAGCCGGCAAGACTGTCGCTCTCGTCGGCCCGTCCGGTGTGGGCAAGACGACGATCTGTTCACTCATTCCGAGATTTTACGATGTGACGGGCGGGCGTATTCTCATCGACGGCACAGATATTCGCGACTTCACGCTTCGTTCACTGCGCGACAACATCGCCGTCGTTCAGCAGGATGTCTATCTGTTCAACAGTTCTGTCCGAGAAAACATCAGCTATGGTGACTGGGAGGCGGAGGACAGCGCTATCCGCGAGGCGGCGGAAAACGCTCAAATACACGAGTTTATTGAATCGCTGCCTGCAGGATACGATACGATCGTGGGTGAACGCGGCGTCCGATTCTCGGGCGGTGAGCGCCAGCGCGTCTCGATCGCGCGCGCTTTCCTGCGCAACCCGTCGATTCTGATTCTCGATGAGGCGACGAGCTCCCTTGACAATATCAGTGAACGTGCCATTCAGGCCGCCCTTGACGTCCTGTCGCGCGACCGCACGACGCTTGTCATTGCGCACCGACTTTCGACGATCCGCAATGCCGACGAGATTCTCGTCTTGTCGGACGGCGGCATCTCTGAGCGAGGAACGCACGCCGAACTTCTTGAAAAAGGAGGCGAGTACGCTATCCTCTACCAAAGCCAGTTCGAGGATCTCTAAAACCACGAAGGCAAACACGTTACGTTCCGCACGAACTATAATTTAATTACAGATGCAATAAGGGAATAAGAGCTTGACTCACAGCGCTTGTCGCGCTATGCTTCCGCTCGATATAATATAAGAGAGTGCGGTCATAACGTGAAGACTGAATCGCTTTTCGGAGAGTAAGAAGATCGGAGCATTTTATGAGACTCGTGTGTTCAAGTCCGTTAACAAAAAAACGCATTTGGCTAATAGAATGGGTATGCTTCTTGAGCTGGGCGCTTGCTGCCTGGTTCATCTACGGATTTGCCCATCAATATAATGCGGATACGGTCATGTGGACGAAGGGAGCGACCTCGTTGGTATGGGTTATCTTATTGTGGGGTTTAGCTACGGTTTTTGTGGGTAGCGGCATAAGCAGCTTAGGGAAACAGGCAAGAAAAGCCATACAGGTAAGAGAAGATGACCCTGATGACGACAACGGTGAAAAGGGCTTTGCCTCAACGGAAGTAAATGTCCGTTACGTAAAAGTGTCTTTTGCGACGATCGTCATTCTGTTGCCGCTGATGTCCGGTTTTGGCGCATTAGTAATTCATGCGTGGAGTACATTTCATGTAGCGATCAAGATCGTCTACGGTGTCGCGTGGACCTTGGCCGTCCTAGTGGTGTTCTACGGATCACTGTTGTTGAGAGCTACCGCTCTCAACCCTCGACCTGAACAGAGAGAATCATCTTTGACGTAGCGTTCTTCAGCGTCGGCGCACGTGAGACGAAGCGCAAGAGCTTCATGAGAACGTATTTACCATTACATTACGAAGATTTTACGATGATGAGCGATCGCAACAATGGTTAACCTTATCAGGTATGCACTATCATTAGAACGATCAATAACAGAGTGTCTATGAAGAAGAACTGGGCCGGCACGAGTTCTTGATGTGTTTTGGCTTTTATTTGTGTAAAATAATTCACGATACATGGTAAAATAGTCGTTGAAAAAGCAAAGAGCGACAACGAGAGATAATGTGACATGAGCACGGGAGGGCACTACATGTACTACTGGGATAATATACCGAAGGATTGCATCACAAAAGATCGTTTTTATGCGGTGATTGAAATTCCGCGCGGAAGTAAGCAAAAATACGAATACGACGAAAAGATCGGTATGTTGAGGCTGGATCGTATCCTGTATACATCAACGCACTATCCCGCCAACTACGGATTCATTCCGCATACGCTCTCCAATGACGGCGACGCGCTCGACGTTCTCGTGCTGTCACAAGAAAGCCTGCTTCCGATGTCGCTCGTCGAATGTTATCCGATCGGCGCGTTTTCGATGATCGACGACAATCAGGAAGATGAGAAGATCATCGCGATTCCCTACGGCGATCCGCAGATGAGGAGCTGGACTGAGTTGGGAGACCTTCCTGAACATATGCTGACGGAGATGCAGCACTTTTTCAGCGTCTATAAGGAGCTTGAAGGTAAGGGGACGGCGCTTACGAAGATCCACTCTGCTGATTCTGCGAAGCGTGTGATTGAAAAATCGCTTAAGAGATTTCAAAAAAAGAAGTGAAAATGAAAGTACTCCCTTTTGCTCTTTGATCACAACAGCACATCTGTCTCTTGAAGTTTTTCAGTGTCTTTATCTTTTTGTAGGACTGCTTATTAGTCAACGAATATTTTGAGTTATTTTAAAAACTCAGGAGAGATTTAATCGTAATCTGACTGTTGTTAGGCATTAGTATTTCATTTAATGAGTTTTGACGCTAACCATAAGAGTCCTCCTGTTGATTTTTCATCCGTTAATCTGTATGATTTGGGTATATAAAAATATTCGCATGCGAAAGCGGAGGCATACCCTGTGCTCACAACAAGTGACGTTGCCAAACAGCTCAAAATGTCAGAGCAACACATTAGAACTATCCTGCGTAAGGGTGATTTGAAGGCTAAAATGGTCGGCAAACAATGGATCATTCACCCTGATGCAGTTGAGAAATACATTGACTCTTTAAATATTGCAATAGAACCTGATGACCACCCAAACAAAAGCGATGACTTGCCTGACATAATTGCCTTGAGTTTTTTTTCAGGAGCCATGGGGCTCGACATTGGACTCTCAAAAGGCGGCATAGAGCCTATACTGGCCTGTGAATTTAATAAATACTGCCGAATGACCATAAATGCTAATGAACCTGACATCGCCCTTATAGGCGATATAACAGAGTACACTTCAGACAAGATTTTAGAATTTGCCGGTGTACCTGAGGATAGAAAAGTTGATGTGGTTGTCGGTGGTCCGCCCTGTCAGGCATTTAGCTCTGCAGGAAACAGGAAAGGTTTTGATGATAGCAGAGGCAATGTTTTCTTGACATTTATTGACCGCATCGTCGAGATATTGCCTACCTATGCAATTATTGAAAATGTTAGAGGTTTACTGTCATCCTCGTTTCCATATTCAGATGAACTAACCTTTGAAGAATGTGTTAAGGCTGGCTTTGAGCCGGTAAAAGGTGGTGCCTTATTACATATCCTCAGAAGACTTCGTGAAGCCGGCTATACTGTTTCTTTTGAACTCTATAACGCTGCCAATTTCGGAGCCCCTCAAGTTCGAGAACGTATTGTCATGATTGCTTATCATGGAGATGACAAAGTAGGGTACCTGACTCCTACTCATTCTGAGAATGGTGAGCACGGACTGCCTAAATGGGAGACCCTGCGATCTGCTTTAGATCAGCTGCCAAATGACGTGACGCATAATCATATTGAGTTTCCCGAGAAACGACTTAAGTATTACAGAATGCTTAAGGAGGGTCAAAACTGGCGCGATTTACCTCCGGATATACAGAAAGAAGCTATGGGTAAGTCGTATTATCTTGGTGGCGGCAAGACTGGATTCTTGAGAAGGTTAGCTTTTGACAAGCCCTCACCTACCCTGGTTACACATCCTGCCATGCCAGCAACTGATTTGTGTCATCCTGTGGAGTATAGACCTCTTAGTGTCGAGGAATATAAAGTCATACAAGGGTTTCCTCTTGACTGGCAAATACATGGCTCTATATTAGAGCAATACAAACAGATTGGTAACGCTGTTCCAATCAAGCTTGGAGAGGCAATTGCAAAGAAAATAATAGAACACATGAACGGTAAAGAATCGAAGGCACCCATAGGCTTTAAGTTTTCAAGGTATAACAATACTGATGAGGTGTCCTGGGAGAGGGAGACTCGCAAGAGGCTAAATGCGAGAGCGAAACAGTTATCTTGGTTGTAGGATAAAAACTAGCAACGCTTCATGACGTTCCTGACGGACGATTAATATAAATATTCTAGTATTTTCCGTGTTTCTGTTCCTACTTCCCTCGCTATTTCTAAGACTACATCGTACGTACCAGCCCCGCCTAAGGTATCCCAATAATCGCGCCCAATTAAAACAACTGGGTCAGTATGGAAGTTAAAAATTTTCATGGGCGGACTGTGGGCGTACGTAGTTCTGTCTTCACCAAAAGGGTTGTAGTACAGCCCAAAATACACTTTACAGGTTTGGTCTGCGAGAAAAAGTCTTAAAAGATCCTGCTTAGCTGCAACGGTCTGATCTATATTAGGTTTCACTGTTTTGATGCTCATATAGTGATCATGATCGTCTTTTAGCCACCAAAGATCTGATATTACTTGATGATGTACAAGATCGCCCGTTCTAGGTGTGCTTGATATCTCCTCTACAGTCTTCTCCCAACTGTTCGTGGAGTTGCCAGATCGAATTGCATTCAAGTGATTCGTTATGGCTGCGTCAATAGCAGAATCTATTTGTAGGTCTTTCCGTGATTGACGAACTGCCTTCGTGGCTCCACCCGCTAAGGCAACTATTTTGCTTACTTCTTCAATAACTCGTAGACCAAAAGAGGTCGAGAAAGAGCGCTCAAACCTGCTCCAAAACAAGGCCTCTTCAGACAAAAGGGCAACGTGAAAAGGTCGATTCGTTTCTGCTCTTTCTAGCCTTTGGATGGTGTTGAGAACGCAGTTTCTAAATTCAGTCGCAATTTTATTCCTACATTCAGCATCCATACTCTCTCTCATCTCTAAAAGGAGTTAAGCTCTATTTTGTCAATAGGGGCAAAACCATTTTGCTCTGCTAATTACAAGTTTCATCACCTTCCAGCTAAGGAGTTCTCTTCCCACGCTGACACTCAATACTCAAAACAAGTATACTTTAGAGGCAGTCTATCTTTTTAAGAATTATTCGCTTCAGACTTATTTTATCTCTTTTTAAGCGTAACTGATAGGGAATGAAATGTCAGATGTTAAGCTAATCATGTTAAGCAAGCAATACTCATGCAATACTTAGGAAATCGTTGTCGCGGTTACGACTAGACAAGATTGAAAATTCCTGTTATTATTATTTTCCGGTCGCCCTCTTGCGGGAGGGTGTCTTTTTGAGCTTATAAGAAAGGAGGAGTGTTAATGCCTACGTTCAACCAGTTGGTTAGGAAAGGGCGAAAAAAGAAAGTGAATAAAACTCACGTTCCTGCGCTCAATGTCGGCTTGAATACGTTGAAGAGACGTCCGTCGTACTACTCGTCGCCTCAAAAGCGCGGTGTTTGTACGGTCGTTAAGACGACGACGCCGAAAAAGCCGAACTCGGCCTTGCGCAAGGTCGCCCGTGTCCGTCTGACAAATCAGCACGAGGTCTACGCGTATATCCCGGGTATCGGTCACAACTTACAGGAACACAGTGTTGTGCTCATTCGTGGTGGCCGTGTGAAGGACCTGCCCGGCGTGCGCTACCATGTCGTTCGCGGAACGCTCGACACGGTAGGCGTCGCAAATCGCAGACAGAGCCGTTCAAAATACGGCACGAAGCGCCCGAGGGTCGCGAAAACCAAGTAGCGTAGCCAGCGGTTGGACAAACATGCAGCCATAAAACACGCCTCCGATATTTTCGGGCCTGTTTTTTGCGCATGACACGTGTCCATATCGTGAGTACCTATGGTTTCGGGTTTCCTAGTAAAGAACCCGCATAATCATGAAAGGAGGGAAGACCATTGCCAAGGAAAGGCCATGTACCCAAGAGAGAAGTACTGCCGGATCCCATTTATGGAGATATCCGTGTCGCTAAGCTGATCAATAATGTCATGCTGGACGGCAAAAAAGAGCTGGCGCAAAGGATTGTGTACGGCGCGTTTGATCTGGTCGAAAGTCGCGTCGGGCAGTCACCTCTGGAAGTTTTTAACCAAGCCATGGATCATGTAATGCCCGTGCTGGAAGTCAAAGCACGTCGCGTCGGCGGATCGAACTATCAAGTTCCGATCGAAGTGCGACCGGAGAGACGCCAGACGCTCGCATTGCGCTGGATCGTCCAAGCGGCGCGCAACAGAAGCGAACGTACGATGAAAGAACGTCTCGCCAACGAACTGATCGACGCGTCGAGACAGGCCGGTTCGGCATTCAGGAGAAAGGAAGAAATCCACCGTATGGCAGAGGCAAACCGCGCGTTTGCGCACTACAGGTGGTAATCAACAAGAACGACCCGCCGATACGCAGCCGATGTCGTGACGGTGCGGTAAGGATAAAGTAGAAGAAAGTTGTAATCAGGGAGGATTGGCGATGCCAAGAGAATTCTCACTCGAGAATACAAGAAACATAGGCATCATGGCCCATATAGACGCCGGCAAGACGACGACGACGGAACGCATCCTGTACTATACGGGGCGTATCCACCGTCTGGGTGAAACGCACGAAGGTGCCGCCACGATGGACTGGATGCCCGAAGAACAGGAACGCGGCATCACGATTACGTCGGCCGCGACGACCGCTCAGTGGAAGGACTGCCGTATCAACATCATCGATACGCCCGGTCATGTCGATTTTACCGTCGAAGTTGAGCGCTCTCTTCGCGTGCTCGACGGCGCCGTGACGGTTCTCTGCGCCAAGGGCGGCGTCGAGCCGCAGACGGAGACTGTCTGGAGACAGGCCGACAACTACGGCGTGCCGCGCGTAGCGTACATCAACAAGATGGATATCGTCGGCGCCGATTTTTTCCGCGTTGTCAAGATGTTGAAAGAGCGCCTGGGCGCCAACGCCGTCCCGATTCAACTGCCTATCGGTAAAGAAGATACATTTGTCGGCATTATTGACCTGATGTCGATGCAAGCAGAGTATTACGACGAAGAAGATCTCGGAAAAACGATTACGACAACAGATATTGACGCGGATCAACTTGAGGAAGCCAAGGAATGGCGTTCTCGCATGGTTGAGGCAATCTGTGAAACGGACGATGATCTCGCTGTGAAATTCCTTTTAGACGAGGAAATTTCCGTCGAGGAATTGAAACAAAGTCTGCGCAAGGCGACCATCGCGACAAAGATTATCCCCGTTACCTGTGGAGCTTCTTACAAGAACAAAGGCGTGCAGCTGCTCTTGGATGCGATGGTTGACTTTTTGCCGTCACCTGTCGATATTCCGCCCGTTGTCGGAATCAACCCGAAAACGGAGGAGGAAACAACGCGCGAGGCGGACGACAACGCTCCTTTTTCAGCGCTCGCGTTTAAGGTGATGACGGATCCCTTTGTGGGACAGCTCTGTTTCTTCCGCGTTTACAGCGGAACGCTGAAAGCCGGATCGTACGTGATGAACGCGTCGAAGGGCAAGCGTGAACGCATCGGGCGCATCCTGATGATGCACGCCAACCACCGTTCGGACGTTGACAAAGTCTACGCCGGAGATATCGCCGCGGCAGTCGGTCTTCGGAACACGACGACCGGCGACACGCTCACAACGGAGCAGGCGCCGATCGTTCTGGAGAGCATGGACTTTCCGGAACCCGTCATTTCTGTCGCGATCGAGCCGAAGTCAAAAGCGAGTCAGGAAAAGATGGAGGTCGCGCTCGCCAAGCTGGCCGAGGAAGACCCGACTTTCCGAACACGCGTCGACGTTGAAACAGGCCAGATGATCGTTTCCGGCATGGGTGAACTGCACCTTGCCATCATTGTCGACAGGATGCTTCGCGAATTCAAAGTTGAGGCGAACGTCGGTCAGCCGCAGGTAGCGTACCGTGAGACGATTACGAAAACAGCGAAGGGTGAAGGACGATTTGTACGCCAGACGGGCGGTCACGGACAGTACGGTCACGTCATCATTCAAGTTGCACCGCTTGAAGCGGGCGAGGGATTCATCTTCGAAGACAAGACCGTCGGCGGGGTTATCCCGCGAGAGTTCATGAAATCGATCGAGGAAGGTATTCGCGACGCGATGAACGGCGGCAGCATCGCAGGTTATCCCGTTGTCGATCTTAAAGCGACCGTGCTCGACGGTTCATATCACGAGGTCGACTCTTCCGAGATAGCTTTCCGTATTGCCGGCTCAATGGCTTTGCGGGACGCGATCGATAAAGCGGCCCCGATCTTGATGGAGCCCATCATGAAAGTCGATATCATCACGCCTGTCGAGTATCTGGGAGATGTGCTGGCCGATATCAGCGCGAGGCGCGGTCAGATACAAGGGATGGAGGCGACGAGCAATGCTCAAGTCGTCGATGCTTATGTCGCTCTATCGGAAATGTTCGGTTATGCGACATCGCTGAGGTCAAGAACGCAAGGGCGCGGCGTTTTTACGATGCAGATCAGTCACTTTGAACAGGTGCCTGAGAGCGTGCGCGCACTTATTGCGAGAAAACACTATTAAACTACTGTGACTGGCCGATGAGAGGCCCTCGCAGAGCGCATTTAATTGCGTATATCTCAGTTTTGTGAGAATATAATGAGGTATTGCAAAACTATAATAATTAGATCCGTATAACGATCTACCAGCAGGAGGATTTTTTAATGGGTAAACAAAGGTTTGAAAGAACAAAACCGCACGTAAACGTCGGCACCATCGGTCACGTTGACCACGGTAAGACGACGTTGACAGCTGCGATCACAAAAGTTCTCGCCAGAGAAGGTCTCGCGAGCTTTACAGATTACGCAGCGATCGATAAGGCACCTGAAGAGAGAGCGCGCGGAATCACAATCAACGCTTCTCACGTTGAGTACGAGACGGAAGCTCGTCACTACGCACACGTCGACTGCCCCGGGCACGCCGACTATATTAAGAACATGATTACGGGAGCCGCCCAGATGGACGGCGCGATTCTCGTCGTTTCCGCCGTTGACGGCCCGATGCCCCAGACACGTGAGCACATCCTGCTCGCACGTCAGGTCGGTGTCCCCGCCATCGTCGTTTTCATGAACAAGACGGATCAGGTCGATGACGAAGAGATCCTTGAACTTGTTGACATGGAGATCCGTGAGCGCCTGAACGAGTACGACTTCCCGGGCGACGACACGCCGATCATTCGCGGCTCTGCTCTTGAAGCGCTCGAGTCGGACAGCACCGATCTGAACGATCCCGTCTATGCGCCCATCCTTGAGCTGATGGAAGCCGTCGATAACTTCATCCCGACGCCTGCACGCCCGATCGACCAGCCGTTTGCCTGCCCGATCGAGGACGTTATGACGATCACCGGTCGCGGAACCGTCGTTACGGGACGCGTTGAGCGCGGTCAGATCGATATCAACAGGCCCGTCGAGATTGTCGGACTTGCCGATGAGCCCCGGAAGACAGTTGTCACCGGAATTGAGATGTTCCGCAAGATGCTCGATCACGCCGAAGCCGGCGATAACGTCGGTCTCTTGCTCCGCGGTGTCGCACGTGATGAAGTCCGTCGCGGACAAGTCGTCGCTGCCCCCGGTTCCATCAAACCGCATACGCGCTTTGTCGGCCAAGTCTACGTCCTGACGAAGGATGAGGGCGGACGCCATAAGCCGTTCTTTGACGGTTATCGCCCGCAGTTCTACTTCCGTACGACAGACGTAACCGGTGTCGCCCATCTGCCGGAAGGCGTTGAGATGTGCATGCCCGGTGACCACGTTGAGATCGCCGTCGAGCTCATCACGCCGATCGCCATTGAGCCCGGTCTGAAATTCGCTATCCGCGAAGGCGGCAAGACTGTCGGTTCAGGTACGGTCGTTCGCATTCTCGAGGACTAAGCCTAGCAGCTTGTCAACCAATTGAAATGAAAGCCTCGAGAGCACTTCCGTGTACTCGAGGCTTTTCTATAGGCATAAAAAGTGCAGGGCGTCCGCAATTCTCAGTGAGCATTTTACTGAAGCGAGGGAGCGGATCGCTCGTGATGATCAGCGAGGTTAGTTATGCAGGATATTTTGATCGTTGTAGATATGCAAAACGATTTTGTCGACGGATCGCTCGGGACTCAGGAAGCGCAACAGATCGTCGAGCGTGTCGAAGAAAAAATTAGGCAATTTGAAGGTCGCGTTCTCTATACGAAAGACACTCACGAAAGCGATTACCTCGAGACACAGGAAGGCATGCGGCTCCCCGTCGAGCACTGTATCCGCGGCACGAAAGGCTGGGAACTCGTCCCTGAAATTGAAGCTCTCTGTCAGCCGGATAATCCGGTGATCGAGAAACCGACGTTCGGCTCAAGTGAGCTCATTACTCTTTTGGAGCGCTGGCATGAAGAGAAGCCGATCCGTTCCTTTACGATCGTCGGGCTTTGCACTGACATCTGTGTCATTTCGAATGCGTTGCTTATTAAGGCGTATTTCCCGGAAATCCCGATCGCCGTCGACTCAAGCTGCTGTGCGGGTGTAACGCCGGAGAGTCACCAAAGGGCGCTTGACGCAATGCGTGTGTGCCAGATCGATATTATTGAATAGCGATTGAGAATAAACCGCCGAGATGTGCGGCCGTAAAAGGACGCGGGCGAGCGTTCATTCTGAACACTTGTCGTATTTTGCGATCTTTTCATAATCTTTGCGTGTATCGATATCGATTGCGGCGCGCTCGTCACGGCAAGCGACGGGAAGTACGACGGCATCGTCGCCGTGCGCGTCTATAACTTCGCGTCCGCCTCTCTCTTTATTCAGTTTCGCAAGTTCATCATAGAAGTAACGATCGAAGAGCACAGGTGACGTTTGTCTCCCGGAGATTTCGGGGATGATGATCTTTTCTCTTTCCGAATGCTCGGCGAGTGTTCTCATGATAGCGGGCGATACGAAAGGCTGATCGCCCGGGACGAAAAAACAGGCGACGCTGTGATCACTTAACTGCTTGACGCCACAGGCGACGGATGTTCCCTGTCCCGATTCATAGCGTTCGTTCAAGACTATTGTGGTTTTTGTGTCCGTTGGCGCTTTTTCAAGCGCCGTTGACATGATTGCCTGTTTAACTTTGGATGCTTCGTATCCGAGGACGACGACGAGTTCGCGAATATCACTCTTCAGCACATGCTCAAGCGTCGTTTCGAGGATCGTTTTGTCGCCGAGGGGCAGAAGCAGCTTGTTCTCCTCGCCCATACGCGAGGATAGGCCGGCGGCGAGCACAACAGCGGAAAAGAGGGGTGAGTCCGAAACCGATCTCGTGATGCCAAATTCCGTCCGATGCGCATCGCCTGCTCCGCTTGTAAAGAAGACGGCATCAATCGAGGGAATCGACAAGACTTCTTCTGCCCATCTTTGCAGGTTTGCCGGACGTGACTGTGATTCAGGTAACAGATCGGCTTGATTGAAGACAATGGCGATACGGCTTGTACGAGGGATCCCTTTGAATAAATGTCCGCTTCGCAGAAGATCGATAAGATTGTCCAAATCGATACGTTCACCTACGTCCTTGCCGATAACATCCGAGAACATGTCAGCTCTGTGTACGAATTGCTCCGTAAGAGGTTTTCCGATACCTCCGCACCCGAACACGATGAGTGTCAGATCGGTCGTTCGAGGGATAACGGGTTCATGATCGGCATGAGCCTTCAGTGGCTTGCGCTTGGATCCGTCCGCTTCGCAGAGGGCGATGAGATCGCGATCATGTTCTTCGCGTCGTTCACGGATGTATGCGTCGAATGTATCCTTGTCGATACCGCTGTATTTCCCGGGGACACCGGGAAACGGCTTTGAATACCAGACGCCGGAAGCGACAGGAGGAGTTGTCGAAATGCGCAAGAGCGCGTCATCAAGCTGACGAAACTTTTCGCAGGGGTTTATCGCTCCGTCGCGATGACCGGGCGCGATCATCGCCGTCGTCGTTGTGAGGATGGAACGCGCCCGAAACTTATTTTGAAAGAGATTGACAAGAATTGTCGTTTTGCCCCCTCCTCCAACGGCGCTGATCACAAACGGAGACGGCAAACGTTTTCTTCGATCCTCCAGAAGCGAGCGGATGTAGCCGTCGAGCGTTTCGCGGTGTGCTGCGGGAGCATCGTTCCTATCGGCAAAATGAATAGTCACCGCTTGTGGTCCGGCTTTTTCGATCAGCCGCAATCGGGCAAAGGTGTCTGCGACGGTTCTTTCGCACCGTAATAAAAGAAGGAAGCGATGGCTTCGAGGACGCCGCCGGCAATGCAGCGCCCCTTGTCGCTGATAATCCGACAATAAACGGCAACGTTGCGCGGGTCGATGTCGCCGATTTTCTGACCTTCAATGACGTTGCTTCCGGGCGCGATCAATCCGCGAAGAACACCGGTAACCTGAGCTTTGACTTCAGTGCCGTCGACGGTCAGAATCGTGTCGCCTTCCTGAACGTTTTCACAAATATCGAGGCGACTCTCTACCGTACCCGCGTGTGGAGCGCGAAGAACGCGATCAGAATCGTGTCCGCCGATGAGAAAGGGAGTGCCGGTGTCGGCAATGGCACTTCCTTCTCGGATCAGGCTCCCGAGCAAGTGTCCGCGCTGTGTCTCAACGACGACATGCGCACGGACGCCCGCTACGATCCCGGGGCCGAGTCCGATGACGAGCGGCGCCCACGATGTGTCGTAATCAGGCATTTTCTTGGAGATTGTGGCGTCGATGAAGACATCCGGCTTTAGAAAATCGAGCACGTCACGATCAGGAATGGTTAAAACAGGAATCAATCCCGCATCAAGTGTCGGCTCGATATCTGCGAGCGATTGAATATAACGCGACGTTTCCCCTTGAATCTCCCATTCGTCCTCAAAGATCGCATTGCAAAACGACACTTTCCGCCGCACACAGGTGGGCTTTTCGAGCTCGCAGACGACGACGCGCAGTCCCGATTTTTTGAGTTTGTAGATGGATGCGGAAGCGATATCACCGCCTCCGCGGAAAAGTACAGTTTTTTGAAACATTTGACTCCTTTTCTGTCGAGCAGGAAATACCTGTCGGGTGCGTTTGTAAAGCTTAACCTGAGCGGAGCTTTCGCACTGCTCCGAGGTCAGCGGTGACTAGAGTTTTTGACTGATACCGAGGGCATCAGTCGGACAGACTGTCGAAGTACCCTTGAATGAGTACGACCGGTGTACCTTTATCGCCGCTGCCGGACGTCAGGTCGGCGAGCGACCCGAGCAGGTCACAGAGACGGCGCGGCGTCGTGCCTTCCGCTTTGTTATCGGCGTCTTTGTCGATATTCTTCTCGCTGATGGCGTGTTTGATCGCCTCGTCGAGTTCTTTACCCGAGAGCGCGGCAAATTCGTTGTCAGCGAGATATTTTAACTTGAGTTCGCGGGGAGTTCCCTTGAGTCCGTCTGTATATGCGGGCGATACGACAGGGTCGGCGAGTTCCCAGATTTTGGCTACGGGGTCTTTGAACGCTCCATCGCCATAAATCATGACTTCGATGTTCTTGCCTGTCTCCTGTAGAAATTTCAAAGCAATCGCATCGACGAGCTCTTTCCCTCCGCGCGGGAAGAGCTTGATATGCTCCTCGCTCGCCTTGTTGCTGCCGAGCAATCCGTATTCACTGTGGTAACCGCTGCCGTTGACGGGAGATGCCAATATATCGCTGAGTCCGTACACACGTTTGGCGCCTGCCCGTTTTATGAGACGTCTCGTGCGGTGGCGCGAATGGACATCCGCGACGAGGACGTAAGGCGTTCTCGTTAAGATAGCGGTGGCGTCGTTGGCGAGGATAATTTCCGCCTCCGCGCCCTCAGATGTAATGATTTCCTTGTAAAACTCGACGTAATCGACGCCGGTAAACGGGTGGCGATTTTCGCCGAATAGTTCGCGATAGCGTTCTTCCGTCAGACAATCGGAAAGAGGATCGACCCCTTTCTCATCCATGAGGTCGAGATCCATCAGGCTGTTGCCGACCTCATCGGAAGGATAGCTGAGCTGCAGGACGACTTTCTTTACGCCGCGCGCGATGCCGCGCAAATTTACGGCGAATCGATTGCGGCTCAAAATAGGGAATACAACGCCGACTTCCCCCTCGGGGAAGAGTCGTCTGACATCGTGCGCGATGTCGTCACACGTCGCGTAGTTGTTCTCTGCGCGCGCTATGATAGATTCCGTGATGGCGACGACGTCACGGTCATGGAGTGCGAATCCTTCGCTTTCCGATGCCAAAATGACGCTCTCGACGATGATGTCGATGAGATTGTCTCCGCTTCTGATGATGGGTGTGCGAATGCCTCTGGAAGTTGTGCCTGTGCGTCTGATCATGTGATGCGCGGAAAACCGCTCTCCTTTCGTGGCAGAAAGCTGCCGGTGAAGCTTGCCGATATCAGTCAAGTTGTCGAACTCGCCCCACGCTTGATGCTCTGTCTTTCAGATAAAAAGCCGACGCGCCTGCTCATGCCTGCAGCGAAAAAGAGCCGGCGCGTATCGGTGGCGGAGACATGTGAGAATCGAACTCACCTGGGAGGCTACTAACCCCCCTCAACGGTTTTGAAGACCGCGGGGCACACCAGAACCCGTCTGCCTCCATCGAGTATTCTCACTGTTTTAGAGAGTTTTGTCAACCGCGACCGAATACGGTGACGGTGCGGGCGTAGCGGACGAGCCAGATGAGCGCCTCCGATACCTTGCGTCCTGTAGCCTTCTCAATAGCGTCGGCGTAATAGCGAAGTTGCGGCGTATAGCGTCTGCGAATCTCGTTATCGGCGTCCTCGGGTGTGTCGTGTCCGAGATAGTCCGTCTTGAAGTCGATTAAAACGGCTTCATCGTTCTCCTCAATGAACCAGAGGTCGATCATCCCCTGAACGAGCGTTATTTCGTCGTCGGGGAAGTTTTTGTGCAGTTCCGACGACGCGATCGCCATCGTAAAAGGCATTTCACGGTAGACGCGCCCCGTCGTTTTCTCCACTTCGAGAAGGCGTTGTGCAGGCTCGCTTTTTGCCCACGCGACAACTTGCGGAGCGAAAGGCGAGGCGGCCTTTTCCTGTTCGCGCGTAATTCTGTTCGTATCGGCCATGGCTTGAAGTCGATCGCGGTAGGTGCGCTCAGCGTCAGCAGCTGATTGCCCTGACAATTCCTCGATATCGACAAATTGGATGATGTAGTGCATCAGGGTACCGAGAGACGCCCCTTTGATCTCGTCTGTTTCCTCGCGCTCCCGCATGGTGAGCGCCATGTCGGAACGGGCGATATCGCCTGTCGGGCGGCTATCTTTCGAACTGTTCTCGGCGTTAGTCACTGTATTGAGTGTCCAGAACATCGATTCGGTCGATTCGCCGTATAAAAGAGGTTGGTCAAGCGGTTCATCGCTCAGACGTTTCCTCAGTTCGGTGACGGTGATCTTGGCAGGGATTTCTGCCGCTTCCCGATGCGGAACTTCCGCCGATAAACGCGAAACGATCGCATCCACGGTTTGATCATTCTCCTGAGTGTCGACGTTTTCTGATTCCGCAGGAGCGACGGCATCTTTCATTCTGTTGTGTGTCCGGCGATCTTCCACTGCGGCCACGATCTCAGAGAACGGCGTGACGCGGGCGCGGAGATGAGAGAAGTCGAAAATACCCTCGGAAGCCATTGCCATCTTTTCTGTCCGTGCCGGCTCACGGACGGCGAGAACCGACAACAGGAGTTCCATGTCATTTATTGTGTTTGACGCAAGACTCTCGGGGACGACGGCCCTCTTTTTCCTGTCCGCCGCGCTGAGGTGTGACGTGAGGCGGCGCGCTTCCTCAAGGAGTATTTTAATGTTTCCGTTGTCGATCAGCGTGTTTTTGGCAGGTGTCAGCATGATAAGGCGCTCTCTCGCCCTCGTCATCGCGACGTAGAGGAGACGCCAGGATTCCGCCCTGAAACGCTTTTCCTCAGACAGGAGAAAAGTCTCGTTAAGCGCGTTGTTGTAGATGGTCAGTCCGCCGTTGCCGATCGTATAACTTGACAGGCCGTTCTGTTCCGAGAAAGAAATCAGATCATTATGTCGGTCGCCGCCGCGACGATCCAATCCGCCCAACAGGACGTAATCCCACTCTAGCCCTTTGCTGCTGTGACGAGTCAAGACATGGACGGCGCCGTCGACCAGGCCGTCCGACTCCAAGTCATCTTGGATCGGTTTTCCGAGCGCTTTTCTGAGTCGGGATAGCATGGAACGAACGCCGAAATTCTCCGGTCGGTCGGACGACTCAAACAACCCGATTAATTGCTCCAGTTCCCTATAATGGCTTGCTCCGTATATGCCTCGTGCGATATAGGTCGGGTAATCCGTTTCGAGAAAAACGGTGTCGAGAAATTCGCGGGCGTTGAGTTCCGTCGCTAATATTCTCCACCGTTGCGTCCGCTCGGCGAATGCACGCTGTTTGTTTGCGATAACTGATGACGGCTCTCTTTTGCAAAAGTGGCGCAGGCGGTCGTGGAAGAAGATATTGACACGCCTGTCCGGGTCATCTTCCGGCTCATACTTTTTCTCCCTGTCGTCAACATCGATTTCTTCTTGCCCGATGCGCGCCAATTCCTCGCTCGTGAGCGGCTCGGGCGCGAAGGGGCCGATCAGGACGGAGAGCAGCGGGATGTCCTGCCGCGGATTGTCGAGGATCGCGAGCAAAGCCTCGACTTGACGGCTTACGAGGTTATCGGGGAAAATTCGCCCCGAACGGCTCGCGACCGGAATGCCGGTCGCGCTTAGAACCTCTTCGTATTGGCGACATGAATCGTTGGTGGGGAGAAGGACCGCAATCGACTCGGGTTTAGCTCCGGCATCCAGGAGTTCTCCGATCATGCGTGCCGCGATGAACGCTTCCGTTTTTGTTTTTGTATCGGGCATCTCGATGGTCAGATCCTGATCCAATTCGTTGTCCTCGTCCGTATCGACGTCGTCGACGAACGTCGCGATCTCCCAAGTTACTTCCGGGATGTGGAGAGGGTCGCACTTTTCAGTCAGTTCGGCGTCGGGGCGTCCCGCTTCGAGCCATTGCGTTTCATCGTATTCGATCTCCCCGGATGACTCCGTCAAAAATGCGCTGAACACATCGTTGACAAAGTCGATAATGCCGGGACGACTTCTGAAGTTTCGATTCAAAAGGCCGAGATATCCGTTCTGGTGAGATGAAAGCGGCGGCACGGGTTTGTCGGGGTCGCATCGTTGCGACGCGCCGACGCGTGCCGAAAAGAGCCGGGGATTCGCGTAGCGGAAGAGGTAGATGCCCTGCTTGATATCGCCCACCATAAAGACATTCTTGCGGTCGATGGCCGCAAGGACGGCGCCCTGTATGCTGCTCGTATCTTGGTATTCATCGATGTAAATCTCATCGTACAGCCGGCTGACGTTCCTGCCGATTTCGTCCTTCTCGAGAATCGCGAGCGCCCCGTGCTCGATATCGCTGAAGAGAATCGCGTTTCTTCCGAATCGTTTCCTCTTGTATTCATTGTCGACGAGGAGCGTCAGCTCCAAGAAACGGGCGACGGGGCCCGCGCCGGCGAACATCGATTGCCTTGCCTGTTCCGAAAAAACCGTAAAGACAGGCCGGTGCCGGGCGATATACCTCATATTGCGGTCGGACTTGCGGTTGATTTTACTCGAGATGAGCGCGGCGAGAGGAAGGACTTCGCGGAAAAACTGATCCAAATAGTCGTTCTTGGCGATGACATCTTCGTTTGTCGAAGTGCGAGGGCTGAAACTCGGCAACCGGAGCTCAGGCAGCGTCTGTCCTACTCGGACGATCTCGTCCCAGCGTTCTTTTGTCCGTCCGGAGGATCGCACGAGGGAGACGACGACGCGCTCCATCTCCTCCGTCGCATGGGCGAGATCAACCAGATGCTTTGCCTTCTTGGCGGACGATTGATCAAACAGGCGTTCGTAATGGCTTGTGTGCCGCAACTCGTCGAGCGCGTTCGATGCCGTTAGCAGCGTTTCGTCAAAAAGGTCCCACCAGTAACGACAGGCGTCGTTATTCGGGAAAGAGACGATATCGGCGATGAAGGTATCGTACGCATCGGCGATCAAGTTTTCATAATGCGGAAGATTGCGCAACTGTTCAAGCATGGAGACGACCGCTTCGCGGAGCGATCGGTCGTCCAATCCGGGAGCGTATGCGAGAGAAATTGTCTTGAAATCGCGGAGCCAATCGGCGTAAGTACGGTCGTGACCCGTGAGCACGAAAGGACCAAGGTCATATGAAAGGTCGGGTACGCCGCGCGGGACGAAAGCGTGGAAGTCTCGCTCTTCTTTCGACCGGTTCGATTCTTCCGATACGTCGTCGCTCTCCGCTCCGTGACGCGCATCGAGTTGTTCAAGCCTGTCAAGTTCGGCATACAGGGTTGTCAGAACCGTATCAACGGCCTCATCTCGGAGGTCGAGCTCTTCCGATCCCTGCAGGATTCTATATCCCGGTTCGAGATGCGGTTTGCCTTCCGCGTCCGCAAATTCCGTCAGGTGAGATGCGAGGATATGGTTGCAGAAAGCGTGAATCGTTGAGATCCGGGCGAGTGGAAGTTCACGGATTAACATGTCCAGACGGTCACGTTCCATTACGTCATCAGTGACGGCGCGCAATTCGCGAAAGCGCGCCATGATCTTTGCTTTCATCTGCGTCGCCGCAAGTTCCGTAAACGTCATGACGAGGAGACGAGAAGGTTTCACGAGGCCTTTGAGCGCGCGTACGGTAATACGTTCTGTTAGGACAGCCGTTTTTCCCGAGCCTGCCGCGGCAGAGATGAGGAGCCGTTCGGGCTCGTTAAACTGAATGGCGAATTCCTGTTCCGGTGTCCATCGGATGGTTGACATGGCCGCCTTTTGATCCTTTCTCGTGTCGGCAGAAAAAGCTAACGGTCACTCCTGAGATCGAAGTCTGTGCTTTCAGTGATTTTGTCTGTGTCTCTATCTGATCTCTCTCATTCTACCTTGAAAGTGATATGATTCAAGAAGAGCGATGCCGCAAAAGCGCGGAGCCGAAGACGGCGCGAAACGTAAAAAGCCCCGGGGAGGCGCTGATTTTTGAGCAAAAAAGTTGTTTTACTCATCGTTTTATTTGTACTGACGATGCCGTGCATCGCAGCATGCCGCTCGCGCACACTGGACGCACGAGAGCTCGTCACGATTGAGGTGACCGGCGCCGACGGATACGGCGTGCTGTCGCTCAATTCGGACAGATCAAGAATTGCCGAGATCGTCAGAGAAGAGGGCGAATCGCTGAGCGATACGGACGAGAAGCAGATGCAGCGTCTTTTTGTTCGCGAAGCGGCGATGAGCTCTCTCATTTTTTCCGCAGATCGCATGACAGGCTTGAAGAATGGCGATGAAGTTATTATTAACGCCAGCCACGACGAGGAGTTGGCGAAATTGGGGGGCATCCATTTTAAGAATCTTAAATTTACGTACGTCGTCGAGGGACTGGAGTCGGCGAAGCCGATCAACATCGCGTCGGATATGGAGCTTGTCTTCACGGGCTTTGAAAGTCGCGGGACGGCGCATATCTCGCTGTCGGGCGATATGGAACATTACCGCGACTACTTTGATTTCACCTTTTTGACGCCGACATCAAATCTTTCGAACGGAGCGGCGGTTGATGTTCGCGTGAAGCCGGATAACGACGCTTTGACAATGCGAGGTCGCATCGCCGAAGAAAAGGTTGTGACGTTTACGGTCAGAGGCCTTCAAGAACTGGAAACGGTCGACGTGTTCAACAATCTCATCCTCGTGTACGACGGTATCAGCGACACGGGTAACGTTTCGATCGATACGACGAGACTGCCTTATGATTGGGTGGAGTCGGGCGATCAATCAGACCCTCCGCTCTCATTCACCGTGACGCCGATGTCGCACTTGGCAAATGGCGACAAGGTGACGGTGACGGCCTTGGTGGATCATGACCGTTTTGCCGATTACGGGCTGACCGTGCGGGAACTGTCAAAAGAATATACTGTCAGCGGACTTAAAGAGTTTCCGCGTAATCTCGATCGTGTCGATTTGAGACCCTTATTTGACAAACTTCAGACGCCGATACAGGAAGATATACAGTTAAGGCTGGCGCAAAACAGCTGGAACGAGGACGCGCGCGTCGGAACGCCTGTCAGTCGCTGGGATATTCAGGACAGGCGCGGAGTCGTCCGCATTTACTACGGATATCCTCAATCGAACCGCGCTGACAACTTTGTCGCTTTAATTTACAAAATCGACATCGAAGGAGTATGTATCGAGGCGACACCTTATCAGAGCCGCTACGAAGAAGACGACACGCTGTCATCGACGCTTTACCTCGTCTACGTCGTCGACGCCATCATGTACGATACGGATCGTGTCGAAGATTTCAGGGGCGTCAGCCTGAAATTTCATAGTGATATGGAATTGTCCGTTGTATCGGAATTTAAAAAACAGTACGGCGGAGACGGTATCGTTATTGTAGAAGCTGCAGTGCCGGAGCACGTACGGTATAGCGACGGCTGAAATCGTTCTTGCGTCTCGACTGATAAGATGAGGCGAAGAAAGCGCTTGTGATATGATAATCGGGCATCTGTTTTGATGCAATAGCAACAAAGGTGTCCATAGGTGGAGGCATATGGATGCCGGGGGGTAGTCTCTCATGCGAGAGGAAAATGACAGCAAACCTGAAGCAAACGAAATGTATTCAGGAGCCTATAGACGGAGGCACCGTAGAGACGGTGTCGATACCGGTTTTGACGATCGTCGTGATCAGTCTTTATATTCATCCGTTCGGACAGATCTTAATAAAAGCGAACCGCAAAGAAAGCAGCCGAATGCGTCCGCCAGGGTTCCGCGTGTTCGAAGTCCGCATCTCCGTGTGAGCGGTGACGTTCAGACAGAGACCGCGCCAAATGAGAAAATGAGCGGTAAACGTCTGCTTGCGCCGCGCAAATTAGATGATCTTGAGCAATCCTCTCAAAGAGCGAGGACGAAAAGACGTGAATCGTCTGACGGAACGGATCAACGGACAGTAAGCAGATTCGGGTTGGCCGAAGAACTTCTCAAAAACGGGCGTAAGCCTTTGCGCGAACGTTTTGAATGCATGATGAAGTTCGCCCTGCTGTTTTTCGCTCAGCATCTTCTGTGTGAGTTCATCATCCGCCTTACGACGAGCGATAACTTTTTCAGCATCGGCATTCTCCACTCGACGCTCTTCGCCGCATCGAACGCTCTTTTTGCCGCCGCCATTGTCAGTTTTTTTCCGAGAAGGGGACGTGCCGTCGTCCTGCCGATCATGTTGATCTTCTTGCCGTTTATCTACAGCGCACAGCTGATTTACCATCGTTTCTTCAGAACATTTTTCGTGTTTTATTCGATCGGTCACGGTGGGCAGGTTGCGCAGTTCTTCGTGGATATTATGCTTAAGATTCTGCGTAATCTGCCGTGGATCATCGTGTTGTTTATTCCGGTGATCGCATATTTTGTTTACTTCCGTAAACGGTATTTCGCGACATGTATGGCGTCCGTGATCCGTGTTCGCGATTCTTTCATCTGTGTCGCGCTTTCGGTCGCGATGTTCGGTGTTTCGATCGGCAGTATGGCGTTCAACCGTTCGTACAATAGCCCGTGGCAGAATTTCTTTTATGAGAATGAGATCTTGACGGGAACGAATCAATTCGGGCTCCTGACGGCAATGGGTGTCGATATCAGCCATCTCATTTATCCTCGTTCCGCGCCGCTCAGCCCCGATCTTTTGCCGGACCCCATCGTAATGACGGAACCGTCCGAGCACCCCGATCCTTCAATCGATCCGTCCGAATCGGAACCGCCCGTCGTCGTAGAGCGCCTGCCTCAAGTTCTGCCTGTCGATTTCGACGAAAGACTCGGCGAGAACAAGCAGGAAGACGGTACGCCCGCCGTCTTGCAGGGACGGTCGCGCGCCGACATGCTCCGCTATTTGGATACCGTCTTCTCGCGGACGGTTCCCACGTACACGAACGAGCACACGGGAAGAGGCAAGGGGTTCAACTTGATCTTCTTAACGGCTGAAAGTTTCTCGCGTCATGCGATTCATCCGGAGCTCACGCCGACAATGTGGAAAATGTGGCATGAGGGTATTCACTTCAAAAACTTCTACAATCCCGTCTGGACAGTCTCGACACTTGACGGAGAGTATGCGGGGTTGTGCGGTATGATTCCGAAGCAGGGCGTATGGACGTTGACGGAAGCAGCTAAAAACGATCTCGCCATGGCGCCCGGCAACTTGCTCCGTCGACTCGATTACACGACGTACGCCTGGCACAATCACACGTGGACGTATTACAAGCGCGACGTTTCACATCCCAATCTCGGTTATCTGTACAGGGGACTCGGGAATGGGCTGGTCGTGAAGAAAACGTGGCCAGAATCCGACTTGGAAATGATGGAAAAGACGATCCCCGAGTTCATCGACAAAGAACCGTTCCATATCTATTACTTGACGGTCAGCGGTCACGGCGTTTACACGCGAATCGGCAATATGATGTCGACGCGCCATTACGATGTCTTCAAACATCTCGATTTGCCTGAAGAATCGATTTGCTATATGGCGGCGAATTATGATTTGGAGCTGGCGTTAGATTATCTGCTCCAACAGCTCCGGGAAGCGGGGATTGCCGATAGGACACTGATCGTTGTCAATCCCGACCATTACCCGTACGCTTTGGAAAAAGCCAATCTCTACGCATTGGCGGGAAAAGAGCTCGACGATACGTTCGGTCTTTATGAAAGCGCCGCGTTCTTTTACCACGACGGTATTGAGCCGGAAGTCATTGAGAAGTACTGCAGCAGTCTTGACTTGTTGCCGACAATATACAACTACATGGGGCTCCCCTATGACTCGCGTATGTTGTCGGGGCGAGATATTCTGTCGGACCATGAAGCGCTCGTCATTTTCAGCGGCAGGAGCTGGATCTCAGAGTACGGCAAGTACGATGCGAAGAAAGGTACCTTCACGATGCACGAGTGGCAAACGATGGAGGAGGATGAAAGCGACTACGTCGACAGGATCAACCGTGAAGTCAGAATCAGATTTGAGACGGCTAAGCTCATCGTCGATTCAGACTATTACCGCGACTTGATGCCTGCGGAAGTTTGGGAGCAGACAATGCAACCGTATCGCGACTGGATGAAGGCGAATCCGTGGCCTGTTTCCGGAGCTCCTCAACCCGCCGTGACGACGTCCCCGACAACGGACAGCGGCGAGTCTGAACAGACGACGGCTGCGACACCGTAAGTAATCGGCAGCTTTCACATTCCGGAAATGTTCCGATTCTGTGACGCCGATGCGGAAAACAGATCAGCGCGTAGAGTTGTTTAATTCTCCGTTTCGCCCGCGATCTCACGACGTATTTCTTTGACCGTCTCGCGATCGGCCGGCATCGGCGCATTTCTTTTGAGGCGATGATCATACCCGCAAGCCGCCCGCCATTCACAGTAGCGACAGGGACTGCCTCCCTTCCCGCGAACGGTCGGCTTTGCCGGAAATGCGCCGGTTAGAATGTTGTCGATCGTTTCGACAGCTTTTCTCTCGGCGAATTCAGCGACGCGATCGGCGGCGCCCGGCTCCCAGAGTTTCTTTTGTCTCTCGAGAAGTGTTCTTATTTCGTTCCGATCAGGCACATTGCCGTCGTAAGATCCGAGATCTCTCGTGTTCGGTCGTTCAAAGCCGCAAAAGTAGAGCTCTTCGACTTGCCTTTCCGGGAATGCCGTCTCGAAAGCCAGTTTATAGAGAGGCAGCTGGATGTCGGTTCCGTCATAGAGGTCGATCCAGCCGAAGTCTCTTTCCGTTCGCTTAAAATCAATGATGCGTACGTTGCCTTTCCGGTTCTCCTCTATGCGATCGATTAATCCTCGCAAAGTAAAATTCAAGTCGCCGACGTTCAGGACATACGGTTTCGTACCTGCGTTCGGGAAATACCACTCAAGAAGGCGCGGAGAATAGCCTTCGTCCTGGCTGAATGTCGTCATGACTTGAAGTGTCCTGCCTGCGAAGAGCCGCAATCTTTCGCCGATGCTCCCGGATAAGGACGGCCGCGCGTACCAGCCGAGACCTCGATCGGCTGTCGCGACTTCATAGAGTTTTCGCATGTAATCCGTGTCGAGATCGAGACGCCATCGCAAGGTGATATCGTCGATTTCTTCCGCCGTGTCTGCCGACCTCAAACGATCTGCCAGATCCCTTGTGGCAAGTTCCATTAGGCGGTGAAGCAAGGTGCCCTGAGCGCTCGGATCGTCCTGCGCGATGACGCGCTCCGCGGCACGTGCGACGTACTCCGCAAAGTAACGGAAAGGACAGGATTTGTACTGCTGGAGCAAAGAGGCGCTGACGCCCGAGCGCGACGTGATGCTTTGACGTGCGAGATCAGCGGGAATCACGGTCTTTTCCGCGATGTCATGGGCGAGCGCCGGCAACGTTCGGTCTGTCTTTGTCAGTCGAGCGACCGCCTTTCTCCAAGCTGAAGGCGCTTCCGTATTCCAGCGGGTAATGCGAAGCGCCGCCGGCAAAGCGTACCATCTGACATCGGGTTCCCTGTCGGGCTCAACGATGACCGTTACATCGTCCTGTGTTCTGTCCCGCAGATCATCGAAGATATACGATTGTTCCTCGCCTAATGAGGGTACGGAGACGTATAGAGTTTGCGTCGGCCTCGACAAAAGCATGTCTACGAGCCACGCCTGTGATGAAGGCTCGTCTTTTTGTCTGTTGGGAAAAGGTTTTTTTGTCTCCTTCGATAAGAGATCGCGCTCCTCATCGCGCAGGTAACCTTGCTGTTGGTTTTCGGGAGGAAACGCCGATGCCGTCGCGCCCAAGATGAAAAGGACGCGGCACGGCCATGTCGCCATCGCCCGAAGCGATCCGACGCGCACATGATCGGCCCCCAAGGGTACGGCCGGGAGGACGAGCCCTTCCAGACCCGCAAGCAGGAGCTGTGTGTAATGATCCTGAGAGATGCGCGTTTTCCCCAGAAGTTCGCGAGATTCTCGCAGGAGATCGACGGTCGCATTCCACGAGGAGACGAGAAGCGCGGCGCTGTCCGGGCGATTCTGCTCCATCAGTAAATCGCGTCGACGCATAACGCGCTTTTCCGGCGAGTTTGACTCTTCGCTGAAAAGAATATCGAGAAGGAGTTCGCTCTTATCGTATCCGTTCCTGAGTCCTCGCATCTTTGATGTGAGATCGAGGAGAGAAAAGACATCCTCTAATGCCGTGCGAACGGCACCCTCTTCTTCGTCGCTTCCCTGAAATCGCCTCGCGAGTCCGTTCTCGAGATGTTCGGACGACGTCTTGAGATGGCGGAAATCGCGTGCGGTTGTCCACCCGAGCGCGAGCGCCGCGTTCTCGAAAGAGTCGATGACGTCGTCGGAAAGCGGTGACAGTCCGCCTCGATAGTAATCCATCAGTTGATCGAAAGAGAAATCATAGGAGCAAAGCGAGAGAAAGGACGTAAACGTGCGCGCGAACGAGCTTTGCGACAGAGGTTTTCTCGTGTCGACCCATGCATCGACGCCGTATTCTGCGAGCGTTGTCTCCACGACATTCGACATCAGGCGCTCGTTGCAGAGGGCGATGCCGATATCGCGGCGGCGGATTTTGTTCGTCAACAAAAGCTCTCGAATTTGCCCCGCGCAGCAGCGCGCTTCTTCATGTGCGTCAATCACCTTGACGAGCCTGATGTCGCATCTCGAGCGATCTGTTGACGGCGGGGCGGGTCGAGTGATTCGAATGCCCGGGAATACGCGGCTCAACGTATCGATCGTCGCACGGCCGTGCTGAAACGCGAGCTCGCCTCGATTGCCGCCCGGGAAATCGGCCGTCACCGTAACGGTCAAGCCGGAAACGTGCGACGCCAAGCCGCGGAGGACGCTCATTTCCTGTGAAGTGAACTGACGATCAACGCCGAAGCCGACAACCCAGATATGTGTTTTAGTCAGAAAGTCGAGTCGTTTCGGCAACGGTGACGTAAGAAGCAATCCGGCGAGGTTTGTCAAAGTGGCGTCAGGATCACCCAGTTCGCGACGTTGCAATTCATCTTCAAGCGCGTCTTTTAGGAGAGCGAAATCATGGAATTTATCAAGCGTCGCGTGGTGCTTGGAGTCGATCTCAAGCAATTCTTCAGAGGAGATATCGTAACGCCGGAAATCGCCGAGAATGTGGACGAGCTCCGCGGCATAGCGCGGCTGCCCCGCCATCCTCTTAAATGTTCTGAAAGGTATATCCCCGTCGAGAAGGATTTTTTGGGCAAGGATCGCTTTGCCGGCGTTTGACAAAAGATCGGGAATCGGCAAGCCCGATTCCGAGAACAGTCTTGTCGCCAATCGGCGAAACGACAACACTTCCGTCAGCATGATTCCGCCGACGTGCGTTTTCGTGATGAAGTGGCGTTCCATATCGGCCTTCATCGGCTCAGGCACGATCAGAAAGGCGCGCTGATCGGGCTGGACTTCCAGACGGCGCTCCACACGCTCAAAGATATGATCGATGAGCGCATCGTGATCTTCCGAATAGACGATGTCGAGGTTGCGCGCGCTCATGCGTCTACTGTCAAGCGCTGAACACGCGGGCGTCTCCGACGAGTTTAGTCTTTTTTTGTTTGTCGAAGTACTCCAGCAGCACGATCGCAAACTTGCGCGTCGCCTTGATTTTGTCACGGAAATCGCCCAGTGTGATCTGTCCCTCCGACTCGATCGTCTCGCGGACAACGTCCCACGCCTCGTCAACGCGTTGACACGGCATCAGGATCTGCGGTGTCAGCCTGACGAGCGTCCCGTTGTTCAGGAGAAGCGTGATAATCTGTTCCGCGTTGGCACGCTTGCCGAACTTCTCGATTAGTTCGTCCGTGCCGGGCGGCGTAAAGCCGGAAACGGAGAACAGCGCTTCAATTTCCTTGATGACTTCTTTTTCTGCATCGGACAGGATCACTCGGAATCCCTTTTTTGCGACGAGTCCCGATGTAACATCCAGGTAGCCGGCCCGCTCAAGCTGATCGATCACGAGATCGGACAGCTGTATATCTGCGCGTGGGAGCAGACGCGTGCGCAGTTCTTCGCGGCGCATGCCGGCTTCGAGAGAGCGATCTTTGTGGAAACGTTCGAGAATGTCGGTCGCGTCTTTACCGAGACTTTTGAGTGTCTTCGCGTGAAGCGCGACGCGGTCGTTCAACATGACGATGATCCCGTCTTCAATCATTTGACGGATGAGCGCCTCCCGATCGTCGTCGGAAATGCCGGCGCGGTAACAGGCTATGTTGAGAGGCGCCAGTTGCGGGCCTGCTTGCAGGATCGCCAGCGCGAGGCGTTCGGCTTTGTCTTCGCTCGCCATCACGCGGAATTCCGGTTCGTTGACCGGTCGCCCGCGGCGCCGTTTCGCAGGAAGGGGGTCTACGATAACGCCTCCGCCGATCGTCTCGAGAGGAGAGTAAAAGCGAATGACGAATCTGTCGCCGTATTTGACGTAAGCCTCTTCCTCAAGGCGCAGTTGTGCGTGAACGGTCGTACCGGGTTCCACGATGTCGGTGTCCAACAATATGACGCGTGCGAGTATCTCGCGTGCGCCGTGGAACAGGTGAACGCGCATATTGTTTGTAACGGGAAAATGCGTTCCTCGAAGTGCCGTCAATTCGACATCAAGGCGCGTGGTTGACCTCAGGCTATCGGGAGATGCCAGTACATCGCCGCGATCGAGATCGGCTTTTTTCAGCCCGGCAAGCCCCAGCGCGACGCGCTGTCCCGATTTTGCGACAGTCTCCTGCCTTTCGTGGATCTGAACGCTCCGAACGCGAGCTTTTTTATTGCCTGGGTAGATCTCTACTTGGTCGCCCGTTTTGATCGTACCTTCAATCAGCGTTCCCGTGACGATCGTGCCGAATCCGTCGATAATAAAGACACGGTCGATCGGCAGGCGGAAAGGGAGGTGATCCCTGTGTGTGCTGATTCGGCTGACCTCGTCGAATAAAGTCTGCCTCAACGTCTCGATACCTTCCCCCGTCGTTGCCGATGTTCTTATCATTGCCGCGTCCTCGAGGAATGTACCCGCAACGTGGTCGCGGATATCTTCTTCGACAAGTTCGATAAAATCTTCGTCGACGAGGTCGCATTTTGTTATGACGATGACGCCTCGTTTAATGCCGAGTAACGACAAAATGCCGAGGTGTTCGCGTGTTTGCGGCATGACGCCTTCATCGGCCGCTACGACGAGAAGCGCGAGATCGATTCCTCCCGCTCCCGCCAACATGTTGCTGACAAAGCGCTCGTGTCCCGGAACGTCGATGATGCCTGTTCGCGTTCCGTCGGGATGTTCCAGCCATGTAAAGCCGAGCTCAATCGTAATGCCGCGCTCTTTCTCTTCGGCGAGCCGGTCGGGATCGCGTTGTGTCAAAGCGTAGATAAGCGCTGATTTACCGTGATCGACGTGTCCCGCAGTTCCGATGATGACATGACTCATAGTTTTTCTCCGTGTCTAGCGCTCAGGTGCGACATTTTCAGCAAGCTTATTCAATATGCTCAGTTACGATGGGCATTCAATATTCATAGACTGCAGCAGGTTTTCAAGGAGCAGATCCTCTTCATCGCTTCTTACAGTGCGCAAATCAAAGAACAATCTGTCGTGGATAAGGCGACAAATGACAGGTCGCGAGGACGCGCGAAGATTTGAATCGATTACGGAAGGTGAGGGGACGCCTTCGTGCAGGGCGGGATCGATGACGCACGCCCACGAGTCGAGATACAGTTCCGGCGCTGTTCCTCCGCCCATCACCATGCTGGACGGCTCGACGGTCGCCTGAATGCCGCACGCATTCAACCTGTCGGTGAAAAGCTCTGTGCGCCGTTTTAGCTCTTCAGGCTCGACGAGCGCCATCGAGAGGATCGGTATGTGTCGACGCGCCAGCTCGTCGTCGAAGTAGAGGCGCAGCGTCTGCTCCAAGGCGATGAGCGTCATTTTGTCGCAGCGGAATGTCCGGAGGAGCGGATGTGTCCGCATGGCGGAAATATAGCGCTCCTTGCCGACGATGATGCCGGCTTGCGGCCCGCCGAGCAGCTTGTCTCCTGAGAAGCAGATGACGTCGGCACCGTCTTCGATGGAGGATGCGACGGTCGGTTCTCCGGGGAGTAAAGCGGCGAGATCCGCTGAAAGGCAGCCGCTTCCGAGGTCGTAGATTAGAGGCAAATCGTGTCGGTGCGCCAAGTCCGCCAACTCCTTCGTCGAGACGCTCTTCGTGAAGCCGATCAGTCGGAAATTGCTTGTATGAACGCGTAAAAGGGCGGCTGTCTCTTCGGTAAGAGCTCGCTCGTAGTCATGAAGGTGCGTACGATTTGTCGTTCCGACTCCGCGCAGGATCGCCCGGCTTTCCTCCATAATCTCGGGAATCCTGAATGAACCGCCGATTTCGACAAGTTCGCCGCGCGATACGATGACTTCGCGGTTGCGCGCCAGCGTCGAGAGGACGAGCAGGACGCCCGCCGCATTATTGTTGACGACGATCGCCGCCTCGACGTCGAGCAGTTCGCAGACCAATTTCTCGACATGAGTGTTTCTGTGTCCGCGCGACTTTTGCTCGAAATTGTATTCAAGCGAGCTATAAGATGACGTAATCTCATGGACGGCATCGGCGATTTTCTTTGAGAAAGGCGCCCTGCCGAGATTTGTATGCAAAATGACGCCTGTCGCATTGATAACGGGGCGTATGCCGGGTTTTGCGTCGTGTGCGAGCCGATCCAGCACGCGCTGTTGGAGGAGTCCACAAGTCAACGGCGTCTCATCGTCGCCCGCCGGTTCGTCATCACACACATTGCCTTGATTCAAAAGCGCAGATCGCGTCTCATCGATGACTGTTCGCGCGGCTTCAATGGTCGGCGTGTAGCCGTACATCTCAATCGCATCGGCGAAACACTCGTCACCGAGAAACTCGTCTATTTTAGGTAAATCGCGAGGATGTTTGATTGTCATATGGTCAGCCCTCATTTTCTGTCAATTCCGGTTTTGTTCAGGCAATAGGCAAACAGCGTCCGACGTGCCGCTTAATGAAACGGAATTCACACGCTTGCCGGCGGGCTCTTTACGGATCCGCCTCAGTTTAACTAATCATAACAAATAAGGGACGGTCTGTTTTTAGTGGTTGGAGAAGATTTCGATGTAGTCATCGTTTTCGACGCGGTAGACACCTTCCGTGTCATCGTCGACCATCGCGTCCTCGTCAAACTCAAAGGTGAAGCGAACGGCCGAACCGCATGAGACAGATAATTTGCGCGGGGCGGGAATCATAGTCGCACCCTCATCGCCCATATCCTGCAATCGTCGAAGGAAGGAAAATGCCCCGAAATGTGTGTGAAATGTCGCAATGTATTCCATCGTATGCCTTTTTCGATTTCGCGTGTGGCGGTCGCCGACGGTGAGGTGAGGGACCGTCGGCGACCTTATCACTTACAACGCGTTTACTTGGTGAACGTAAACTTGTATTCGCCGGCCTCTTCAACGACTTCGAACTTGTGGCCGTTGTTCGTGGCGAATCGACGGATGTTTTCGTTAGGCGTCGCGTCATCGACGAGTACGACGAAAGGGAACTCGCCTTCTGCGATCGCCTGCCTTACGAGGAGCACCGGCTCCGGGCAAGACAGTCCTCTTGCATCAACTGTTTTCATAGATTATATCTCTCTCTTTCTTTGGAGCGTGTATCTCACGCTTTTTGTCAAAGGATAATAATTTGTGTCGTTCTGTTCGCTTTGCCAATGACCGGAAGACTGGTCATCGGCAACGAACGCCTTGACGATTATTATGCCTTCTTGGGTTTCTTCGAGTATGCAAAGCCGATGATAAGCATCACGACGATGCAGACGATAGCGGCAATGCGTCCGGCAGGGGAAGCTCCGCCGCCCGTGATGATGCTCGTTCCCTCTTCGTAGACGTCTCCGCCTGAAGCCAAGCCGAAGTTATGCGCAAATGCCGCACCGGCGACGAGGCCGATGACAGTAATGGCGGAGTCGGTATTGCCCGTTCCTGAGAGGATGAGCTGACGCATCGGGCAGCCGCCGAGCAGAACCGATCCGAGTCCGACAACGAACAGACCGAGGATGTTCCAGAGCCACTGGCTGTGCGAGACGGGCTGGTGCAAGAGGCTGAGCTTGAAGCTTGAATTGATGAGGTTGTAGACGAGCGCAACGACGAGAATCGCGATGTTCCCCCAGAAAAGGTGGAATTCCTTGATCATGAAGACGTCGCGGAAACCGCCCGCCATACAGATACGTGAGCGCTGACCGATTACGCCGACAGCGAGCGAAAGGATGAGCGCGAGCCAAATGTCTGCGTGCATGGAGCCGGGGCCTTTTTCAGAGAAGGCGAGCAACGGTGACGCAACCAGCAGCATGATGAAGAGCGGGATCTGCAGAACGGGAACGATTGCGCCCTCGAGAGGGTTTTTCATGTACGTTCTTCCGAGCGAGAAGCCGTTACGCAGGAACAGTGTTCCGACAAAGACTCCGATCATGAAGCCGATGAGACCGATCCAGGCGTTCAAGTCGCCTGCCGCCATACGCAGAACCATGCGCAGCGGGCACCCGAGGAACACGAGCGCGCCGATCATGACCATGAATCCGAGGAAGAAGCGGGTCAAGGGCGATGAGCCGCCGCGTGCGCGGAACTCGCGGGTGATGAGTGAAATCAGGAACGATCCGAAGATGATTCCGATGACTTCCGGTCTTACGTACTGAACAACGGGCGCCGTGTGCAGCTTGAGCGCACCTGCAATATCGCGCAGGAAGCAGGCGATACAGAAGCCCATGTTGCCGGGGTTGCCTTTGATCATCAGGAAGACGCCCGCAAAACCGAGCAGGACGCCTGTCACGATGACGGCAATGAGATTTTTCTTTTTCATATGATCTCCTTGTTTCTTGTATTAGTGACAGTCCGTTCTTGTATTTGACGTCACTTTTGTTGATCGCGATCGCTTCGACGAAAACGCACGGGCGTTTTTACAACCGCTCAACGCGCCGTACTTTTACAAGCGCGCGAGATATTGGCGAAGGATCGCGTACGATCCTTGACCAATAGCAGTCAGTAAGTAATTGCTTAATTAGGTGTGAAATAGGGGCGTCCGGATGACCGATCAGATGACCTTGATAGGGGCGCCTTCCCAGGGGCAGACTCTGCCGACTCTCCAAGCTTCTTCGCCGAGTGCACGCATCGCGTCTCTGTACGGTTCGATGTCCTCTTCTCGTATGGCGAGGAGGAGACCGCCGGATGTTTGAGGATCAAACATCAAATCCGATATTGCGAGAGGCACATCGTCCGCGAAAGTAGCGCGATCCCCGATGAAATAACGGTTGCGGTACGCTCCTGCGGGGAGGATGCCGTCCGTTGCCATTTCCAACGCCTGTGGAAGGAGAGGAATCCTTTGACTCTCAAAGACGAGTGTCGTGTCATCGTCCTTTCCGGCCATCTCCGACGCATGTCCCATCAATCCGAATCCGGTAATGTCGGTTGACGCGGATACATCCATCGAGAGGGATGCTTCGCAAGCGTTTTTGTTGAGTCTCGCCATCGTCTCTACCATCAAGTGTACGCTTTCAGGTTCGAGAAGGTCTGCTTTCGCTGCCGTTGACAGTGCTCCTGTTCCGAGAGGTTTCGTCAGAACGAGCACGTCTCCGTGCCGCGGCGTGTCATTGCGCCTGATTTTGTCAGGATGACAGAGCCCCATCACCGATAGTCCGTACTTGACTTCCTCGTCCTCTATACTGTGCCCGCCTGCGATGATCGCACCGGCTTCCATGCATTTATCTGCACCGCCTTCGAGTATTTTGCGTACAACGGATAAGCTGAGGCAATTTGAGAAGCAGAGCATGTTCAATGCTGTGGTCGGGGTGGCACCCATCGCGTATACATCACTGAGCGCATTCGCGGCCGCGATACGACCGAAGTCATACGGGTCGTCTACGACAGGAGGGAAGAAATCGAGAGTCTGTATGATCGCAATCTCTTCCGAGGCGATATAGACGGCAGCGTCATCACTGGAGTCGTAACCGACAAGGAGGCGCTCGTCTACCACTTTGGGCAATCCGGACAGAAGTTCCGATAGGACCGCCGGCCCTATTTTAGAACCTCAACCGCCTGCTTTGGTCAACTCCGTCAGTCGAATTTTCGTGTCAGACATTGATTGCACCTCCTTATCATAGATTCAGGTAAAACCCACTTTGTATGATACACGAACCGACTTGTTTTGCAAAGTTAATAGCGTTTGTGCTTCTTGTCCATACGCTGTCATTCAGCTCTCTTCGTGTATACTTTTGCGTAGAGTATGTGAAACGGCAACGTATTGTTTTGAATGCGTGGTTCGAAGTTTCCGTGAGAGATATAAACAGGAGCACCGATGTGATAAATCGATCTAAAGCAGGCAGGATTTCGGCTCTTGCCCTTGTACTTGTCATTGTTCTTTCCGTTATGGCGCTCAATGCCTGTCAGAACCGCGTGGTCGATGATTCACCGGGAAGCTTAATCTTTTCTGACCGCACGACGTCAACGTCCGGGACAGAGAGGGTTCAAGCGCCGTCCCCTGTCTTAAGCACAACAACGGAAAGTACCGCGACATCGACCACAACGGTCGAGGATGTCTCAGAGACATCATCCGCTTCGAGCGAAGAAACGACGGTTACTACAACAGCAGCGAAAACATCGACTTCGACTTCAAAGCGCAAACCAAAAAAGAAAAGCACGGCGCCCTCTTCTCCCAAAACGACGGTAACGACGTTGCCCTCTCCGACCGAAACGTCCGCGATTCCCGCATCGGAACAAGTGACGACCGAGGCGCTTCCCATAACATCGGAACCCGTGACGACCGAGGTGCTTCCCGTAATATCGGAACCCGTGGCGACCGAGACACTTCCGGCGGTTCCTGATTCTACAACGACCGCCGTCGCGGAACCGCCTGCAGCCGTCAACTCTCCCGACGCCGTAGCGCGCGAATACTTCGTGAAGAGCTTCAGTGCGCACGGCGACATGATTGAGATGGACGTCTTCGCGAGCGGAACGGGAACCTTGCAGAATCTGCTGGCAAAGCGCCGCGATCTCCTCATGAAGCGGCGTCAGACCTTTAACCTCGGCCCCTCCGGCGCGTCTATCCGCCTTGATCTCCTTGCGGAGCGTATTCAATCCGATACGGCTTATCTTTCCTACCGCTCGACAGAGACGTGCTCGTTCTCGAACCCGGGCGTTAAGTCGACGGGGCGATATAGTTTTCTTGTCATGCTCGTAAATGAACAGGGTGCATGGAAGATCAAGTCGCTCCTCTCGCGCGATATGCATTTCGGACTTTTTGAAAGAGTTAGGACGGCGAGAGCTTCGGATGTGCATCGGGCGATCAAGTCGGGGAAGGATTTGCCCGCAAAGTTCAAGCTCACATGCACGGACGCTTCGATTGCGCAACGCTACCAGCTGGAACTGAATAATATTACGAAGGACAAAAACGCGTCGGCAGCGACGGATAGTGTTCCCGTTTCGACCGGAGAGAACCGGGGACAGTTCGACCGCGAAGCGATGCGGCAGTATCAAGCGACGTGGGCGCTCGGGCGCAACAAGCAGTACGCCGACTATTCCAATTATGGAGGAGACTGCCAAAATTTCAGTTCGCAAGTCGTTATCGCGGGCGGTTCGCCAATGGACAATGTCGGCTCTGCACAGTGGTATTACTTCGGAACGAAAAAGAGGACACCGTCGTGGACGAGCGTGGGAAATTTTGCTCGATACATTCGGAATAATACAGATAAAGGTCCGCGCGGTGTGCTCGTGCAAGGCAGCGGCTCTCTCGAACCCGGTGATATCGTGCATATCGACTGGGATTATGACGGTCATTTCAATCACGCCGTTTCGATTTGCAACGCCGGTTCATCGCCCACGATCTCGGGGCATACGAACGACGAGCTCAACTACCCGCTTTTTTACCTGCCGGGGAACAAGCAATATTATCACCTGATCGACTACGGGAAATAACAACGAGCCGTACTCAGCGAATTTCTTACGATTCGGGCGGATGGTGGACGCGCAGTTTGATGGCGGAAGGAATATTGTAGATGCGCCACGTTGTCCTCGTGCCGCCATATTCGCCGTCGACGGTGAACGAGACGGGCTCTTTGAACTCTAAGATGACTTCGCGCGCTTTCTTCCTGATGATTGAACGCGTCTGTTTGCGGTTCAGAAGGCGCGAGAGGAGTTTAGCGATCTGTCCTACATTGCGCGGCGGCTTGACGAGCATCACTTCAAAAAAACCGTCGTCAAAGATGACGTCATCGAGTCTGATCATGCCGCCTACGGAAAAAGAGTTGACGACGCCCCCGAAAATATAAGTGCCTGAATAGTCGACGCCGTCGATCTTAACATCCACTTCCATCGGTGCGATGTCGATAACCGATTGAAGGCCTGTCAGAACGTACGCAAAATGGCCGAGCATCTTCTTTAAGGCGCGTCTTGTCGCATACGACGTCTCGGTAAAAGCTCCGAAGCTTGCGATGTAAGTGAAGTAATCGGGCAGCTGTTCTCTAGATTGGGGCACGACACCTTCGGGCAGATCGTCGCGCAGGATGGGCGTTGATCCCGACACGTGCCCGATATCGATCGCGAACGAGGTGCCGAGCAGAATATCACGCGCCGCTTGTCTCGGGTTTGAGGAGATCTCGAAAGTTCGCGCGACATCACACGTAGATCCTACAGGTAAAAAACCGACCGGAGGCGGGGAGTCAAGCCGCATGAGTCCCGCGACGACTTCGGAGAGCGTTCCGTCGCCTCCGCATGCGACGACGAGGTCGTATTGTCCCGCCTCATTGAACGCAATGTCACGAGCGTCGCTAATACCGGAAGTCTTCCGCTTGTGTGATCGAACGCCCCCGTTTCGGAACTCTTCAATCAGCAGATCGGCTGAATCGATCGCTCCGCGTCGTCCTGCCTGCGGGTTGACAATAACAAGCGCTGTCTCGATGTATTTATCCATGGTTTCTTTACAGTTTCCTTACACGATTAATCGACGTATATGGAAAGCAAAGTGCCGCGACGTCTCCGGTACTCCATCTGCAGATTTCACGGCATCACATTGCCGAGATATCTTAAAAGAAATGATAACGAGTTGCCGCAAGAGAGTTATAGCAGCGACTTTTGCTTCATTTTACCACGATCGACGGAAGTTCGATATCAAGATCACCCTTCCGACGATCAACTGTACAGGAGGCGGTATAAACTCCTAGAACGTAAGAGCCGAAAAAATCGAAAAAAGAGCGTCATGTCACAAAACTGTAATATGAAGCGACTGGTTTGCAACCACAATATGTGGTATCTTCCTTTCTGACCGGCCACTACATGGTGTATGTGTGGAGAAGAGAGAGGACGATAGCAATGTCGCTTTACGGCAGTGTTTTGCACAGACAATCAGTAACCGATAGAGAAGAAGGCAGCGTCCTGCACGTTATGACGCCTACAGTCCCGACGCACGTGATCAAGCGCGACGGCACGCTCGCTTCTTTCGACCGCTCTAAGATCAGGCGCGCGATGGAGCTGGCGAACCGCTCCATTCCGAGTGAATTCGTGTCGGACGACGTTCTCGACCGGATGACCGATACGGTCATTGCATCGATATCGTCGGAGACACCTTCTGTCGAAGAGATACAGGATATTGTAGAATACACGCTCTTTTCCGAGCGGCTATTCCGTACGATGAAAGCCTTCATCATCTACCGCGAGGAGCACACGCGCCGACGCGATTCCGTCGACGATCTTATGAAACTGTATCAGGATATGACGTTCGCGAGTTCCCACGATGTCGACATGAAACGCGAGAACGCGAACATCGACGCCGACACGGCGATGGGCACGATGCTCAAGTACGGTTCGGAAGGTTCCAAGTATTTTATCGATCGCTACATCCTTCCGGAGGAGATCGAAGAAGCGCACACGGCCGGCGACATCCACATCCACGACAAAGATTTCTACATGTTGACGGAGACGTGCTGCCAGATCGATTTGCAGAAGTTGTTTCACGACGGATTCTCAACGGGGCACGGTTACCTGCGTGAACCGCAGAGCATCAACAGTTACGCGGCGCTCGCGTGCATCGCTCTTCAGGCGAACCAGAATGAGATGCACGGCGGTCAGTCGATTCCCGATTTCGATTACGCAATGGCGCCCGGCGTGATCAAGACGTACAGGAAAAGAGTTCTCGGTATCTTGTCGGGTTGGGCTTCGCTTACAGGCGAAGACATCGACATTGAGGAAGTTACGAAGCGTGTGGAGAAGGTCGAAAGACTGGAAGATGCTCCTTCCCTCAGGCAAGATCTTGTTGAGCTCCTGAACGGACGCACGTCTGAGTCGATCGACCGTATCCTCGAACTCGCTCTCGAGCGGACAAGGACCGATACGAATCAGGCGATGCAGGCGCTCGTCCATAATCTGAACACGATGAACTCGCGCGCCGGCGCTCAAGTCCCTTTTAGCTCGCTCAATTACGGAACCGACACTTCGGAAGCCGGGCGGATGGTGATCGCGGAATTGCTCGAGGTGACGCTCGAGGGACTCGGGAACGGTGAGACGCCGATCTTCCCCGTACAGATCTTCAAGGTGAAAGAGGGTGTGAATACGCCCGGTGATCCGAACTACGACCTCTTCCAAAAAGCGATCAAGACATCGTCGAAGCGTCTGTTCCCGAACTTCAGTTTCCTCGACGCCCCCTTTAACCTTCCCTACTACCGCGAAGGTGACCCCAACACGGAGGTCGCTTACATGGGATGCCGCACACGTGTGATCGGCAATTTCTACGATCCCGACCGTGAAGTGACGAAAGGGCGCGGCAATCTCTCATTCACGTCGATCAACCTCCCGCGGCTCGGCATTGAAGCGCGCGGCTCGATCGAGAATTTCTTCACAGCGCTCGACAAGAAATTCGACCTTGTCTTCCGCCAGCTGAAGCACCGGTTTGACATCCAGCGCAAAAAGCGCGTCTACAATTACCCGTTCCTGATGGGACAGGGTGTGTGGATCGGCTCTGATGATCTTCGCGTGGACGAGGAGGTCGGTGAGGTGCTCAGGCACGGAACGCTGAGTGTCGGTTTTATCGGGCTCGCGGAGACGCTCGTGGCGCTGACGGGAATGCACCACGGCGAGAGCGCAGCGAGTCAGGAGTTGGGCCTCGCCATCGTCCGCCATATGAGAAAGCGCTGCGATGAGCAAAGCCGATTGGAAGGACTCAACTATACGTTGCTCGCCACGCCGGCAGAAGGACTATCCGGACGTTTCCTCCGTATTGACAGGAAGCGATACGGTGAGCTTCACGGGATCACGGATCACGACTTCTATTCGAACTCGTTCCATGTCCCTGTTTACTTCCCGATCACGGCGGCGGAGAAAATCTGCCGCGAGGCGCCATACCATGCGCTGACGAACGCGGGGCACATCAGCTACGTTGAACTTGACGGCGACATGGCGAACAACTTGGACGCCTTTGAGCGCATCGTCTTGTTCATGAAAGACAAGGGCATGGGCTACGGCTCGATCAATCACCCCGTCGACCGAGATCCCGTCTGCGGTTATACAGGCATCATCAACGACGTCTGCCCGCGGTGCGGACGTCGCGCCGGCGAATCGATTTCAGTCGAAAAACTCGAAGAGTTGAGACGTCGCTACCCTGACGTTCCTCCATCATGTTGACGAACATAAACGTAGGTTAAGTAAGAGAAGAACGATGAGGCGACTGCCTCGCACACTTAATAGAGAATCAAGGAGAAAGAAATGATCAACAAGCACACAACCGTCGGAGAAGGCGTGAACTTTCAAAGGATTCGCAGGATTACCGGTTATCTCGTCGGGACGACCGACCGCTTCAATGACGCCAAGCAGTGTGAGGAACGCCAGCGCGTGAAGCACGTCGTCAGAATCTGATGACACAAACGATCCGCGTCGCCGGCATTGTCCAGGAGTCCGTCACGGACGGGCCCGGCATCCGGTTGACGCTCTTTTGCCAAGGCTGTCACCATAACTGCCCCGGTTGTCACAACCCCGAAACACACGATTCCGAGGGCGGACGCGAGATGACTGTCGAAGAGATCACGACCCTATACGACAGCGACCCGCTTCTTTCCGGCATCACATTCTCGGGAGGTGAGCCGTTCCTCCAACCGGAACCGCTCATCACCATCGCCGATCACGTCATCGCCAAAGGCGGCAACGTCATCGCCTACACAGGCTACACACTTTCACAACTCCGAAAACTACAAGAAACACAGCCCGCCATCGGCCATCTTCTCGACCGCGTCGATCTTCTTATCGACGGACCTTTCATTCTTGAGGAGCGATCGCTCCTTCTCCCGTTCCGCGGCAGCGCGAACCAGCGCGTCATCCCTCTGAATGAAGGCGTGGGAAAGACACTCGCCGATAAGATCAACAGTCTCGAAGAGAATTTCTAAACCTATCGGTTGTCCTAATAGCAGTCTTTGATCTTAAATTCGGATTCCAAGCCGGTGAACCCTCGATGACAAATTTTTTAGTTAATGCGTCCCTATATGAATAGAGCGTCACGGGATCAAATATGATGCCTGCATGATTAGTTGCGCTTTTTCATTCAAGTGATTGAGGCTTTTTCGTTCAAGTGTTTGAGGCATTTCCGTTCAAGCATTTGAGGCATTCTTGTTTCTTTTAGTCCGCTTTGAGGGACACTTAGGGGGACATTGATCTTTACCCCTCCGTAAATGAAAATTCTTCTATGTTTCCATGGCGGCTCGGAAAGACATTAGTCTTGATGGCTACGTTCTTATTTCAATTTATCAAGCGAACTTGAAATAAGGAGCGCAAATATCGTCTCTTATTTCAACTTAAAGGCTTAACTTGAAATAAGAAGCACGTTTCTTGCTGTTTGTTTCAAGTTCGAGGCCTAGACCATGAGTTGAGTTCTATGTCGGAGATATCGCGGAAGACTCAATTATTGACTGCGAGTTTTCAATTACTGCTAAGTTAAACGTTCTGTCGAGTGCGATATAGGTGATCGTTTCTTTGCGAAAAAGATGGGCCATCCTGTTCCGGGCCCATCTTTAGCTAATGTTTCTGAATTGTTTCGTCTTAAAAACCGAGTTCCTCACCGACGAGGACAACCTTGATCCTGTTCGGGAAGTGGGAGCGCCTCGTGATGACGATGCTGCTGCAGATGCTGTCCGGTCCGTAGCAATCCCCGCAGCGACCTGTCACGGAGCACGGTGTATCGCAGTTTAAGCGGATGGTGTTCGGTGGAGCCGCAACGTTTTGTACGCGCTGAATGGCGGATTCGAGATCAGGGGTGACCTTGTTGAGGCCTGTCAGAACGATGACATTCTCCGGACCATAGCACAGAAAAGCGACACGATTGCCGCGGCCGTCGATGTTGACCAATTCGCCGTCTAGCGTCATGGCGTTTGTACTCATCAGGAAAAAATCGCAGCCGCAAATTTTTCCGTAGAGTTCACGCTGTTCTTCCTTCGTCTTGGCGGCGGCGCGGTCGATGATGTTGTACAGACCGGGATCTAATGCATCCATAAGTCCCGATTCCGTCAAGGTCACGGAGCCGCCCCAGGCGACACTCGATCCGTGCGGCATGAGCTCCAATACTTTTTGTACGGCGGTGGCGCGATCCGCGCAGTAGTACGCTTCCATCTGGCGCCGTTCCATGTTTTTAATCAATGTTTTCGCTACGCGTTCGTAATAGGCTTGTTTCGGTGTCATAAGTCTCTCCTTTTGTTTTAATCATATCCTACTCGGCTTACTCGTACAGATGAAATGTGTTATTGAGAAAATCAACCTAACATTCAAAATGTCAGATTAATGGTTTTTAGCGCACTCCTTTTTTTGGAGACATTTTGAGGGACATTTAGGGGATATTTTGGGATTCACTTTGGGATTCATTTTGGAGTTCATTTTTCCACAACTTCAAGAATCTCGCCGATGAACATCCAGTGTGGCTGCCACGTGCCCATTTCGTCCGCCGGAAATGATCTTGGATTGCTTCCGTAGTATTCCTGTATCTCCGCGGCTAAATCCTCTTTGGCAAACTGGTGTTGATAGATTTTTCTACAAAGAAAGGTTAAGTTCGCTTCCTCGTACGTGACGCTGTTATCCATCGCAACGGGTGTGAGGCCTGAAGCTTCCACTTTATTGATGTCGCGACCTGAGTGAGATCCCATGATTCCCAGTGCCTTCTTACAGCTTTCAGGGAAGAAGCTGACCGTAAACGTCTCGTTTTCCCTCAAAAAGTCGCATGTATAGCGCGCCGGATGGACGTACACTGTCACGATAGCACCGTTCTTTCCCGGTCTTGTCCATATGGTGCCCATGCTGCCCCAGCCGATCGTACAGGAATTGAAATGTTTCATGTTGCCGGCTGTCACAAGCGCCCATTGGTTTCGGAAAAGGTCGAAGACCCTGTAATCTTTTTCTTCAAACTTGCTCATTGATTAAAACCGCCTCAATACTAAATATTTATCTTTATACAATTATAATGGACACTGAACAGTTTATGACCTTTCAATCGTTCATGCAGTTCTCGTCCGGGTATGCGCTCATGAGAATCGTTGTGAAGCGTTGTCATCTGCGATAATATCTATTTGAGCCATCTCTTGATCCTCTTTCAATATTGTTCACATGTAAAATCTGTTTGATGAGGGGGAAGGGCGGCTCATCCTATATCGTTTTTACGCCAATTTTTTGACGTGCAGAAGCGAGACGCTTCTTTGTATTTTTGTAGAAGAGGAAAAACATCATGCTTTTAGTTAAAGAAAGAGAACAGCTGGTGGCATTCGGGAAAAAATTGATTACCAGCGACTTGACAACGGGTTCCGGCGGCAACATCAGTATTTTTAACAGAGACGAGGGTCTCATCGCGATTACTCCGAGCGGAATGGATTATTTCGAAACCGAAGTGGACGACATACTGGTTGTAAACATTGACGGTGAAGTCGTTGAGGGAAAGCACAAACCTTCCAGTGAAACGGGCATGCACTTGGCTTTTTATAAAGAAAGACCCGATGCAAACGCTGTAGTGCACACGCATTCGCTCTTTGCAACAGCCGTATCGTGTATGGGATGGACACTGGAACCTGTTCACTACATGGTCGCCATGGCGGGTTTTGAGGTGCCGTGTGCCGAATACGCCGTTTATGGTTCGATGGAACTTGCACGCAATGCCGTTAAAGCGATGGGAGATCGCAATGCGGTTCTCTTGGCGAACCACGGCTTGATTGCCCTAGGCTCCGATGTTCAGTCAGCTTTTTCAACGGCGGAACATTTGGAGTATGTCGCAAAGCTCTATTGCATATGCAAGACGTTGGGCGAACCTAACATTCTTACGAAAGACCAGATGCTTGACGTAATGAAAAAGTTCAAAACGTATAGATACAGATAAAGTTCGTTTCCAGCCTGACTGGCATCTATAGAGCGCCAATTAAGAATTGAAGGAGAATAATGATGAAAAACTTCCATTACAACGTACCGACGGAAATCTTTTTCGGAAAGGGAGCGATTAAAAACCTGAATAATATCGCTAAGTACGGCAAACGGATTTTGCTTGTTTACGGAAGAGACAGTATCAAGAAGATGGGTCTTTACGATGAAGTTGTCAAAATCCTTGATCAAGCTGACACAACTTATATTGAGTTAACGAATGTGGAACCCAATCCCAGAATTGAATCTGTTCGAGAAGGCGTCGTTCTCTGTAGAGAACACGATATCGATGTCGTGTTGGCGGTGGGAGGTGGCAGTGTCATCGATTGCGCCAAGGTCGTAGCCGCAGGTGCCGTCTATGACGGTGATGCTTGGGATCTCGTGCTCCATCCGGACAAAATTGTGGACGCTTTGCCCGTCGTTACCGTTCTTACGCTGGCAGCGACAGGTTCGGAAATGAATGGCAATGCGGTGATTTCAGATCTGAAAACGCGTGAAAAACTCGGTACGGGTTCCGATATGTTGAAGCCTAAGTTCTCTATCATGGATCCCGAGCATACCTTTACCGTTTCAAAAGGGATGACCGCTGCCGGCATTGCGGACATTATGAGTCATACGTTTGAGAATTATTTCACCCCCGTCAAAGGCGCTTATGTGCAGGCGCGGATTTGCGAGTCTTTGTTAAAGGCTTGCATATACTACGGACCCCTTGCGATTGAGGAACCGGACAACTACGAAGCCAGAGCCAATCTCATGTGGGCAGGTTCTCTTGCCATCAACGGTATTTGCAGCCTCGGTCAGCAAACGGCCTGGACTGTACATCCTATGGAACATGAACTAAGCGCTTACTACGATATTACGCACGGCGTCGGGCTTGCCATTTTGACGCCGCCGTGGATGCGATATGTGCTAAGCGACGAAACGGTCGACAAATTCGTTGAATACGGCGTGAACGTCTGGGGGCTGGATGCAGATGGTGACCCGTTTGACGTCGCCAACGTGGCGATTGACAAAACGGAAGCATTTCTCAAGTCTCTTGGCCTCCCCATGAAATTGTCTGAAGTCGGCATTGATCGTCAGTATTTTGAAGAAATGGCCAAAAATTGCGAAGAACGCACGCAGGAAGGTTACGTGCCGCTCACATACCGTGATTCAATCGCCATTTTTGAAGCTGCGTTGTAAGCCGATTGTCAGAATACAATGCTTTTGGAACCGATGTTCTTGCGATTCAGTTGTAATCGCAAGAACATCAGGGCGGCACAATGATGTGTGAGCGTACACGTACCAAGTGATTCGTATTCTTGCGTTCTGGCAGTGGATCAGCGTATACTGTAATTAAGATTGAACAAGGACAAGAAGCATGGGCGGGGCGCGGGTATCTGGGCCCTTTTTCCCGCGAATACGCCGTCCCGATGCCGCTTGATTTATTCGGAGGATAATGAACTAATGAAGAAATTTGATCGTGAGCTTGCCGCCAAGCTTGTAGGCGGAGTCATCATGGACGTCGTTAATGTCGAACAGGCCGCTATCGCGGAAGAGGCGGGAGCCGTTGCGGTGATGGCGCTTGAACGTGTGCCGGCAGATATCAGAGCAGCCGGAGGCGTGTCGCGCATGAGCGATCCGGGCATGGTGAAGTCGATCATGGCCGCCGTGAAAATTCCCGTCATGGCAAAAGTTCGAATCGGTCATTTTGTCGAGGCGCAGATTTTGGAAGCGATCGGTGTCGATTTTGTCGATGAGAGTGAAGTGTTGACGCCCGCTGACGAGGTGCATCACATCGACAAGCGCAATTTCCGTGTGCCGTTCGTCTGCGGCGCACGCGGACTCGGTGAGGCGCTGCGTCGTATTTCCGAGGGCGCCCTGATGATCAGGACAAAGGGCGAACCCGGTACGGGCGATATCGTCCAAGCCGTCACTCATATGCGACAGATTGCTGGAGAGATCAGGGAAGCCGTGTCGCTCCGCGAAGATGAACTCTTCGTCATGGCGCGCGACTTGGCCGTACCGATTGATTTGCTCCGTTACGTTCACGAAAACGGGAAACTTCCTGTGCCTAATTTCTCGGCAGGCGGAATCGCGACACCGGCAGACGCCGCTCTCATGCGCCAGCTCGGAGCGGAAGGTATTTTCGTCGGCTCGGGTATTTTTAAGTCAGGCGACCCCGTCAAGCGTGCGAAGGCAATCGTTCAGGCTTGTGAGCACTACGATGACCCTGAGCGCTTGGCACATATTTCGGAGAACCTCGGCGAGGCGATGGTCGGGCTTAACCCCGAAGAAGTTGAAATCATAATGTCGGAACGTGTTATCTGAGATACTCCGCCCAAGTCAATTTCTCCGTTTATCCATGATATAGTGGAGGAGAGCCGAACGTGCCGTTAGAGATCACACTGCAGAGTTTATTAAAAGCGGTTGTTCCGGCATAAGAGGTAGCACCTGAAAAGGACGGCAAACTATTATGAACAAGAGATTGAAACGAGTGTTCGTGTGGCTTATCGTACTTGCGATGCTTATCGGACTCGGTGCGGCTGTATCAGCTCAGACGATCATCATTCCGGTTCCTCTCGATGCCGGCGGTTTCGGCGGTGACAGTGACTTCGACTTTGATCCCGGCGGTAACGGTGGCGGCGGCGGATGGGGCAGTGGCGGTGACAGTGATTATTCCTCCGGTGGTTCGACTTCTCTCGAGGGATCCGTGTTGGCACTTATTGTCATTGTCATCTTCGTCGTCATCTCCATCATTCAGAAAGGGAAGAAAGGCGGCAAGGGTGGTGGCAGGAAGACTATCACGCCGACGACGACTCAGATTTCGCCGCAACATTCAGCCAATATCGCGAACAAGGTCAGAGCGATCGATCCGTTCTTTACGGAAGCCGAGATGCGCGAAAAGGTTGCCAACTTGTACACTGAGATGCAGCATGCGTGGGAGCATCGTGACTGGGAACCGATGCGTGCTCGCATGACGGATGATCTCTACAGCCAGATGGCGCGTCAGCTTCAGGATCTTATCAATCGCGGATACATCAACCGCATTGAGCGTATTGCCGTGATGAACGTTGCCCTGAAGCAGTTCTATCAGGATGAACAGCATGACAATCTGACGCTTCGACTGACGACGCGAATCGTCGATTACACAATTGAACAGGCGACGGGCAGACTCGTATCCGGTGATCCGAAACGCGAGAAATTCATGACATATGAGTGGACGATGATCCGCTCGCGAGGCGTCAAGACGCCCGCACCGACCGATGATCGAGGCAGGACCGAATTGAGTCGCAATTGCCCGCACTGCGGGGCCCCGATCGATCTGACACAATCCGCGCGCTGCAGCTACTGCCACTCGTTGGTGACAGCCCCCGAGTTTGACTGGGTACTGTCGAACATCGCCGGCATTGCACAGCAGACGCTGTAGAAATAGAACAGGTTTTATCGCATTTAATTGTTCATGCAAAGGCGCAAGTTTATCCTTGCGCCTTTTACTTTACGATATGATGTGAAAGCAAAAGAAAAGAAGGCAAGCGAACATCGAGGATGGAAAGAAACCGTTTCAAACGTGCGAAGACCTTATACGCTGCTCGTAGGCGGCGCCTTTTCCAACGAATTCTCGCCATCACGCTCATGACGCTGATGATTGTCGGTCCAGCTGTCGCCTTTTTAGTTTGGGGAAGACCGCTTGTTGATTTTCTTGCCGACTCCGAGCGGGTGCGTGCCCTTGTGGCGGACTACCCCGTCTTCTCGCGTGTACTCTTCTTTGGTTTCACCATGCTTCAGGTCATACTCGCCGTGATTCCCGGTGAACCGTTTGAGATTGCCGCGGGCTATGCCTTCGGATCGATTGAGGGGACGGTGCTCTCCATGGCCGCCATCTATGTCGCGAGCATCATCATCTTTCTCGTCGTCAAACGGTTCGGTCGCCCCGTGATCGAGCTGTTCTTTGATTCGGAGCAAATTGACTCCGTTAAGCTTTTTAACCGACCGAAACAGCTCAACCTATTGATGTTTTTGTTGATGTTTATTCCCGGTACGCCGAAAGATATCTTGACGTATTTAGCGGGATTGACGCCTATGAAACTCGGCACGTGGATGAAGATCCTGCTTGCGCGCTTTTTCTCCGTTGTGACATCGACGGTCAGCGGCGGATTGCTCGGTTCCAAAAAGTACGGTTTTGCCGCAATTGTATTCGGCATCGGTGCCGTTGCAGGCGTTATCGGCTTCGTTTTTTATCACCGTGTCAATAAGAGAGCCGAACAACAAGCTGCCATGACCGAAGAACATGGAGCGAGCGATGAAACGTCGAGTGACAAATGAACAAACGAAAACGATTTTCTGCTCATAATAAATCTCGGCTAACGGTCTTTTTGTCGTCGACGATTGCAAGAATCGTCTTTTTGAGTGTGGTTGTTCTCATCGTGATCAGCATCGCCGTCGGCGCTTCCGTATTGGATCATCACAGGAATGGCGCCGGCTCACGCCGCGTCGCAGATTCCCTCGAAGCGGAAAACTCATCGGAGGAGTTAAAGCGGCAGGAAGAATATGACCTTTGGTACAATAAACCGCGCGTGAAGTCCGTCGTTCAAGTTGAGGCGGGCATTGAAAGTGTCGATGTAACCTTGTTTTTGATCGATCAGGAAGAAAAAGGATATTTTGTCGGTGACCTGTCTGCGATCAATTTGAGAAAGCCGGGAGAGTATAGTGTTTCGGTGCAAGCGGGTCCTCGAGTCTACGAGTCAAAGCTCGTCGTTGTCGATACGATTCCCCCTAAGCTGATGTGCAAAGACCTTATCTTGCCGTATACAAATGAACTGAAACCTGAAGTTTTTGTTGAATCGATTGACGATGCAACGGAAGTGACATTGTCTTTTCTGGAAAAACCTCAAATGGGCGAGTTGGGTGTCCAAAGAGTGACTATTATCGCAACAGATCTGGGCGGTAATACGACTTCAGCCGAATGCCAGGTGACGTTTATTTGGATCAAAGAGGAGCTCACAATTGAGGCGGGACGTAAAGAGCCTCTGACGGTTAATGAATTCCTTCTGGGTGATCAAATGCCTGAGGGCATGACATTAGTCAGCGACCTGAAAAAAGTGACATTTGATCGTGTGGGGCGTCAAGCGGTTGAGTTTGACTGGAAGGGCAAAGAACTTCTCAGTTACATCAATGTCGTCGATACGGTCATGCCGAAAGCGACAGCCGTCAATCAGACGACTTTTTCCGGCGTGTCGCTGAAAGCATCGCAATTTGTTAAAGATGTAAACGATGCAACGAAGGTCAATATCCGCTTTGTCAAACAACCCGACTTCAAGCGGGTCGGGAAGACGACTGTTGAAATTGATGTCATCGACGAGGGAGAGAATCGCCTTCGTTTGAGTGCACAATTGACAGTGATATCCGATACGACGCCGCCTGTACTATACGGTGTTAAAGACTGGACTTACTACCAAGGTGACAGGCCGACATTTTTGACCGGTGTCTACGCAAAAGACGACTACGATCCGAAGCCGACGGTAAAGGTCGATTATTCAAGCATCGACGAGAAGGTTCCCGGCACATACACGATTGTCTATACGGCGCGTGACGCGTCGGGGAATACAGTATCTCAAACAGCTCAAGCCACTGTTAAGCATCGCCCGCCGTATAAACCGAAACGATCGACGGGCAATGCACAGCTCGATCAACTGTGCGACTCGGTCCTCAGTCAAATCGTGCACGGCGATATGTCGCAGTATGAACAGGGCAGACAGGCGATGCTGTGGATCGGGAGAACGTTCAGGTACAGGAAACAGACGAACAGGACAGACTGGATCGCAGGCGCGATTCGAGGACTCACGCAGCGGACCGGCGATTGCTTCATTCATCAGTTCACGAACCGAGCGCTCTTGACACGTCTCGGTATCCCCAATTATTCGATGAAGAATGACGGTGAGACGCATTCATGGGTCATGGTGACGCTCGGCGGACGGACATTCGTCTCGGACGCAGTCAAGCGTTTCAATTATCTGTACGGCTGTTCATTACAAGAGGCTCAACGCTTGGGACCTGATGAGGCGACGTTTCGATGGAGTGGCACTCAGGAGAAGACGATGAAAGAAGTCGTCGTCACGGAAGAAATCCCGTTCGAGACCGTCGAGGAAAGCGACTCGACACTTTTGAAGGGTGAAAGAAGCGTAGTGCAAACAGGTGTGAACGGAAAGAAAGAAGTTACCTATGATATTGAGTATATTGACGGCGTGGAGAGTTCGCGCACAATAAGAACGACGACCGTTATTCAGGAGCCTGTCGATGAAATCGTACGTGTCGGAATACAAGAACCGCCGCCATCGACCGATCCAATTGAGACTGTCGAGCCGACCTCGCCTCCCACGTCACCTCCTGCCGAAACAACTGCCGAGACATTACCGGAGACGACGACCGAAGAAACTTCTACGGAAGAAACATCGGAGTCTACAGCTACTGAAGAGACTACGGTCGATTGATGATGATCATAAAGACTTGATGAACATTGAGGAGATACCATGAGTAGAAAACGACGTCAATCCGTTACGCAGATAATCATTTTTTGCTTATTGCTGTTTCTTGCGATTTTGACCGCGGTCTTCATAGCTGCTTGTCAAAGTAATGCCGTCGATGAGACGTCGCCATTGACATCGGTCACAAATATTGACGTCCCCATTATGTCGGATTTGCCGGAACCTTCGGACGGCGTCGTTAAAATTGAAGAGCCTCGCCAAACGGAAAGCGCTCCGACAGATGATACGGGCGGGAGCTGGAAAGTCTTTTCTAGTCAGGGTGTTACGATCGCGCCCGGCGATGAAATGGAGCGCGTTCTGCGGGACTTGGGTGATCCCAACTCAACGTATGAGTCGCCCAGCTGTCTCTTCGAGGGTAATGATCTTGTGTACGACTTCGACGGATTTGAGATTAATGCGGCAGTCATTGACGGGAAGGAAATATGCGTCGCCGTTTTTCTTACAGACGAATCGGTGCAAACGCCTGAAGGTATCGCGATCGGTTCGAGTCTTTCGGATATGCTGAAGGCCTTTGGGGAGCCTGATAAAGAAGAGGTAGGGCAGTACACTTGGCTTGATGATGACAGCGAACTCGTCATCGTGGTCATCGACGATTCTGTGTCGTCTATTTCCTATTTGATGCTCGCAAGCTCGGGAGAGCGTTAAGCTTCGCTCGGGTTTTATAACGAGTCGCCATGGTTTTTAGCAGCACGACGTTCGTTTTCCTTTTTCTGCCGATTACGCTCGTGCTCACGTGGCTTGTTTCTGCGAGCGCTAAAAACTATGTGCTGCTGGTCGCGAGCCTCATCTTCTATGCGTGGGGAGAGCCGCTCTACATCCTGCTCCTGCTATTAAACTCCATCTTTAATTACGCGTTCGCTTTTGTGATTCGTCGAAAAGGGATGTTGGCGCTCTCCGTTGTTTTCAATATCGGCCTTCTTGCCGTATTCAAATATGCCGCATTTGTCGTCGGAACTATTAATAGTGTGTTGGGGCTCGGGCTGGCAGTTCCTGCGATTCCGCTCCCTATCGGTATCAGTTTCTATACGTTTCAAGCGATGAGCTACGTGATCGATGTCTACCGCGGAACGGTCAACGTGCAAAAACGATACGATCGCTTTCTGTTGTATCTCGTCTTTTTCCCGCAGCTTATTGCCGGCCCCATTGTCAAATACCGCGATATTGCAGAGCAGCTGCATGACCGGAAGATGACATTCGAGAAGACGGCGGCAGGCGTCTCCCGTTTTGTCATGGGACTCGCTAAAAAATTGTTGTTGGCCAACTCCATGGCTGTTGTCGTGGATCGTCTGTTCGATATCGAACCGTTTTCTTTCTTCGGGTCGTGGCTCGTTGCTGTCGCCTATGTGTTCCAAATCTATTTCGATTTTTCGGGATACTCCGATATGGCAATCGGTCTCGGTCTGATGTTCGGCTTCCATTTCAAAGAAAACTTCGACAAGCCGTTGTCGGCCGCCAGTTTGAACGAATTTTGGCGCCGCTGGCACATCAGCTTAACGACCTGGTTCCGCGAATACGTTTATTTTCCGCTCGGCGGCAACCGTAAGGGGAAATGGAAGACGGTCAGGAACCAACTCATTGTATTCGTTTTGTCGGGACTTTGGCACGGGGCGGCGTGGAATTTCGTCTTGTGGGGGCTGTGGCACGGATTCTTTATGACGCTTGAAAAACGGCTGACGCGATCGAGAGAATGGCCTAAAGCGTTCGGTCGCCTCTACATGTGGCTTGTTGTCATTTTCAGCTTTGTTTTGTTTCGTGCGCCTACCTTATCATCGGCATTGGAACATATGAAAACGATGTTGATGCCTTGGCGCTCGTCATTACCGGTTGCGGCCATTGCTCAGGAGGTCGTGACGCCGCTGTTCTGGCTGATGTTCGCTGCCTGTATTCTCGCTTCCGCGCGCCTTTCACGTCGCGTTCGTGTCAACGAAAAAGTCAAGTGGGGCTGGATCGCTTTCGTTTGGATCTGTTGCGTCATGATGCTTTCCGCATCGACGTACAATCCTTTCATCTATTTCCGGTTTTAGAGGAGTCGTGCGATGTCGCGTTTTGCCAAAACAATCACGATCCTCATCCTGTTGTCGCTCGCCGTACCGCTCGCGGGTCTTGCGTTCGGGTTGGATTCGCCCAATTATTCAAAGGAGCCTCTGGCGCCTTTCCCAACATTCCGGTTGGACAGTGAGTACGGCCCTCAGTTCGATCGCTGGTGGAGCGATCACTTTCCTTTCAGATCGGCGATCGTGACGGCCTACCACAAATGTCTCGGAGCTTTAACCGGCGTTAGCGGCAGCGATCAAGTCGTCAAGGGCCGAGAAGGATGGTACTTTTTCACGCCTACGATCAGGGACTACGTGAGAAGCGATTACCTCGATACCCGCGATGCTGCGAAAATTGCGCGTTCATGGGAGATCCAGCGGCGCTATGTCGAGGAGAGCGGACGATCATTTATAATCTGTGTCGCTCCGAACAAATCGACAGTGTATCCCGAATTTATGCCGTCATGGATTAGGATCGTCGGCGAGAAGAGGCCGATCGAATACTTGAAAGCGATGGTGTCCGACGAGTGCTATCTTGAGGATGTCCTGTTGCAAGAGAAAGAGACAGCGCCTTATCATCTCTACCACCGGGAAGATACGCACTGGAATCTTCTCGGTTCCTATGTCGCCTATCGTGAAGTCCTGTCACGACTTTTTCTCTCTGACCGATCTCTCTCATTCGGCGAGCCTCGTGTAGAGGCTGAAGGATGGGAAGGCGACCTGACGAACATGCTGTTTCCCGCTTTGCGGTCGAGTGGCGAGGATATCGTTTTCTCAGGCAATGAAAAAGAATACACGGCGAAACGTCCGATGCGCTCACCTGAAGATCCGGTGATCGAGACAATCAACGGGACGAAAGAAGGCACGGTGCTTATGTTCCGTGACAGTTTCGCAAACGCGTGGATTGATTTCTTCTCCAACACTTTCCGCACGGTGCATTATTCGCATGTCGAACCTTATCGCTACGATCTGCTTGAGGAGGTCGATCCTGATTACGTCATACTTGAGTTTGCCGAACGGAATCTCGATCGAATGCTTCTGACAACTCCTGAGCTTGACGCTCCGCAAGCTTTTGAAATCGATGGAGCCCTTCGGCAGGTGGGGGCTGTCGGCGGTGAGATTGAATACGAAAAGCGTCATCATCGTCATTTCTATAATTTCCTTCCGCATGACAGGCAATGGGCGAAGGAGCTCGATGCCGTGCAGTTATTTGACGGGCAGTCATGGTATGAAGCTTTTCCCATTTATGAACAAAAAGATGTATCTGACAATCACAGGCTGTACGGCTTCTCGCTTTATACATCGAAAGCCTCCGACTGGTCGCGTATCCGTTATCGAACGACGGAAGGTTGGTACGAAGCGGTACTTGATTTTGTGCAATAGTCTTTACGAATGACGTTGAACATAGACCGGTCATTGGTTGTAAGAAATAGTCTTTTCGTGGTTTTTTTACGTTGTTGTTATATATAAAGCCGAAAAAAATCGATTTTTTAGGCGATTTGTTGCTTTTATGCTGAAGTTTGTGATGAATCAGTTGTTTGAGTCTGTTCATTTAGAATCATTTACTAAAACGCAAAACAAGGCTACCCTTTAGATGCTAGATATGGGAGTTCTAATAGATTTGCCCACATCCAATTAATTATCATCACAATACAAGGAGAAACAGCTATGATCGATCTGACGATCCACCCGGAAGGGCTTGAGAATGCGATTAAACGCGCACGTGAAAACAACATAGTCATTCCGACCTTTGCGCAATTGCGCGACCCCGTTAACAAAGTTCCCGAAAAGATTAAGAAAAGACTGAAGAACGTCGGTTCATGGGATATCGACCCTTTGAATCTGTTCCGCATCACATGGAAGAATGAGCCGACACTTGAAGGAGCCGGCTACGGAGATGTGAACTATATCGAGATCCCGAGCGAGCTGAGCGGTGTTGACGCGCGTATCTTCGTCATCATCGGCAAATGGTTCCCGACCGGATGTCACAAGGTCGGCGCTTCGTACGGCTGTCTCGTTCCCCGTCTCGTCACCGGTCAGTTTGACCCTTACCACGACTGGGCGGTATGGCCTTCGACCGGTAACTACTGCCGCGGAGGCGCATTCAACTCGAAGCTGCTCGGTTGTAAGTCGATCGCGATCCTGCCCGAGGACATGAGCCAAGAGCGCTTTGACTGGCTCTCTCACATCGCGGATGAGATCTTCGCGACGCCCGGCTGCGAGAGCGACGTTAAGGAAATTTTCGACAAGGTCTGGGAGCTTCGCAGGACGCGTCCCGATGCCTTCATTTTCAACCAGTTTGAAGAGATGGGTAACGTGCTCTGGCATTACCACGCCACAGGCCCCGCCATGGAAGAAGTCTACGAGTCCCTCAAGACACCGACGTCAAGATTCTCCGCCTGCTTCTTTACGAGCGGCAGCGGCGGTTCGATGAGCGCCGGCGATTACCTGAAAGATCAGTATCCGCGCATCAAAGTCTCAGTCGGCGAGGCGCTTCAGTGTCCCACCATTCTGAACAACGGCTTCGGCGGTCACCGCATCGAAGGTATCGGCGACAAGCACATCCCGTTCGTCCACAACGTCAAGAATACGGACGTCGTCTGTGCCATCGACGACAATCACGCAGTCAATCTCCTGCGCTTGTTCAATACGGAGATCGGCCGTCAATTCCTCATCAAGGAAACGGGCGTATCGGAAGATTTCCTAGATCTTCTCCCGTTGCTCGGCATCAGCGGTATCGCGAACGTTCTCGGAAGCATCAAGCTGGCGAAGTACTTCGAGTTCACGAAGGACGATGTCATCGGCACCGTTGCGACCGACTCTGCCGAGATGTACGGCTCGCGAGTCGTGGAGTTGGAAGAGGCAGAGCCTTACACGCCTGATCTCGCTGCGCGCGACTATTGGAGCTATCTTGCCTCCACCACGACGGATCATATGGAAGAGTTCACCTACTACACGCGCAAGCGCGTCCATCACCTCAAGTACTACACATGGGTTGAGCAACAGGGACGCACGATGGAAGAGCTGAACGATCAGTGGTACTGCGACAATTACTGGGTAGACACCCGCAACCAGGTGCACGAGATCGACAGGCTCATTGAAGAGTTCAACGAGCGCACAGGCGTTCTCGCCGCCATGGATTAAAAATCGACAATTTAATATAAACGTATTTGCAGAGAGGAAAGGGGAGCAAATGGATTTTAAGAAAATTATTGATCAATTGGAAGGTTACAACTACCAAGGGTTGTACGAGGACGATTTCCTTCTGACGTGGGACAAATCGCAAGACGAAATTATGGCCATTTTCGCGGTGGCGGACGCATTGCGCGCGCTTCGCGAGAACAACAAGAGCGCACGTGTTTTCGATTCGGGACTCGGCATCTCGCTGTTCCGTGATAACTCCACGAGAACGCGTTTCTCGTTCGTATCTGCCTGTAACTTCCTAGGACTCGCGGTGCAGGATCTCGACGAGGGTAAATCACAGATCTCACACGGCGAGACGGTCAAAGAGACGGCGAACATGATCTCATTCATGGCTGACGTCATCGGTATCCGTGACGACATGTACATCGGCAAAGGCCATACGTACATGAAAAACGTCGCAGAATATGTCAACGAAGGCTACGAGGACGGCGTGCTCGAGCAGCGCCCGACGCTCGTCAACCTGCAGTGCGACATCGATCACCCGACACAGACGATGGCGGATACGCTCCACATCATCCATGAGCTCGGCGGCGTCGAGAATCTGAAGGGTAAGAAAGTCGCCATGACATGGGCGTACTCGCCTTCATACGGCAAACCTCTTTCCGTTCCGCAGGGAGTCATCGGTTTGATGACGCGCTTCGGTATGGACGTCGTCCTAGCGCATCCGGAAGGATACGAGATCATGGATACGATCGAAGGTGTCGCGAAGCACAACGAAGAGCAGTACGGCGGAAAGTTCACGCGTGTCGAATCGATGGAAGAGGCGTTTAAAGATGCCGACATCGTGTACCCGAAGAGCTGGGCACCCTACAAGGCGATGGAGATCCGCACGGATCTGTACGACAAGGGCGATCAGGCCGGTATCGACGCTCTCGAGCAGGAGCTGCTCGCACAGAACGCATTGCATAAGGACTGGACATGCTCCGAAGACATGATGAAGCTGACAAAGGGCGGCAACGCGCTGTACATGCACTGCCTGCCTGCCGACATCACGGGCGTATCTTGTGACGAAGGTGAAGTCGACGAGTCAGTTTTCGACCGTTATCGTGTTCCCCTCTACAAAGAGGCGAGCTACAAGCCTTACATCATCGCCGCGATGATCTTCCTGCAGAAGATCAAGAATCCGGGAGCGAAGTTGGAAGAGCTCTGGAAAGGTACGACACCGCGTTGGGGCAACAATGCTTAATAGAAACGCACGTATGGTCGACGGCATTATGATGCAAAATGTCGAAGCGGAGGCAGTTCAGGCCGCATAAACAGTTACCTGACATCCGAGGCCGGGATTCTCGTTGGAGAAACCCGGCCTTCTTATCATCCGGATGAGTCAATCTTGACGCTAAAGATCCATTGAAGGAAATATTTGTTGAAAATGAGACAAAAACGGATAATTTTTCACGATCTACTGTTAATATAGTAAGTAAGAAACCTTAAACGGCACGGGTGACCTGTCGCCGTACCGTGCGGCGCAATGGCATCACATAATAAGGAGAGGATATTGATCACATGGGCGATATTATGAGACCAATCGGCTTCGCTAATCTCATTGAGTGGAGTCTCCGAGAGTACAAAGAGAACGGTCGGGTATTCGGACTCGACAAGAGCAAATTTTATTTTCCGAAAGGTGACAAGTGCTTCCGCACACCGTTCGGCGACGCGATCGCGACACCCGTCGGGCCGGCTGCCGGCCCTCACTCGCAATTGGCGCAGAACATCATCGTTTCTTACCTCGCGGGCGCTCGCTTTATCGAGCTCAAGACCGTTCAGAAAATGGACGGCGAGGAGATAAGGCATGCCGTTGCCAAGCCGTGCATCAACGCGGAAGATGAGTGTTACAACTGTGAATGGTCGACCGAGCTGACGGTACAGGAAGCTTTCGATGAGTACGTCAAAGCGTGGGTCGCCCTGAAAGTCCTGGCCGTTGAATTCGGCATTTCGGACGGTAACGATTTCGCATTCAATATGAGTGTCGGTTACGACTTGGAAGGTATTAAACTTCCGAAGATAGACAATTTTATCGAAGGGCTGAAAGACGCTTCCGAGACGCCTATCTACAAAGAGTGTATAGAGTTCCTGAAGGGCCATCTCGCCATCTTTGATCGCGCCGACGAAGCTGTCGTCGACGCGATTTCGCCGAACATCAGTAATCAGATTACGCTGTCCACGCTGCACGGATGTCCGCCTGAGGAGATTGAGCGCATCGCTCATTACCTTTTGACGGAGAAACATTGTCATACGTTCGTCAAGTGTAATCCGACGATGCTCGGCTATGACTATGTCAGGAAGACGCTCGACGATCTCGGCTACGACTACATCGCGTTCCCCGACAAGCATTTCCTCGCCGACTTGCAGTTCGAGGACGGGCTCGGCATTTTCGAGCGCATGATCAAAGTGAGTAAAGAAAAGGGGCTGGCGTTCGGCGTGAAGCTGACAAATACGTGCCCTGTCGATGTTACGAGAGGCGAAGTGCCGTCGGAAGAGATGTACATGTCCGGCCGTTCCCTGATGCCGCTGACGATCAGCCTGGCGCTGAAACTGTCGGAAGCCTTTGAAGGAAAACTCCCCATATCGTTTGCGGGAGGCGCGGACGGATTGAATGTGGCGGCCATTCTGGATACGGGAATCGGGCCCGTCACCGTCGCGACGACGCTGTTGAAGCCGGGTGGCTATGCGCGCTTTAAACAAATGGCCGAGGAGTCCGAACCATATCTCGGCAACGAGAGCTCAGACGTCGATCTTGCCAAGCTGAGCGCGCTGAAGCAAGCAATGTTAGAAGATCCGAGAATGCAGAAGCGCTGGCGTGAGAAAGTCTGGTCGCGTAAGACGGATTCGGAGCTTCCGCTCTACGACTGCTACAAAGCGCCTTGTAAAGACGGCGGCTGTCCCATCAACCAGCAGATCCCGCAGTACAATACGCTTGTCGCGCGCGGCGAATACGATGAAGCGTTCCGCGTGATCGCCATCGATAACGCGTGCCCGACGATTACCGGCGTCCTGTGCGCGCAGCCGTGTCGCGAACACTGCACGCGCATTGACTACGACGTCTCGCTCCACATGCGCGACATCAAGAAGAAAGCTGCCGACGAGGCGCAGAATCGCTACAATGAAGCGCTCGAGCCCAAGCGCTTGCGTACTAAGAAACGAGTCTGCGTGGTCGGAGCCGGCCCCGGCGGCGTTGCGGCGGCTTACTATCTCGCGCGCAACGGCGTTGCCGTCGACGTATTCGAGAAGAGAGCCGAATCTCACGGTATCGTCCGCTATGCGATCCCCTCTTTCCGTATTTCGAAAGAAGAGATCGATCGCGACTTAGCGCTGGCGAAAGCGGCCGGCGTGAATTTCCACTTTAACGCCGACCCCGACGTTAAGCTCGACGCGCTCAAAGACAAATACGACTACATCGTGCTTGCCATCGGCGCTTGGGCGAAAGGCCGCTCTCCTGTCACGGAAGGAAGCGAGCTCGTATTGGATTCGCTCGACTTCCTTTTGTCCATCAAGAAGGACGGCCCCCGTGATCTTGGGAAAAAGGTCGCCGTTATCGGCGCGGGAGACGTCGCAATGGATTGCGCGCGCCTTGCGAAGCGCATGCCGGAATCACCCGAAGTCACGATCGTCTATCGCCGTACGGAAATGTACGCTCCCGCGAGTCAGGACGAATTTGACGAGGCGATGGCGGAAGGCGTCGAGTGGTGTGAACTCCACGCTCCCGTCAGCTACGACGGCAAAAAACTCGTCTGTGAAAAGCAACAGCTCGGAGGTTTCGATGAATCGGGGCGCAGAGCTTGTCTCGGTACGGGCGAGATGGTGACTTTGGAATTCGACACGGTCATCGGCGCGACAGGGGCGAGAGTCGATCAATCGCTTTTCAGCGACTGGGCGCTCTCATGCGACAAGTGGGGCAACCCGTACGTTTCCGACGCCATGGAATCATCCGTTGACGGCGTCTATGTCATCGGTGATTGTCGCAAAGGTCCTTCGACGATCGTCGCCGCGATGGGCGACGCCAAGAAAGCTGTACTCGATATTCTTGCAAAAGAAAACCTCAAGCACAATTTCGATCGCGTCCATGTCGCGAAAGATGAAGACGTCATCGTCGAGCGTCGCGGTGTCCTGGTCGAGGCGCAACCGACGCCTGAAAAAGAAGGCGAGCGCTGTCTCCTCTGCGATCAGATCTGCCGGATCTGTACGGAAGTCTGCCCGAATCGCGCCAATGTGGCGATTCTCGTGGACGGTTTTGACATCGCGGAGCAGATCGTCCACGTGGACGGCATGTGTAACGAGTGCGGCAACTGCGCGACATTCTGTCCGCACGCCGGCAAACCCTATAAGGACAAACTGACACTCTTCTGGAGCGAGGAAGATTTTGTTGACTCGGAAAACATCGGCTTCCTCAAACTCGCGGAGAATCAGTATCGTATTCGCGACGAGCGCGGTCGCGTATTTGATGCGGCATTGGACGGTGGAGAGCTCGATAAGCGCATGGCGAAAGTCATTGCCGCTGTCAATGAAAAAGCCCCTTGGCTCTATAATGCGGCTTGCCACTCAGGATGTTGTGAATAATTGAAGCGATGCCCCTCACGGCATTCCCGTCGTGAGGGCATCTTTCTAAAGATGAAAACAGTTGGTGGAAGCAGTCGTCCTAGCCGTATTGCGGAGCTGAGGGCGACAGCTGAAAGTTTATGAACGATCTGGAGGTCTACATGATTATTGGTAACGGAAGATTAATTACAAACTGTGAAGACAATCTTTACTTTGAAAACGGCGCCGTCCGTGTCGTTGGCGAATTGATTGAAGAAGTCGGCACTTTTGAAGATTTGAAAGCGCGTTTCCCCGATGACGAAGTGATCGATGTCGGCGGTCGCATTATCATGCCCGGTATGATCAATGCGCATACGCACATTTACAGCTCTTATGCGCGCGGCATGGGCGTATCGAAGCCGACGCGTAATTTCCCTGAGATTCTTGAAAACTTGTGGTGGGCGCTCGACCGCAGCCTTACGATGGAAGACTGCGAACTTTCTGCCTACACGACGTACATCGAGAGCATCCAAAACGGCGTGACGACGCTGTTTGACCATCACGCAAGCCCGAACGCCGCTGCAGGCTCGCTCTTCACTCTGGCGGACGCAGCGAAGAAAATCGGCATCCGCGGTTCATTCTCGATGGAAGTCTCCGATCGCGACGGTGAAGCGATCACCGATGCGGAGATCAAAGAGAACGTCGACTTCATCAAGGCGATGAACACGGACGAGCAGGACATGATCAAGGGAATGTTCGGCATGCACGCCTCCTTCACGATTTCCGACAAGACGATGGAAAAAATCGTCGCTTCGATGGAAGGCATCGATGCGGGCTACCACGTTCACGTCGGTGAAGGACGCGAAGACCAGTACGACAGCCTGAAAAAATACGACTGTCGCGTTACTGAGCGTCTGCTCAACTGGGGACTTCTCGGCCCGAAATCGATCGCCGTTCACGCCGTTCATGTAAACGGCCGCGAACTCGACATCTTAGCGGAGACGGACACGACGGTCGTACACAACCCGATGTCCAATATGGGTAACGCCGTAGGCGCGACGCCGGTGATCGGCATGTTGGCGCGCGGCATTCGTCTCGGAATGGGCACTGACGCATACACGCACGACATGTTTGAGTCTGTTAAAGTCTCGAAAATCCTGCAATCTTACAGGCTTTCCGATCCGACGGTCGGGTTCGGTCAGGCGCTGCAGCTTCAGTTCGACGGTAACCCCGCCATCTGCGCGAAGCACTTCAAGCGCCCGCTCGGCATGTTGAAACCGGGTGCCTACGCTGACATTATTACGCTCGATTATGCTCCGTTCACACCGTTCGGTTCCGATAACTGGAGAGGCCATATCCTGTTCGGTTGCTACGGTCGTATGACGAACGACGTGATGATCAACGGTAAGGTTGTCATGAAGGATCGCGCCATTCTCACGGTTGACGTCGAAGAGATTTACGCCCGCACGAAAGCGCGCGCCGCGGAAGTTTGGAAAAATCTGTAAAATACAATGTTATTGGCGCGGGGGCGGACACCTGCTCCCGCGCCATATGTAACGATGGGCCGGATTACCCCCTGTTTGTGACGCAAAAATCGTTCGGCGAGCGGGCGCGGTATCTTGCCTATTGTTTTCATAAGAAACCGAATCAGGTGACTGTTTTCGAGAGAATACATAAATAGTGGGAGATAATATGAAACACAGCACACTTCTTAAGGACGGCTATATCGTTCTGCCCGACAAGACAGTCAAGGGCAGCATACGCATCCGCGGTGAAGTGATTGACGCTTTGGGGGATATTGTTCCTCTCGAACACGAAGAGATCATCGACTGCTCCGGATGCTATTTTTTGCCGGGCGGAATAGAGACGCACACACATCTCGATTTGGAATCGATGGGGACGGTTACCGCCGATGACTTTAAGTCCGGAACATTAGCGGCACTGGCGGGAGGTACGACGACGGTTATCGATTTCGCGACGCAGTTTCACGGAGAATCGATGGCGCGCGGATTGGAGCGCTGGCATGAGAAAGCTGACGGACGGTCGGCGATCGACTACGGCTTTCACATGGCGATGACAGAGTGGAACGACGCCTTGCGAAGCGAGATGGCATCAATTGTCGAGGGCGGCATCACGTCCTTTAAGATGTACATGGCGTACAAGGGAAGGATGATGGTTCAGGAGGACGGGATCTATGAGGCGCTCGAAGAAGCGGGTAAGCTCGGCGCGACGATCGGCTTCCACTGCGAGAACGGACTTTTGATCGACCTCTTTACGCGGCGGATCCGAGAGGCCGGCAACCTCTCGCCGTACTACCACCAGATGACACGGCCGTCCGAGCTCGAAGCCGAGGCGATCGACCGCCTCGAGACCGTCGTTCAGCTGCTCCACACCAATCACTACGTTGTGCATCTATCGACGGCGCGCGGCTTGTCGAGTATACTCCGTGCCAGAGAGCGCGGCAACCACGTCGTCGTGGAGACGTGTCCGCAATACCTCGTTCTTGACCGCTCTCGTTACGGAACACCTGAGGATGACGATTTTGAAGCTGCCAAATTTATTATGAGTCCCCCGCTCCGGGAACGCCGCGATCAGGAAGCGCTGTGGCAGGGATTGGCTTCCGGAGAAATCCAGTTCGTCGGTACCGATCACTGCTCCTTCAACTTCAAAGGCCAAAAGGAAATGGGGCGTGATGATTTTTCGAAGATACCGAACGGCGCGCCGGGGATTGAGCTTCGTATGAACCTGATGTATTCGCACGGAGTTTCTGAGGGGCGTATGGATATCAACCGTTTCTCCGTCGTCACATCGACGAATGCCGCCAAGTATTTCGGATTATTCCCGAAAAAGGGCATTCTCCGAGCCGGAAGCGATGCCGACATCGTTGTGTTCGATCCGAAGGCGGAGTGGACGGTCACGTCCGATCTGCTTCACGAGAACTGTGACTACACGCCGTATGAAGGATTCGCTCTGAAAGGCAAAGTGAGAGACGTTTTCCTGCGCGGCAACCGTAAAGTCGAATCCGGCGTCCTCGTCGTGAAAGACGCCGACGGTCAATATTTGAAGCGGGATCTGCCGATCACAGCGATCAGATAATAAGGTTGACGCGAAAAAACATCAATTAGTATCCGATACACATACGCGTCTTCAAGGTCATGGCGTTAGCCTTTAATAATCAGGCGCGAAACAGATAACAATATTGTTGCGGGGAGGGAGCAACCGGTGAATTTGTTAAAAGAGAAATATTTGAATATGAGAGAAGAACTGCCGCGTGCCTCTGCTGTCATTATAGCGTCACGGCCTCCGGAACAGGACGGTACTGTAGCGTCTGTCGGTGACGAACGGCAAGTTCTGCCCGCCTTAGTCCGTGTCGGAACGATCAGTTTAATTGAACGCTTGATTATCCGACTTCAGACGGAAGGTGTCGCTCCCATCGTCGTCATTACAGGTTTTAAGAACGCAAAACTGGAAAAGCATCTTGCCAAAATGAATGTTGTCAATCTCTACAATCCGTATTGGCGCGAGACGTCGATTGTTGACGACGCGATCAAGGGTCTGTCTTATATCGAAAGGACATGCTGTGATTGCGAAAAGATCTATTTGGCGACGCCTCTCATTCCGTCCGTTCACACGACATCTCTGAAACGACTCCTCATCTCGAAATCGACGGTTACCGTGCCCGTTTTCGATGGAGAGGACGGGTTGCCGATCGTCATTTCCAAGGACGTCGTTCGGAATCTCACGCGTTCAGAGAAAGGTCGTACACTTGCAGAGCTTGTCGCTGCCGCGGAGGGAACGGTTGAGCGAGTCGTTCTTGACGATCCCGGGGTTATTCCTCTTCCGTTGGTATCGGAGGCGCATAAAGATGAAGACCTTGTATCGCATCCGGAAGATTCGATGATGTTGCCGCTGCGTGTCCGCTTCAAGCTCAATCTCGCACGCGAAAAGATCTTTTTCGGTCCCGGTCCCGCCGTTTTATTACGCCTTATTGACGAAACGGGCTCGGTACGAATGGCTTGCCAGCGGATGAAACTCTCCTACAGCAAGGGATGGCAGATTCTGAATCTCCTCGAGGAGCAGTTGGGCGAAAATGTCATTGACCGCCGTCCGGGAGGTCAGGAAGGCGGCAGCAGCTCCTTAACGGATACAGGTCGTGAGTTGCTGCGACGCTTTGAACAACTGTCGGTTGAAACGCAACAGTATGTTAACGAGCTGTTTGAGAAGTTGTTTGAAGGATTTTTTGAGGAGTAGAGGTTGCTTGGCAATGACAGAAACAAAATGTAATCGAAATCTTCAAATAGTAACCGGTAAGACGTGGTACAAAGCGCCGCCTATTTACGCGTTGCGCGACGTTGTCACGCGCGGTTGCGAGCTATACGGTGACAGGCCTGCTGTTCGCTGGCGTGTCAGACCGCGCGACCAGAAAATACAGACTATATCGTACAACGAGCTTGCACGTGATGTCGCGCGTGTCCAGGATTGGCTCGGCGAACTGTTGCCGCGGGGCAGTCGTATCGCCTTGATAGGCGATAACAGTTATCCGTGGATGGTGACGTGGCTCGCGGTGGCGTCCGGATTCGGTGTGATCGTGCCGCTCGATCGACTGTTAAAACCGCAAGAGATCATTCCCTGTGTTCAACGCAGTCAATCGGTCATGCTGATTTATGACCATTCCTGGCATAAGGACGTGGAATCGATGCGCAGTGAGCTTCCGTCGCTGAAGTATCGCGTTGCGATGGATCGCGGAGTGATGACGGATAAAGAACGCGCTGACTTCAGGGCAAGCATGGCGGAAGACGATACACTCCTCCTATTTGATGATGCCTTGTCTGCGTCGACACGCGATGTTTCGGCAAGCAGTCTTCTTGCGCCCGATAATGTTGAGGATGACGCCGCGATTCTCTTTACGTCCGGCACAAGCGCGACTGCCAAGGCCGTCATTCTGACGAACAAATCGATAACGGCCGATATTCGGGCGCTTCTCGGATCGGTCTATTTCGGCGACTATTTCAAGTCGTTGTCCATCCTCCCGTTACATCATGCCTTCGAGAACACGTGCGGTTTTCTCACTGTGCTTTCATTGGGCGGTACGATACACATCTGTGACGGGTTACGGTACATTGCGAGCAACTTTGCTGAACATAAAGTGCACCTGACGGTCGTCGTGCCGGCCGTTCTTGACGCGATATATCGCCGTGTGATCAGTGAAGCGCGTCGCACGGGTCAGTTGAAGAAACTTAAGTTCGGCATGGCAGTTTCGACGTTTCTCTTCAAGCTGGGTATCGATAAGCGACGTGCCCTGATGAAAGACGTACTCGACAAATTGGGCGGCAATCTGAAATGGGTGATCTGCGGCGCGGCTCCCGTTGAGCGCGAAACACTCAAGTTTTTCCGTGCGATCGGCGTTGAGGTTCTGGCCGGTTACGGACTTACTGAGGCGTCGCCGGTCGTAGGCGGAGGCAACACAAAAGTCAACTTGTTCGGTACCGTTGGTCAACCGTTGGCCGGCGTCGAGGTAGCTATCGATAACGGCGGTAAGCGCGGTCAGCCCGGAGAGATTCTCGTGCGTTCCGATATCGTCATGAAAGGTTATCTCGACGATCCTGAGGCGACGGCCGAGGCGATCGACAGTGACGGGTGGCTACATACGGCCGACATCGGGTACTTCACGAGAAAAGACGGGCTGATGATAACCGGACGCAGCAAGTCGATGATCGTCCTTTCAAGCGGAAAGAAAGTATTCCCTGAAGAACTGGAACTGTTGTTTAACCGGCACGAACTTGTGCGCGATTCTCTCGTTTTCGGTCACGAAGGGGCATCCGGCGAGATAGTTATCACCGCGAAAATCGTGATCGACGAAGAGAAGTTGCGCGCTTTGAAAGGTTCAGAGACGTCAGAGGAAGATATCGTCCGTTCGATCGCATCGATTGTCGAAGAAGTTAATCGCAGTCTGCCTTCTTTCAAGAGCGTCCGTTCTTATTTCTATAGCTTCAAAGATATGGTAAGGACGACAACGCTGAAAGTGAGACGCGGCGTCGAACTGCAAAATATTGAGGATATGTTCGCCAAGACAAAGGTCTCTTGGCAGACGCTGCGCGGTCAGAATATCGACCATTTTATGGAAAAATATGTGCACGGCAGCGGTGTGTTGCCCGCAGAACAATTAGACCAGCAAGGCGCCAACCGCAAACTGTTGGCTGAAGCGCGATCCGAGCGGAGAAAAATGGAAAAGGCTCGGCGCAAATTGCAGAAGAGGCGCGAAGAGCTCGAGAAACGGATGCAAGAGCTGCACGTGCATCGCGAGAAACTGAAAGAGCTTGAAGAACGCCTTATAGCCGATGAGTCAGCGTTCAAGGCTGAGTTTAAAGATTTGCTCTCTTTGACAGGAGTGAAGAAAGAGGTGTCTTCTACGGCGTCTACGTAAGACAGGTCGGAAAACGTCTGAAGTAGTCATTCTGCCGTTTCAGATTCATAAAGAACTCTTCTTGTGTGTTCGAGCGAAATTCATAGACGAGGTAGTCAGGTTCGATCCGATCCAGGATCGGCTGAAGTCCCGGCATTTCCCAGACTGCGTGCTCGTCGATCTTGGCGACGTGTTCATAGCTCAAGCGATAGCGTTCGTAGTAGTCGAGCGGTACTTTGTTTTTTCCCGCATAGACCGCCACACCCGTTCCGAGGAATTGCTCGACGAAGGCTCCCGATATCGATTGATGAAGATGGATCGCCTTTATGTGCGGCAGCAAGTCTTCGTGCTCGTCGAGAACGTGATGTATCCACGAAATGGCGTCTTCATTCGTCCGGATAGACGTATCGGCATTCAGCAAATGTCCGAGGTCAAGGGCAAACCCTTTCCTGTCGTAGTGAATGTTATTAAACAAAGCTCGCGTCATGGAAGCGTCGCGGAAATTCAGCCCCGGCCACCACAAGTTTTCCATTAAGAACTGAAAGTTGTATTTTTGACCTGCCCGATCAAAGAGCGTGTTGATGAGTTTCGCCGATTCGCAAAGGACGGTTTCATCATCAAATTGAAATCGATAGTCATACGCTTCATCGACCGCTACTTGCGAGACGTGGAAGACGACATACTCGACATTGAGCGAATGCGCGTAATCGAGCGACCTGCCGAAATATTCGATGTAAGCTTCTTTTGTCTCTCCCGGGTAGAAGCTCCGCCAGATCTCCCGGTCTCCAAACTCGCTGTTGAGGTGAACGTGATCTTCAAGCCAGAAATTCATCCAATCGGCATAAAAAGGCAGATGCATACCGATGACCGTTTCGCGCGGGAAACGCTCCTCGGCTTTTTGGTCGCACCAGATCACTTCAAACCCGTCAAGGTGAAAATGCCTGAGCAATCTGCGCTGTTGTTCGTGCGTTCCGATCCAGTCGATACGGTCACTAATATCAGGAAAACTGAGGAGTCTTTTCATGCGTTCATTCTAGCATTCAGTTGTCGATATGCTATGATTGAACCGAGGAGAACTTGTTGGTTAACGGGTTTCTTTCTTCTCGTATTTATACGCCGCTGTTCGACAAAAGGGGGTATTTACCGTATGAAATTATCGAATCGCAGTTATGCCCTGCAGGCATCACCTATCCGCAAACTCGTTCCCTACGCAAACGAAGCTAAAAAAAGAGGTATCAAGATCTATCATCTCAATATCGGTCAGCCCGATATCGAGACGCCGAAAGTCTTCATGGACGCTGTAAAAAAAGCTGATGTGGAAGTGCTCGCTTATGCCGACTCAAACGGCTGGGAGCCCCTCCGCGAGAGCATTTCGAAGTATTATAAACGTATCGGCCTGCCTTACGAGGTGAAGGATATCATCATCACGAACGCAGGGAGTGAGGCGTTGCAGTGGTCATTTTTGCTTACTTGTGACCCCGGAGAGGAAATTCTCGTTCCGGAACCTTTCTATACAAACTACCGCGGGTTTGCGGCGCCCTATAACGTCGTAATCAAACCGATTTCCACTTATCCTGATAATGGATTCGCTCTCCCGGCAAGGGATGTGCTCGAATCGCTGCTTACTGAGAAGACGCGCGCTATCGCGCTTTCGAACCCCGGTAATCCGACGGGCGTCGTTTATTCCGAGGAGGAAGTTCGCATGTTGGCGGACATTGCGCGCGATCACAAGCTGTTTATCATCGCCGACGAAGTTTACCGTGAATTCTGCTATGACGGTAAGAAAGCGACGAGTTTCGGGTCGATGACGGATATTCTTGATCGCGTGATCATCGTCGACAGTGTCTCCAAACGTTTCTCCGCCTGCGGCGCGCGCATCGGTTCGTTGGCGTCGAAGAATAGAGACCTCATGGCGGCGGCCTTAAAACTGGGTCAGGCGCGCTTGTGTGTGCCGACGCTTGAGATGATCGGGGCCAAAGCGTTATACGATCTGGATCCCGACTATTTTGTGCCGATACGTGAGCGATATGAAGCGAGACGCAACATCATGATCGATGCGCTTCAGAAGATGGACGGTGTCCTCTGTGAACGTCCCGGCGGCGCCTTTTATGCGATTGCGAAGCTCCCCGTCGACAATGCGGAGAAGTTCGCGCTCTGGCTTTTGACTGACTTCCAAGTCGATAACAAATCCGTGATGGTAGCGCCCGTCGAGAATTTTTACCAGACGCCGGGTATGGGCGTTGATGAGGTAAGGCTCGCCTATGTGTTGAATACGGATGATCTGGCAGAAGCGATGAGGATTCTCGAGATTGCACTCAAACAATATCCCGGCCGTGTTGAGGGATAGAGTGAAGGTGCAATAACGCCTTTTTTGACAAGATATAACCGCTTTGCGAGCGCTCAATGATGCCGGCCGCAAAGCGGTTTTTTGTATAGAGTCCATTTTTATATTGTTCAAGCTATGATGCGCCAAGATGTGGCACTCAACATCTTATATTTTTGATAAAATATTACATATACAGTCATTTCCCCAATAGATATTGGAGATTGGTTTCATGTGCAAAAATCGCATTAATAAAGATAATCGTTGTGTTTGCCGTGCGCACCAGTTTAGAGAAGGACGATCAGCAAACTCTCGTTCCGCAACATTCGAACGGACAGCAAAGGCTATCCTGAGGGAAAAGCTGAGCAGTGTACCGGAAATCAGCGGTTGGACTTTAGGTGATTGTGCCATTTTGAACGAAAAGGGCAGGACATCCGTCTACCGTGTTTACGACAAGGAAGGACGTGAACATTGGCTCTATTACGGCCCTTGGAACAAATGGCAACTTGTTTCAGACCTTTGGACGCATCTTGACGGTATTAATCGGATTATGGTCAATGTGTCGCCGTTGTTCCGGGCCTTCGGCCCTATGTTGCCGGAAGTCAAATGGTTGAAGTCGAGCGATGGGTTCTTCGGTGTTGTTGAACGGCGGTCGGATATGCCTTTATTGAAATATCTTAGTGATCAAAATAATCCTTTCCGTTTTGAGACGATTGTTCAAATGACAGGTTTTCTGCGTTTTCTTCAAACGGGAAACAACGTTTTCTCAAACAGCGGCAGTTATAAAATCATTGACGAACTGGAAGATCGTACGATCAGGTTAATCGATGAGGTCGAAGAGCGCATACCGCAGAGACAGCGGTTCTCACGTTTGAACTCCTTTACGATACAAAACGCTAAAGCTCTGGCATACGCCGGGAGTCTTTCTCTTTCTCTGGGGACGTACGCGGCCAGTTGCTTTGCTTATACAAAACGAGCGGCGCTGTTAATCGATTACCCGTTTTTGCTCGGCGAAGATATGACTCATATGGATCTTTGCCGCATATTATTTGAAATGCGCACGCGAGATCACCAAGATTTAAAATGCCTGATCGATGTGTATTTTGATAGGGAAGTACCCTCATATTTCTTTGCCCAACTTGCGTACTATCAAGTTTCCGTCATTCTCGAACACTTGGCGTTGAGCACCCCCGATTCTCCTTATGAGCGGAGGGTGCTGGAAGAATTCGATCGCTTATCACTCGAATATGATAACTTTCGGACGCCTGTTCCATATTGGTACAAATAGTATCGTTTGTGCCTGCGGCGCTCGTTGAAGCGCAAACCCGCCGTCATCACGGCAAAATTCACGGCTATAGATTCAATTAGATAATATGGTATGCCGCATGAAGTAAATAATACCTGTGTAAGTTGATATGTTGTCAATCATACACAGTAAATATAAGGATTCTGACGGTATAGATGCATAAATCGGCACATACACAACAAAAGAATACTTGCTTATAATGGTCTCCACGCTATAGAATAATAAGGGATGAATGGTTAGAATTATCACAAACATTAATCACGTCGTTAAGTGTAGTGTTTTTTGATCGCACAGACACCAAAATATTGATGGAAAGGAAAAGATACGAGAGATTATGAACGGCATTAGGTACTTCAGAAAAAAGAATCATATGACACAGACGGAGTTGGCGAATGTGATCGGCGTGACACAGACATCAGTCAGCCAGTGGGAAAGCGGTCGCAATTACCCGGATATCAAGACAGCGAAGAGATTGGCGGATATTTTCGGGGCAACACTTGACCAGATTCTCGGTTCGGATGATATGACCGAGGAAGATTTGCGTTTAGCAGGCGAGCCCTTTAGGCTAATTCTCGAGAGAAGCGATGACATGAGTGATGAAGATGCGTTGCTGCTCGACCAAAAAATACGGCTGATCGAATTGATGGACAAGCTGTCGCCGCTGGCGAGAACGCGTGTTCTCGATCGCGCCGAGATCTTCTATGAAGTTGCACAGCTTCAGGAAGAAGCGAACAAGAGAAGTTCATACGACGACGAAGACACGGTGGAATTCGAAGATTGATGATATCTCTTGCAAGAGGACATGAAAGAGGATGAAGCGGCGCTTTAATAAGCGCCGTGTTTGTCATCCGGCGGGATTTAATTTTTTTAAGCACTTCATGAAGCGACGAGGAAATCATCACAACGATTCTTCCGGCAGGCGAGTCTTGCTCGGGTTGTCGGGTGGTGTTGACAGTGCCGCCGCGGCCTCTCTTTTGCTGCAGAGCGGGTGCCATGTAACGGCTCTGACATTCCGAACGGTGAGTGGCGACAGCTGCGAACGCGCCGCGAAAATTGCGCGCACGCTCGAGATCGAACATATTGAGATCGACGCGGTCGATGACTTTTACCGTGATGTTGTGCGCCCCTTTATTGAATCGTGGCGTTCAGGAGAGACGCCCAATCCCTGCGTTCACTGCAATCGACATTTCAAGTTTCGACGGTTGGCGGAAGCGGCCGATCGTCTCGGGTGTGATTATATCGCGACGGGACATTACGCACAGCTTATCGGAGAGCCGACGCACCGATATCTTCACCGTGCCAAGGACAGAAGAAGAGATCAAAGCTATTTTCTCTATCGACTTTCGCGCGCGATTCTCGATCGTACATTGTTGCCGTTAGGCGATTATACGAAACACGAGGTCAGAGCGATCGCCTCTTCTATTGACACGGTATTAGGACAAGTTCAGGATAGTCAGGACATCTGTTTTCTCGGGGCGACGAAACTGAATCAATTTCTTTCCAAGCACGGGCTCAAAGATGCTCCGGGGTATTTTGTCGATAAAAACGGCACGGTTCTGGGCGAGCACATGGGGAGCTGGCGTTACACCGAGGGGCAGCGGCGGGGTCTGGGGATTTCGCTCGGCAAGAGGATGACGGTGGTCGGTAAAGATTCCGAAAAGAATCTCGTCATTTTAGGAGATGAGCAAGACGCGATGATCGAGAGTCTCGAGCTTTACGACGTCGTTTCGATTGATCGGATCCCTTCCGTATTCGATGCAACAGTGCAATTGCGTTCACAGGGGAAGGCTTTCCCCGCACAGGTTGTCCTCGGAGAAGGCGATTCAGCATCCGTTCGGTTCGATGTCCCCGTTCGGCTGACATCGATCGGCCAGTCGGCTGTTTTCTACGAGGACGATCGCGTGCTTGGGGGCGGAATCGTACGCCGTATGATTTGATACGGAAGATTCTTCTAATTGCATTTTTAGGCCTTTCGAGGTATAATATTTGGTCGATGGCGAATGGTTAACATTTGCCTAATATTACCGGAATATGAGGTGTAGTAATTGATTGTAAAATCTGACATAGCATCTTGTCGTGCTGAACTGGAAGCTCATCTCGGGCAACGAATCATGCTTAAGTCAAATGGAGGGCGACGCCGTACGGTCATCCATCAGGGGTTTCTTGAGAATTGTTCCTCGAACGTGTTTACCGTATGCTGTCCTGTAAGCCCTTCCTACAGCGAGCATGTCAGTTTCAGTTATGTCGATCTGCTCACAAAAGTCGTAGAGATTGCTTTTACGGACGAAGAATTGGAGCAGTTACTCCAACAGGATAATTGATAAGCCTTGGAAAATGAATCGTGCCTTCGAGGCAGCGTTGAGGCGCGCGCGAAACTGAATTTAACTCTTCAGGTCTTGGGCCGCCGTTCGGACGGATTGCATGAACTTTCATCCGTCATGACAACGCTTTCTTTGGCGGATCGGCTTCTTATTGAACTTCACAAAAACTCCTTTAAAAAGGATGTTCAAGTTTGCGACACCCAAAAGACCGGTCGCCCGATGTGGCGAGTCGATGCTGATGTGGGGTCAATTCCTTCGGGCGAGGGGAATATCTGTTACCGAGCGGCGGAACTGTTTTTTGAACGTCTTAACGTCGATCCCTCCTCCGTCCGTCTATCGATATCCATCGAAAAAAATATTCCCGATGCTGCCGGTCTCGGCGGCGGGAGCGCCGACGCCGCCGCGGTGTTGCGGTTTTTGTTTCAGAATCAGGATCAAATCAGGGATTGGTTCGGTTCTTCGGCGTCTCCCTTATCGCTCGGTGAGCTGGAACAGATTGCGCTTCGTTGCGGCGCAGATGTCCCCTTCTGTCTGTACGGAGGGACACGGCTGTGCGAGGGTGTAGGCGAGATCATGACGCCGCTTCCGCCTCTCTTCCCCTTTGCGGTTCTGCTTGCGACTCCGGCGCAATTTGTTCAGACGAAGACAGCGTTTAAGATGCTCGACAAAATCAGAGATGACGAACGTTGCGATAGTCAAGCGCATGTTTCTCTTCGCGAATTAACAGGGGAAAGGTCGTGGAAGGAGGTCATTGCCCAACAATCGGTGCAGGTACTTGAGCCCCTCATCCACAACGATTTTACACCGGTTATCGCCGGCGCTCTTGAACGAGTCGGACAGCTGCTGGACGCTTTGAGGGCGTTGGAAGCGCCCGTCGTCTCGATGTCGGGAAGCGGGCCGACATGTTTCGCTTTGTTTAATGATATCAGCGATTGTGAAAACGTTCTTTCCGCGATGACTGCGCGTTTTTCTGACGTCAGATTTTTCAAAACGACAATCAACTCGACAGTTGCAGCGTTATAAGAAGACGCGATCACATCTCATCAGTATCGAGAACGATTGTAAAGGGGCCGCTGTTGATGAGGCTGACGTCCATCTCTGCTCCGAACGACCCTGTCCCGACGACCGGCACGTCGCGTCGCGCCAATTCGACAAAATATTCGTACAGGCGTTCACCGAGCTCCGGAGGAGCGGCTTTGATGAAACTGGGACGGTTTCCCTTTCTCGTATCGGCAAACAGTGTGAATTGAGAGACGATCAGGACGTCGCCTCCGACGGTCGCGAGGTCGAGGTTAATCTTTCCCTCTGTATCGGGAAAAATGCGCAATTTTCTTATTTTTTGCCAAAGCTTTGCGCAATTCGCCTCATGATCTTCATGTCCGATCCCGAGTAAAATCAAATATCCTTTACCGATGGAAGATTGATGCCCGTCATCGCATTGGACGGAAGCCTTATCAACACGCTGTATGACTGCTCGCATATAATGACTCCTTTGCATATTCATCTTGTCGATTTATAGTATCACGTAAACATGGCGTCCGTGGAGTTCGTCTTTTCCGATGCAATGACTTGTTCATGAAGATTTTACACATGCATCCGAAGTTTTTTTCTACGGACAAGGCGAGATAACACTTCCATATGATAAACTGACTGTGTATGTGGTTTGTTAAATATGCCATCCGTTGAAACGTTCGTTTCGCGGGGGGAAGTGATTAGAAAGTAGAGATATTACGATGAAAAAATGTCCATTCTGCGGAAACGAGATTGATGTCAATGCGGCATTCTGCGGCTACTGCGGAAAACCGCAACCCGCCATTGAAGCGGAAGCGACCGTGGAGTCTCCTCCCGTCTCGCCTCCTGCCGCAAGCGAAGAGATTGTGCCACCGGCACAGCCGCAATACAGCCCGCAGCAGATGCCTCCTCCAGGATATCCTGTCACGGAACAGGGGGCACAGCAAGCGCCGCCGTATCCGCCCGAGGGCTACTACCCGCCACAGCAAGGCGTTCCCGGTTTTACTCCGCCCCCTAAGGAGCCGTCAAAGCTCGCTCTGTACGCAAAAGGTTATTTGCCATGGTTTACGAAGGGATTTCTCGGTACGAAAGAGCCGATGCACATCTTGTTCGCCGCCATCGTTCCTTTCCTCGTTGCCTTTTTCTTTACCTTGGGAACGGCATCTCACACGGATTGGCATGCCGGAGCTTTCTTCCTGACGTGGTTCATGAATATTGTGTATATCGCCGTGCTGCCGATCGCCGTCTGGCTCATTAAGAGGTTCTGGGAGAAAGATGAGACAGCCACGCCGGAATCTGTCTTCGCCGAGTATTCCTCGTACCACAACATCATACTGCCGGTCGTTTTCATCACGATGATTCTCGGGATCGCTTTTCCCGTTTATCATTTCTCGGCGCACTTCATCGCAGTCATGTTCCAGTTCGTGAGATTGCTCTCGCTCGGTGCTGCCTTCGCTTGCCTGTTCTCTTCGCGTGATGCCGCCTCCAAGACATGGTTGAAGATCATTGCTATGATCGGTGTGTTTGTCGCCATGTGGTTTATTGTCGGAGCATGCTATACGGCGGGCATCAGGTGGGGTATCTCCAGAATGTTCTTCTAGTCGCATAGCGCGAACCGATAAACGTTTTTTCAGTCCGTTATGCTTGCTCTCCGGGCAGATTTCATCCTTCCCGGAGAGCGGCTTTATTGTCGTATAATCAATAGACAATAACAATCGTGACAATTAAGGAAAGGTGCGTCACACAATGAACCGACACAGCGAAAATGTTGATAAGACACGCGGTGCCGAGCGTCGCGGCAGTACTCATAATAACTCGAATCGATCGTCGCGCGAACGCGGAAAGAAATCGATGTTCACACGCCTTTATTCGCCCGGACTGATTGCGCTCGGTGTTACCGTCGGGCTCATTCTGTCGCTGTTTGCCGGCATTGTGATCGTTTACAACGATATGATGTCAGGCGTGACGTTCTCGGACGAGACTTTTTACGAACCCGTATTAGCGAAAGACTTGACCGATACCGAATGGCTGGGCGGCCTTCCTGATGAGGAAAAACGGCAGCTGGAAGACGACTTCGATGCTTTGCAGGATCTGTTGGATGAGGAATATCCTGACGAAACAACAGACACTGCAGATGAGACTTCGACGCCTTCCACAAAAGGCGATAAGCCTAAGCCAGTTGCGACGCAGGCGCCTCCCAAGCTTGCATCAATGCCCGGCGTTGAAAATATCGTATTGTTCGGCGTCGATACGAACAGTTTTCGCGGGCGATCCGATGTCATCATGATTCTTTCGCTCAACCACAACACGAAAACGCTCAATATCGTCTCTCTAATGAGAGCCATGTATGTCAAGATCGGGACATCGAAACACCCATGGGGACTGCTGAACGCGGCGTATTCATACGGAGGTCCCTCATTGGCCGTGCGTACGATTGAGCGCAATTTCGGAATTCCTATTAAGGGATATGTGGCGATCAATTTTGGTTCCTTTAGACGAATTATTGATGCCGTGGGAGGCGTTCGCATTACATTGACACCCGCCGAGGCAGCGCGTGTTGGTGTTGAACCTGGTTCTCAATTGCTCAATGGCTCTCAGGCGCTGGCGTATGCGCGTATTCGAAAGATCGACAGCGATTTTCAACGCAATCGAAGACAGAGAACAGTTGTCAATTCCGTTCTGAGTTCTATGGGTTCCGGAGGCGTCGATATTTATAACGTCATCAATGTCGCGCTTGCCAATACAAGGACGAATCTCAATCTCGGTGATTACATGAAACCTGCTTATCTTTCTTATTCGCGCCGACAGCTTCAGTTGCCCGCCTTTAGCGATACACGTCGTGCCTATGTGAATAGAAGGGAAGTATGGCCGTTCAATATGGCGAATACGCACAAGAAGCTTGTCGGTTTTCTTAAATAGAAAAGAGATATGAGCATTCAACATGACGAATATACGCTAGAGACTCGTTCGTTTCCTGACAGGCGGATAGAGACCGTGCCAAGAGAGCCGTAACAGTATTGCGCTTGATCGAGGCGCGTCATTTTGAGGGGTAAAAGGTGTTTTCAAGGTTCTTGAAAAGGATATTGACGAGAGATAATCTCCGAAAATTCGCTGTGAATCTACTTTATGACGTGGCGGGTTCCTTTTTCTTTGCGATCGGCGTCTACAATTTTGCCGTCCATGCCTCTTTCGCGCCAGGCGGAGTCACCGGAATCGCATTCATTTTAAGGCATTACACGCATTTGCCCATCGGTGCTTTGTCGCTGCTTTTGAATATTCCGATCATTTTGGTCGCTCTCAAAATTCTTGGGAAGAAGTATCTGGTGCGTACTTTTCAGACGATTCTGGTCAATACGCTTTTTCTTGATGTGATCAGTCCGCTTTTCCCGATCTATCGAGGGGAACCGCTGCTCGCCGCGCTGTTTGCCGGCGCGCTTGCGGGACTCGGACTTGCTATCATTTATTCGAGCAAGAGCAGTACCGGCGGATCGGATCTGATCATTATGTCGTTGCGTAAATTGCATCCCCATATGTCTGTCGGGCAGATTACAATGTTCGTTGACGGTATTATCGTCCTGTGTGGCGGCCTTGTTTTCGGCCAGATCGACGCGGTTCTTTACGGCTTTGTTTTCAGTGCCGTGCTCATTCTGGTGATCGACAAGATAATGTTCGGATTTGTGTCGGGGAAAATGGCGGTGATCATTTCTGAAAAAGGCGAGTTGATTGCGGAACGAATAGGTGAAGATGTCGAACGCGGTTCAACGATTCTTCACGGGAAGGGCGCGTATTCGCGCGATCAAGTGCCCGTCATCCTGTGCGCCTGCAGTCGGGCTCAAGTACCGGAGGTCAGAAAGATTGTAAAAAAGATTGATCCCGAAGCGTTGATGATTGTTACATCCTATGACGAAGTCTATGGCGAAGGGTTTATGCCGATCGATGAATCTTAGACATTTTATAGCAGAAAAAGAGGCCTAGATGAATATTGCAAAAAAGAAGCGGACGATGATGACGATGGTGTGCGTGGCGGTGTTTCTCGTTTCCCTTTTATCTACATGCACGGCGTGTCGGAAAGAGGCGGAGACGCCGGAGGAACCGAGAACGCTTGAGACGAACGCGCTCGGTCATTCGAAGGCTCCTGAGTTTGAACTGACGGATCAGTTCGGAACGACACATCGGCTGTCGGATTATCGGGGCAAGATTGTTTATTTGAATTTCTGGGCGACGTGGTGCGATCTCTGTTGTTTGGAGTTGCCTGATCTAGAGCAGGTTTATCAAGATCGCTCTCAGAATCAGAGCGAGGTTGTTGTACTCGGGGTCGTTCTACCCTCCGAAACGTCAGAAGTAGGTGAGGAGATGGAGGTGAAACAGGAAAAGAGCGTTGAGGAGTTGAAAGCGTTTCTGACAGAAAACGGCCTGACCTTTCCCGTGCTGATGGATGTAGACGGAAAAACTTTTGTAGAATATGCGATCACCGGCCTTCCGACGACGTATTTGATTGATCGGGAAGGCTTTTTTGTCGGCGTTATCCCGGCATCGATCGACAAAGAGCTGATGGATCGTTTCATCGAAGAGGCGCTGCTTGCCGACAATGGACTCGATTGATTGTCGCTCGTGCTAGAATAGATGTCGTTGATTGTTTTGATGTTATTTATATAGAAAGGATAAGTAGATGTTAGATATTGTTTACATTAGAAATAATCCGCAGGAGGTGAGCGAAAAGCTCGCAAGGCGCGGTTTTGACATTGATTTTACTGAATTTCTGGAAGCTGATGCAAAGCGACGCGCTATGATGCATCAGAATGAAGAACTTAAAGCCGAACGCAACAAAAAGTCGGCCGAGATTCCGATGATTAAAAAACAAGGTGGCGATATTTCCGCATGGACGGAAGGTCTTCGTCAACTCAGCGATCGGATTAAGGAAAACGACATCCTGATCAATAAGATGACGGATGAACAGCAGGAGTTTTTGAGGGGAATACCCAACATCCCTGCCGATGATATTCCCGCCGGCGGCAAAGAGAACAACGAGGTCGTCACCGTATGGGGCGAGCCTATGCCTGTAGATGCCGCGATGAAGAATCACGTCGATCTCGTCGAGTCGACCGGTATGATCGATTACGAACGAGGCGTCAAGCTTTCCGGCAGCGGTTTCTGGATTTATCGTGGAGCCGGCGCTATTCTCGAATGGGCGCTTCTCAACTATTTTGTGAACGATCATTTGAACGACGGGTACGAGATGATGCTGACGCCGCATATTCTGAACTACTCCTGTGGCTATGTCGGCGGACAATTTCCGAAATTCGAGGACGACGTTTTTCAGCTCAAGGGCGGCGGTGCTGATTTTCAGTTTTTGCTCCCGACCGCGGAGACTGCTTTGACGAATCTGCATGCCGACGAGATTTTGACGGAAGCCGAGCTCCCGAAGAAGTATTTCGCTTATACGCCGTGCTATCGGCGTGAAGCCGGCTCGTATCGTGCCGATGAGCGCGGGATGATTCGCGGTCATCAGTTTAATAAAGTCGAGATGTTCCAATACACGCGTCCTGAAGATTCCGAGGAAGCTTTTGAAGAATTGGTACGGAAAGCCGCTCGACTCGTCGAAGGGCTGGGACTCGTGCATCGTGTCAGCCGTTTGGCGGCGGGTGACTGCTCTGCGGGGATGCGCAAGACTTACGATATCGAGATCTGGATTCCCAGTATGCAAATCTATAAAGAAGTCAGCTCCGTCTCGACGGCTGCCGATTATCAGGCTCGCAGAGGCAACATCCGTTTCAGGAGAGCGGACACGGGCAAGGTGGAGTTCTGTCACACATTGAACGGTTCAGGACTTGCGACATCGCGCGTGATTCCCGCCATCGTTGAGCAGTGCCAGCAGTCGGACGGCTCGATCGTCGTACCGGAAGTTTTGAGGCCGTGGATGCACGGTGTCGAGGTTATTCACCCGCTTGCCGAGAGCAATGTCTGATCGGTTTACGACTGTCCGACGCGAAGGTCACTTCGAGTTTTTCGATCGCGGCTCGCGTTTCATCGGAATCTGTCGTCCGATCGCATCTGCCGATGAGGCGACGGCACTCTTGGACGATGCACGCGTCTTGTTTCCCGAGGCGACCCATTACGTATATGGATGGCGAATCGATCGCCCCGTTCAGCTGCAGCGGTTCTCCGATGATGGAGAGCCGCAAGGTACTGCGGGTCGACAAGTACTCGAGGTTATACTCAGAGAGGAAATCGATCGCGTGGGCATCGTCGTCATCCGATATTTTGGCGGCATAAAGCTGGGCACTGGCGGTCTGACACGAGCCTATTCTTACGGAGCGCGAGGAGCTTTGCTCGATGCGCAACCGGTCGAGTATATTCGTTGCCGAACATTCTCCGTTATGACGGATTACGCCGTTTACCACCAGCTTGCCGGACGCCTTGAGGCGAGCGGTTATTATCAGCAGACGCCCGATTTCGGTGCATCCGTTCGCTGGATTGTCGGCACGACCGATGATCGCGTCGAATCGTTACACGAGATGATTATGAATTATTCTTCCGGTGAAGCCGAGTGGGAACCCGCCGGTGAGCGGTGGCTCGAGGCGACAATGATGATCGGCGAATCACCGCCCGCTACATGACAACCTTCAGGCATCCCGCTCACGCAAGTGTGTATAATGAATAAATCCTTTGAGTAGGAGCGTCTGATGATCTTTTGGAAAGTATCCTGTTCACGCGGCGTGTATAATGAATAAACGACATTTGCAGGTTCGCCACATCGCTGTCGTGTAAAAACCGGCAAACGGACATCTTCTGGAGGCTTTATGGCTGGTCATTCAAAGTGGAGTAATATCAAACATCGCAAGGGCGCAGCCGATGAAAAGCGCGCCAAGATTTTTTCAAAGATCGGACGTGAAATTCAAGTTGCTGTACGTTCGGGCGGTCCCGACCCCGAAACAAATAACGTTCTTCGTGATGTTATCGCAAAGGCGAGATCGTATAATATGCCGAATGACAACATTCAACGCTCCATCAGCCGTGCGGCGGGTGACAACTCTTCCGATGCGATGGAGGAAATCCAATACGAAGGATACGGTCCCGCCGGTGTGGCTGTCATGGTGCGTGTGCTGACGGATAACCGCAATAGGACTGCCGGCGAAGTGCGGCACATCTTCGATAAATATGGCGGGAATCTCGGATCCGACGGTTGTGTTGCATTTCAGTTCGAGCGCAAGGGAACGCTCGTGATTGAGCGAAATGACACGGTCGATGATGATCAAGTCTTTATGGATGCGCTTGAAGCAGGTGCCGAAGATGTTGACCTCGATCTTGATGATGTCATTGAGATTACGACTGCCCCGACCGATTTTGCCGCCGTTCGCGACTCGTTGGCACAAAAATACGAATTTGCCGCACAAGATCTCGGCCCTGTGCCCCTTACTTGGGTTGAGCTGGAGGACGAAGAGACAATTTCAAATATGACGAAACTCATCGATCTCTTGGAAGATAACGATGATGTGCAGGATGTCTACCATAACTGGGCGCAGGAGGATGACGCGTAGCTATGATCTACGGGTGGTTTAAACGGCGACGCGATTTGCGCAAAGCTGAAAAAGAGCGCGCGGCGGGACTCCGTCGAGAACGTGAGTCGCATATACCCGAACCGATTTTTAATCCGTTCGGGAGATTGGCCGATGCTGTTATCACCCAGATGAACGAGCGCACCATTGCGTATGAAGAGCAGACGCAGAACGAAATACGTGAAACGCTCGGAAATATTGCCGTTATCTCCTTTGTCGGGTCGAGCGGGACCGGGAAATCTACACGAGCCATCAGTGTCGCGCGAGAGTATCAAATTGACTACATTATTGATGACGGCCTTTTGATCCACGGAGGTGCGATTGTCGCAGGTTCTTCAGCCAAGCGGGCGGAGTCGAAGATGGAATCGGTACGGCAGGCGCTGTTCCTTGATCCGGCGCGTGCGGAAAATATGCGACGCACCTTGATCGAGCGCCTTCCCAGCGCGTTGATGATCCTCGGCACATCAGATGCGATGCTGTCACGTATTTGCGAGAATCTCTGGCTCAATCAGCCCTCGATCAAGATTAGAATTGAAGATGTTTCGACGGAGAGCGAACGCAATCAAGCGAAACAGACGCGATTGTCGGAGGGGAAGCATACGATTCCCGTACCAAGCATGGAGATCAAGCATGAGTTTTCCGGATATCTGACCGAACCGCTCGCGCGGCTATGGCAGAGGTTTGACCTCGGAAACGTCTTCAGTTCTTCAAGTGCGCAAAATCCAATAGATTACGACCGCACCGTCGTTCGCCCTACTTTTTCGACGCTCGGCAGTTACGCGATGTCCGACCAGGCGATGAAAGATCTTGTCAGTGTCCTCGCGCTGAAAGTCGACGGTGTGGCGGATGTTGTCGCCCAGAAAGTGCGTAAAGAGCCGTACGGTGTCATACTCGATCTCGATTTAGCCATTTTTTACGGCTCGAGCACGCAGTCCGTTTTGGCAGAAACACAGACGGCTGTCAGCGCGGGCGTGGAACTCTTTACCGCTGTTAACGTTCTCGCGGCGAATGTCCGCGCCGTGCGCGTTACGATGGAGCGGAGCGCTGTAGCGGCGACTTAACGCTAGGAGTCATAATGGAGCGAAACAATGTAGCGGCGATTCAAAGTCAGGATTCGTGATGGAGCAGATCGTGCTGCAGCTGTGTCTTAACATCAGGATTCCTGCTGGAGCGAAGCGTGACAGAAGTAACTTAACGCTAGGATTCTTGATAGAGTGAAGTTTGGCAGCGGAGTCTTAACGTCAAGGTTCATTCGTCGCACACTTGTTTTATCCCAAATTAATCTGTCAAAAAGAATTCCGCGTATCTCTGCCGTCACCCGATATCGGGAAAGGCGGGCTCATCTTTCCCGGGGACGCATCTGTATTTGTTTCGTATAAGGCCTTCAAGCGGGCGCCAAGCTCGCGAACAAGCATGTAAGGTGTCGACGCGTAGAGGCGCGGATTTGTCGCGTATCCGACACAGTCCAATCCGAGTTTATCGCCTATGTACAGCGCCCGTTGGAGGTGAAAGCGCTGTGTTACAATGACGGCCGTTTTTACTTGAAAAACATGAACTGCACGGTATATGGAGTCGTACGTATCGAGTCCGAAGTGATCCATAAAAATGGCTTCGTCCGGGATTCCTTGTTCCAGAAGATATTTATACATGACGCGAGGCTCGTTGTAGTTGTCTTCGCGGTGATCGCCTGTCACGATGATGCGATCCGACACGCCAGCGCGGAATAACTCGACGGCGCCGTCTAGCCGATCCTGTAACATGGGAGAAGGTTTGCGGTTGCCGATAATCTGTGCGCCGAGGACAATGATGCAGTCGACACGGCGCGGCAGATCGTCAATTTTGAATGTGCGGGAATTTCCTTTGATCGAGATATAGGCATAGATAAAGAGAACAGATCCCGATATTGCAAGAAGAATTCCCAATACGATTGCCATGATTCTGATAATGACTCGGAACCACCGACGGTCCGTCCACTTTCCTTTTCGTTTCATGTTATTCATCGGCTCATGTTAAAATAATTTTAGCAAATTGTCCATCCGGCGGAGGTTTTTCATGAGAGGTTATCTTCGAGATAAAGTAGCGTGGCGCGCCCTGTTCACAGCGATGTTTTTTCTGTTGTCCGCGACATTGTGCGCTTGCTCCCCTCATAGACCCCCTGCTCCCACGGAGACGGTTTCCGAGAGTCGTGTGACGGAGCCGTCCGATACCGATATCTCATTGCCGAATGATCCCGTCCTCGTGAAAGGTTTGCCGGGCGATCGCGAAGATCGCATCACGGTAGCGGTCAACGATCCCGATCATTTCAACCTCAATCCTTTCGCGACAGGAACGCATCTCTTTCCCGTCGACCCGTCCGGTTATTACCAGCCTGTTTACCGGACGTTGTTCGTATTTGAACCGGTGCTTCTATCATACCGCCCGATTCTGGCAAAATCGTTTGAGCTGAGCGATCAAGGTATCCAAATCGTGCTACACGAAGATCAGCTGTGGCACGACGATTATCCTTTCACCGCTCAAGACGTCTTGTTCACAATAAGTGTTCACCAAAAATGGGAAACGGACAAGGGGGAAGTTTTCTCTCGCTATATAACAGGCATGAGCACTGAGGGAGACAGCGTGCTTAAGATATCCGTTGACAGGAATGAGAAGAGAGCCGGCTGGCTCGTGCTCGATGCGCTGTCGCGTATGCCGGTCGTTGCATCGCACATCTGGTCGAGTGCCGTTACCGACGTTCCGGACGCCGCTTCACTTCAGGAAGAATCTGTTCGCGTGGTTGGTACGGGACCTTGGAAATTTTATCAGGAGGATGCAGGTTCCATTTCTTTTGCGCGACATTTCGGCGGCGAAGAATCCGACCCTCCTTTTTTGACCGTTTTAAAGTATGCGCAGACTTCGTTTGCCTGCCGCGCCATTGAAAACTCGGAGATCGATTTGCTGATTGGTGACGTTGATACTCAGGAAAAGAGATTCTTTCTCGAGTATCCGACTAAAGACAGACAAGATCATCCCGATTTGCTCTACGTCTATTCAGGGCAGGTGTCGGGCGGTCTGGCGATCAATTATGCGAGTCGACCGGAACTCGGGCGACGAGCTTTTCGCCATCTCCTTGTTGCTATCGCAAACCCGGAGGAAACGGGACCGTTGTGGTCTGACTATCCGATCGAGATAGCGAGCACTGACGTTCTTTCCACGCCGGCCGTTATGCAGAAACTTGATCGGGGCGCGCTGGAATCTGCTTCCGGCGAAACTGCGGAGGATCTTTTCGATACATTGATTGAAGGTGCGGGAATGGTGCGCCGGCCTGGAGAGGAGATCTTATTGGAAGGTGAACCTCTCAAGCCTTTGACACTGGTCTATCCTGTGCATTCCGCTCGCGCCGCGGCAGCATGTTTTTACTATGCGGAGATGGCGGCTGAGCAAGGGATAAAAGTTTTGTTGCAGCCCGTTTTGAAGAGTGAATGGCAAAGAAAATTGTCGAGCGATGAGTATCAGCTTGCCTACATGGAATCATCAGTCAACGAGACATTTGTTGAAACGGTCGAAAGGGTTGCGAGCATACCGGGAAGGAAAGACGGCGAGTTTATTGCAGGCGAAGAGTTTGATGTCGTTCGAGCGCGAGCCGTGTTCGATAATCTTCCTGCTAACCATTCTCGATATGATATGACGGATTACTATCAAGAGCTTGCCGAATGGATGATTCAAGAACGGCTGTTTATTCCGTTAGGAGCGGGGTATGCAAAGGCCGCGCTGCAAAACAGAGAAGTTCAGAGCCGCCTGCCTTTCGATTCGCTCTTTACCTACCGCGCTTATACACGCCCGAGCTCTCCGAGTAAATAAGCGTATTTATCGACTTTTTTCTCAACCTGTGCCTTCTTTCGGTTATACTGTTCTTTAGCATAAGTTCGATTTCTTTCGGGAGAGAGTCTCCTGAAGACTGAGAATATAAACGGCTTATTTTTTCCAAAATCTGGAGGGAAGGTAGTCTATGGATCAATTAAATATTGTTCTTATCGTTTCATTCGGGGTCAGTATTCTGGCCTTCATTGTCGCCTGGTTGCTTTATCGCTGGTTGACCGGTATTAGGGTTGAGAATAAGCGAGCGCTTGAATTGTCGGAGTTGATCCGTGAAGGATCCAACACATTTCTCAGGCGCGAGTATCGTTATCTGTCGTATTTTGCCGCGGTGGTCGCTTGCCTGATTTTGCTGTTCTTGCCGAAACCGATTTGGCAGGGAGACATTCTGGATAATGTCTCGATGATGTTAGCCTATATCGCAGGAACCGTATTCTCCGGATTGGCGGGAAAGATCGGGATTGCCGTCGCCACGCGAGCGAACGTGCGTGCGGCTGAGGCTGCCGCCAAGCATGGAAGGAGTCTCTCGTTCCTCAGCGGTTTCCGCGGAGGAGCGGTCATGGGGATGGCTGTCGTCGGGGCCAGTCTCTTGGGAGTTTGCGGAATTTATGCCCTGACCGGTGATGCGCTGACCTTGCTCGGTTTCAGTTTCGGTGCCAGCACCATGGCATTGTTCGCCAAGGCGGGCGGCGGCATTTTCACCAAGACGGCGGATATCAGTGCCGACCTCGTAGGCAAAGTGGCTTTAGGCTTGCCGGAAGACGATCCGCGTAATCCTGCAGTCATTGCTGACAATGTCGGCGACAATGTCGGCGATGTAGCGGGTATGGGAGCAGACTTGTTCGACTCCAACGTGGCAGCCATGGCGGCCGCTTTGGTTATGGGAATAGCGCTCGACCAACAGACTGGCGGTAATCTCAATGTCATGGCCGTATTCTGCTATGCGGCCGCGGGTTTATTGGCATCCATCATCGGTGTCGGCACTCCTCGTCTTAAAGAGGGCTCCAGTCCGACGAACGTTTTGAATTTCAGCACTTACGTGACGACTGCCGTGTATATGGCTGTGACTGCAGGTTTGACGGCTCTCTTGGGTTTTTCATGGAGAGTATGGGGAGCGGCGGCCGTCGGTTTAGCCGTCGGTCTGATCATCGGTTTGACCACCGACTATTTCACGAACGATGAACGTCCGCCGGTACAAGCCGTGGCCAAGATGTCGAAATCCGGTCCAGCCTTTACTATTCTTTCGGGCATTTCCTATTCTTTCATCAGTGTTCTCCCCGCCATGCTCGGAATCGCGGTGGCTTCCCTAGTCGCCTATTTGTTATGCAAACCGTTGGGCGATGGTTATGCGATGTACGGCATCGCCATGTCGGCCGTCGGCATGTTGTCCATCGTGGGCATGATCGTCTCGAACGATGCATACGGACCGATTGTCGACAACGCGCGCGGCTTGGTCGAGATGGCGGACTTGGGAGAGGACGCGTTGGAAATTACGGATGAGCTGGACAGTGCGGGTAACACGGTCAAGGCGATTACGAAAGGTTTCGCTATCGGTGCGGCAGGGTTGACGGTTATCTCCATGCTCGGCGCTTACATGACCGAGGTGAATGGCGCTGCCGTTGAACAGGGCATCATCAAGGCGGGAGAAAGTCTCTTGCAGGGTTTTGACATCATCGATCCCCTGGTCTTCTTCGGTTTAATTGTCGGCGCCGCCGTTCCGGCTGTCTTTTCCGCCATGTTGATGCGCGGAGTCGATCGAAATGCTGTACGTATGGTTGATGAAATCCATCGCCAGTTTGATGAAATTGAAGGACTCAAAGAAGGCAGGGAAGGCGTCGCTCCCGAGTATGATAAATGCATCTCGATCGCGACCGACGGAGCATTGAAGGAGCTCATTCCCGCCGGTCTGTTCGCGATCGTGGCAACGCTTGTCGTCGGTTTTGTCGGAGGCGTTTCGGCCATTGGCGGTTTCCTGACAGGCAATATCGTTAGCGGCCTATTGCTCTCGCTTTTCATGTCAAACGCGGGCGGACTTTGGGATAATGCTAAAAAATACGTTGAGGCGGGTAACTGCGGCGGTAAAGGCTCTGAGGCCCATAAAGCGGCAGTTGTCGGCGATACAGTCGGTGATCCCTTCAAAGATACGGCGGGACCTTCCATCAATACGCAGATTACCGTGGTGTCCTTGCTCGCCTCCTTGATGGCCTCTCTTTTCCTTGCGTTTTCACTTTTCAGCTGATGCCTGACGGTGAGTTGGATCGTTGATTCCATTTGATCCACAATTTAAGAACTGAACAAAACTTCTGTAAAGCAAAACCGCTGAAACACATTCGTTTCAGCGATTTGCGTTTGGTGGGAGCAACCGGGCTCGAACCGATGACCCCTTGCTTGTAAGCTAAGACACGAATGTTTTTGCAATGAATGGTAAATCCCTGTAAAGGCTGCGCTGTAAGGCTTTCAGGAGATCGTCTCGGGCTTATATTTCCAAAAAAGCTTCCTAAACGCAAAACCTATTTGGTACAAATTTGGTACACATCAGAGCGCCATTATTCGCCTTGCATCATCGATCATCGCTTCAGTTATTTCGGTGTAATAAGATAGCGTAATCGAGATATTTCTGTGTCCCATAATCGACTTCAGCATCACATGTGGCATTCCTCGTTCTGCCATGCGTGTGGCGAAGGTATGCCTAAAATCGTACAACCTGATACGCAGAGGTCGCTGAACTACTCGCAAAATCTTCTGACCGTTTCTGCCGCCGCGTTCATATTTCCCAGTACCTTTGAGGATATTTCTCAAGGCCATCTTAACTGCATTCGCCGATGGCGCGCTTAATGCCGCAGGAAACAACCATCCCTCAGGCGTCACAAAAGCCATCTTGTCTCTTAGCTCGTATAAAATCGGAGCCGTGATCTCCGTCAACGGTATGTCACGTACCGCTGCGCTTGTTTTAAGCTCCGAGACTCCGTTACGTGTCATACCGCGCCTGATTTCCAAGTGATCCTTCTTAACATCTCGCGCTTGGAGTCCTAACGCCTCTGAAGGGCGCATCCCTGTGTGGTAAAGGATCTGAAAGTACGGATAATATTTAGAATCTTTGGCGGCCTCAAAGAACCGTTCTGCTTCTTCATCTGTGATGAATCGTCGCCGTTTCTTTCTGGGCATTTGTTTGCCGGGGTTTAGAACTAGGTTGTCGGTTGGCGATGCGAGCACCATACCAAGGCTGTTAATTGCCCATTTGTACGGTCTGGAGATACAGCCCTTGATCTTGGTACGCGTTGACGATGACAGATTTTCTACCGTAGGCGAGGTTAAGAGTTTATACACGTCTGCCCTCGTGATATCAGATAGACGACGATGAGCGAGATATGGAGCGATGTGGTTCCTGTAGATAGACTGTACCACGTCCACTTCTGATTGAGAGCAGCGACGCTTGATGTCATAGTTAAGCCAGTCCTGGAAGAGATCTCCGAATGTTCGATAGCTCACCTCTTGAGTGCTCATTGAATCCAAGGCGTCGCAACGGATCATGAAGTCGCTTTTCCGCTCACCTTTTCGCGACCGAATTCTGTGCTGCTTTCCAACAGCGTCAGTTATGCTATATGTGTAGCGACCGTCTTTTGTAGTGTGTATCCTGTTCTTAGGCATGAAAATACCTCCTTCATGGAGGCTGTGATACAATCAGATCAGAGCCTCGGGCTTGTTTTGTGGCCGTCTCTTAGCTTGTGGTGAGTGGGAGAGACGGCTATTCTTTATTCTTTCCCAGTTGTTATTTTAGTCTCCCCGATCAGGAGATAGGAATCACGACATCAGCTGGCTTTGGCTGCTTTCCTATCGGCACATATTCAGACACTTCAAGCGTGATATCGGAAGTATCCTCAACGTAGAAAGTTATCCGGACATTATTTATCGTGGCTCCGTCTTTTACTGCTTTAGTCGCTTTGTCGCCTTCTCCCGTGTCATCAATAAACTGAACGCCCGTCAACTGTACGCCGTTTTGGAAAGCATTGATTCTTAAAGCGTGACTCGACGATATGGTCTCCCCAGATTTGTTAGTAAAATCAAAGTAGAGGTGCACAACATCTTTCTCATCAAATGTCTTATCTGATTTTGTTGCAGTGAACTTCACAACATACTTCCCTAAGTCTATTTCATCGCCAATAGCCGCGGGACCGGCCTTTCCCCCGGAGCAGGCCACTACAGATACTAGAGCGATTGCTAATAATAAAACGATAATTGTCTTCTTCATGTTTTCTTTTCCTCTTAAGTGTTCAATATGTTCTTTCCGTTCTCTTCGATATAGCTTACAACTAAACTACCCTTTACCTCTTTTACGGCGACAACAAGATTGTTGCTACTTTTCCGTTGGACCAATCTGCCTTTGTTCACCTTGTGTTCGGATGTTATTGACACTTCCCCAAACGAGACTTGATAATTTTCATAATCCAGAAAATCTCTAACCGGATTGTCCCAGAAATTCAGAACATAGGCATTTTTAGCAATTTTCCCTGTTCTCGTGAATCTAGTGTCTTGGAGCCAACAAAAATCATTGTTCAGCGTGATCTGTTGGCTTACACCCCATGAGTAATGCCTAAGGAGGTTAACGATTCTCGGTTCGTACTCCATTTTGTGATATTTAACCTCATGTAATAGATTGCACTCCCTCTTAACTGCATCTACTACTTGAGATACGATCTCAACAAATTTATCTCTGTTTCGCCCGTCCAGCAGGTACCTGTTGTACGATGCGTCTTCGTACTTTATGTATCGCATATTGTTGAGTACAAAGCCGTCGATAGGAGCGTCGGGCAGGCTAATGTCACCTGTTCCGTATTCCCATTCTTTCGAGAGATCTTGATGACTATAATCTAACGACACCTGCCCTGAGCTCTCTACAATTCCGTTAGAATCTTTTAGATTAAATGATTCTCTCCATTCCCTCCAATTCATATCACTTCGAACATAGTAAGTCTTTCCGGTAAAAGGGTTTCTAGCTATCCTGCCACTATCATCCGGCTCATCAAAATCGTCAAAAACAGGAACTGTCGTGCATCGGCATCCTTCATGAAACGGCGGTGCGGTTACCCCTTCTTTATAATCTCGATCGTTAAAAGTCGCCAAGTCCATGTTGCCGCAGAACTCACAAGTACTTTTGTTAAGTGTTGCTAAAACTTGATAGCGATTCTTTGATGGCCGGCTCAGTGAACGTCCAGACTCGGGTTTTGTAATGGCGGTTGATCCTACTGGTTGTGTTTTCGGGTAAATCTTCTTGTATATGAACAGATAACTTACAAGGAGGATTAGTAATAGGATCGAAACAAAGATCAACAAGCCTACCTCTTTTTCAGAAATTGCCGTTACTATCCCAACGATCAAGGCAAGCAGAATCAGGAAATATACTACTGTAAGTAAAATGAAGAGTAGTTTTTTCAATGTCGTAGCCTCATTCCTCCGGCCACATCTGGCCTGTTTTCCAATTCAGCAGGATCACAGGATCAAAACTAATAATGTAGTCTCCGTGTTCCTGGTACAGTCTTGTATTCCCTTTGTATGTCAAGTAATTCCTTAACATGTCTTCATCAACATTCATGCAATCTGCTAACTCATGCAGTGATCGTGGGTATCTCTTAATGCCTTCGATCAGAGTGTCAAGCGTTATCAGCCGCTTCATCGCCCATCGTTCTGCTCTCAGCTCATCTCTTCTCGTTCGTCGTGTAATCCCTCTTTTGAGGTGTCCTGCTTCATGATATGCAACGGCTGTTCTTCTTCTATCTTCTAATCGCTTATCTACGGCGATGTAAGGCGTTTGTCCTTCTTCTGTGATTATTATGCCGTCTCTGTTTGCAACTCTCTTATAGTCGATGGTGAGTCCGTACTCTGTATGCAACTCTTCTTCTAACTTCTCTAACTCTGTCATGCCTCACCTCCGAATGTAGAACTTTTGTTCTGTTATGGTATCGGAGGCGATGATTTGATGCAATCGCTAGATGTGGTGTCTGCTTTGAGTTGACCGCTACTTCTTGTTTTCTTCTTTCAGCAGTTTTGCTGTTGCCTTATCAAAGTCAGAGGTTATCCTTTGCGTTTTGTTAAACGCTGCATATTCGTTCTCTGCTCTTATTTTTGCTGCTTGCGCAGATATGCGTCCCTTATCAGGAAGTATTTTGTATTCACTGAATGCCAAAAATTTGTTTACGCTTGCAGCAAACTCTTCCATTGTAAAAGTGTTCTCACGCTCTATTAAGCTTTCGATGTAATCAAAATAACCGGAAACAGTTCTTTCCAGCTGTCTAATCTGCTTTTCTTCAAGGTAGTTTTTGGCAATACTGACATCCGATTTCAAAATGCGCCCGTCGGGCGAATTTTTCCAAGTCGTCAATCCCATGTTTGCTTTGTGGCTGTCCGCGCTGGTGTAAACGATCTCTGCCGCGGTTTTCCCAGTTATGGCATAGTGGAATTTATTCTGAACCATGGAATAAAAGGAGCGGGTGATGTCTGAGTCTTTATCATAATCGATGCTGCACTCTGCGAAAATATCTGTGATCTGTTGCCAGATGCGTCGTTCGCTTGCTCGGATAGAGCGGACGCGTTCTAGTAATTCTCTGAAGTAATCTTTCCCAAAAGCCGTCCGCCCTTGTTTCAGTCTTTCGTCATCTAAGGCAAATCCTTTCGTCATGTACTCTTTCAGAACCTTGGTAGCCCAAATGCGGAAATGAGTTGCACGACGCGAGTTGATACGATAGCCAACAGAGATAATGGCATCAAGGTTATAAAAATCAACCGTTCGCCTGACGTCCCTAGTTCCTTCCTGTTGAACTATTTCCATTTTGGAAACAGTTGCTGATGCTTCAAGTTCACCCTCGTTAAAAATATTGGACAGATGCTTAGAAATTGCAGGGACTTCGACATCAAACAATTCCGCCATCGCCTTTTGTGTGAGCCAGATGGTTTCATCTTTGACAATGGCATTGACGCTGATGTTTTCGTCCGCCACCTTGTAAATTAAAAAATCAAAACGATTAGTCGTTAGTGTCACGTTTTCTCTTCTCCTGTTTCTTCCAAAAATCTTCTCTGGCTTGGAGGGCTTCGGCTTGTTCTTCGTCGGTGAGTTCTTCGCCATCATAGGCGGCCATGAGGATTTCTGGTTTGTCTTCTGGCTCTTCTTGGAAAGCGATTACTTTCGGTTGGCGGTTGTAATTTCCGGAGTCGTGGAGGTCTTCGGCGTAGTCGGCGACACGGGACTGACCTTGAGCTGTCATCTGTTTCATTGTTTCCACTGTCCGCTCAATATGCTCACTGATATCATCTGTGTGGGGAGATTTTATCTCTAGAATGTCGGACATTCTAACACCGAAGTAATTGGCGATTTTTTGTACACTTCCCATAGTAGGCGCATTTCTCCCAAGCACCCATTTGCCAACAGCAGATTCCGAAACCTTGACTGCGTTTGCAAGTTCGCGCTGTGTTGTATTGTTTTGTTTAAGTAATCGAGAAAGATTGTAGCCTATGACTTCTAACTGCCTTTGCTCATCATCGGTCATTGTATCGCCCCTCCTTTTATTCCAATTATAGAGTATATTTCCAAAATTGCAACGAAATTCTGGAAAATACTAGAGAAAATCTGTTGACAAGAAAACTAGAGCTGTGCTATAGTTTGCGCATGGAGGTGATGTAATGTTAAAAATCAGCATTCGAGCGGCACGAGTAAACGCAGGCTTAACGCAAGTTGAAGCCGCGGATCTGCTTGATGTAAGCGAGGGCACGCTTGTCAAGTGGGAATCGCGACCTGAGTTAATACCAGCGTACAAGCAACGTGCCATATCAGAAACGTATCAAATTCCAATTGATAATCTAATTTTTTTACCTAATGGCTAGAGTTATTTTCTAGTCAATAGCCTAACCAAAAGGAAAGGGGAACGATGGCTATTCGGTCAATTCTTGCCAAAGGGCAATTGCTGCCATTAGGAGAGTTAGTAGGAAGGCTGAATACCGCTCATTTTCAGGAACAAGGTTGGTAAGCGCATAACCGATGCGGTTGATAAGAAAGAGAATTGCAAACCTTTTCAAAATTGGTTTTGCACGTGAAAAGGAATGTTGAACATGATTTTTGGCAAATCTATAAGTGAACTTTCTTTCGTTGAGATAGTACTTCTTCAGGCTGCGGCTCTTGCTTTCTTTATAGTGGTCATCGATCTGACAAAGTGCCTCATCAAGCGGGTCAAGAACTTCTTTACTAGATGGAGGGACAGAAGATGAGAAAGACGAGAAAGCGCTTAGCTAACTGGAAGAGGGTTATTGGGAATCTCGCAAGAAATATCAGATGTTTTTTCAGACGGTTTCGGATTTTCAAAAGGCTGGATTGGATGGAAAAACAATTGATCGAAATGGAAGCAATACGGTACGACCTCGACGAGGTTATCAATAAAAGCAAAATGTTAACCTCCGAGCCACTTAATCAAAGCAGGAATGGCATGAAGATCAAATTCAGCGTTTTAGACAGCAGGAATTCACTCACCATTGATGACGTTTGTTTCGAAGACGTATCAGTCTTCGGGTTTGAATTTCAGGGGGACACGGTAAAGCTCAAATTGGAAAAGGAAGAACCGCTCAATCAGATTCTTCGCGAGTTGGAGAAGACCAATGGAATCCTATACGCGCTTTTGCTGGTTCATGGGATTGACGTGGGAAGCGTCTTAGATCAAGAACCAACTGGGATACGTGAATTAGCACGTTATGCACTTCGGCAGAAGAATCTGGCGAAGGGGATTGACTGGCCACACCTTCAATCAGAAGAAGCTCTGGATGGAAAAACGTTACCGACCTTAAAAGGATTGGCAGCTTGTTTGGAAGAGTTAGAAATGCAAGAGGAACTAAATCATCAGGAGTTGCAGTCTCAAAAGCCTGTATCTGATCCTGAATGACTTCAAAAATGTCTTCTGAGATTCGGTAGGCATCAGATGAAACTGAGCGGCGAATCCTAGAAGCCTCATCAGGAGTAAGACATAAATCATTCATCGTTATTCACCCCTTTTTATCGAAAGGATAGCACAGAAAGGAAAACACAATGAAGCAACCAACTGTTAACTACGAAGAGCTGCTCGAATGGATGCGTCTTCACAAGATTCGCCGTAAGGATCTTGCCGATGTCGCCAGTCACGCCATAGGAACTGTGGTCAGTCCTGGGAGAGTTGGTGGGTATATCAACGAGGGCAAACCCATGCCGGGCGAATTCATCATGGCGTGGAAACGTGCCTACAAATGGACGGATCAAGAAACAATGTTTTTCTGTCTCGGTGGCGAGCCGCCCAGACCGGAGAAAGATAAACCAAAACAAATCATTGCGATCAGTCTTGATGACTTGATCGAATTAGCAGAAAGGAGAAAGGCATGAAAATCAAAGAGATTACGAGCCAATACCGTAGAGATTTTTACGCAATTTATGAGTGTCAATTTTGCGGCCATGAGGTAAGGGGCACAGGATACGACGACGCTAACTTCCACAACAACGTTATCCCAAAAATGAAATGCAAAAACTGTGGAAAGTCAGTCATCGAAAACGGCGATGAGCTCAAATCCGAGTATCGCCCCTTAAGCACGAAGTATCCAGAAGGATACCAAATTTAGAAAGGAAAGGGAAATGAACGGAGTAACAATCGTGGCAGTCGTGGGAATGATTTGCGCTACGGCGATCATTATCACAGTACTTATCTATGGCGACACAGAAGGGAGAAAAAAGTGAAAACGAGAACAAAAAAGAGCGGTTACACACGCAATAGAACCGCTCTCCAACCAATAGGTTTAGTCTCTAGGACTACGCCTATTCTATCACATGGGCTAGCCGTCATGCTAGACCTCCTCGCAACCATGTGGGGCGTGGCCATGATCCTAGCGGGCGGCGCCGCAAGGGTCAACGACCTTGTGCTGTACGGCAGCATGGCGTTTGTGATGGGTCTTATCGGAATGATCCTCGAACTGGAGGTGTGGGATGTCGATTAATGAAAACATGGTCTGTATACCTCGTTCAGAACAAGAGCGTTTGCTCGCAATCGAGAGTCGGGCTCGCCTAGTATTCGACAGCACCAATAAGAAGGGTCTCAAAAGCACGATCTTTTGGATTCTGAAAGGCTGTTATCCCGGTAGACCAGCGATCCGTCAACCTAGTATCCATCTTCCGCAGGAGGTAACAAATGAAAGTAACGTTTGATAAATTAATCGCTCAAAACTTCCGGCAGATCGCCGACCGCGAATTTGATTTCCGTGACGGCCTGAATCTCATTGTCGGGGCGAACGGATCAGGCAAGACAAACTTGCTACACGCTATCACATGGTGCTTGTTCGGCAAGGATATGGAAGATCGGACGAAGTTCGAGGTTGTCCCGTTGAATCCGGACAACACACGTACAGAGTTAGAACCTGATGTGACCTTGGTCATTTCTATCGACGGCGAAAAACATGAGCTTAGAAGACAGCTCAAAGGCGGCAAGACCGCACAGACATACATCAATGGCGCGCCATGCAAGACGCTCAAAGAGTTTGATTCATTTGTTGCCGATATTTTCTCAACGCCGGAAAGATTCAAGATGTATGCCAATCCTTTATTCTTCCCGGAAATGCACTGGAAAGAGCAACGCAAGATTTTCATGCAGTTTTTCCCGACGCCCAAATCGTCGGACGTGATCAAATACATGGCCAAACGTAGTGGAAGAGAGTGCAGCGTTGCAAAAGAGCTCGAAAAGTTAGAGCCTGAACGACTCATCGACAAGTACTGGCAGGAACGTAAGGATCTCGAAGCGGAACGCGACAAGATCAGAGCGCAGATTGAACTGCTCGATGACCAACTTGAAGGTTTTCAACAATTTGATGTTGATAAGATGCAAAAAGAACGCGAATCACTTCGTGACCGCCTAGCCAATATTCAAGACAACATACGGACAATCAGCGCCTTTAACGCTGACATTGGGAAAAGAAGGCAAGAACTTGAGAGTTATATCCTGAAACAGGAATCGGCAATTAATCTTGCTAAGGAAGAAGCTCATTACGGTAAGGATCGGCGACTAAGACAGCTCCAAGACGACCTCGAAATACTTGAGCGCAAGCGCCGAAGGTTGGCGGATGAATTCAAAAGCCTAAAAGCTGATGACACCACTTGTCCTACATGCGGTCAGGAGCTCCCTGCAACTATCATTGCCGAGCAGGAAAATGTTTTACACAGCCGGCGCTCTGAAATAGCCGAACAAGGGATGGCCGTCGCTGAAGACATTAAGGCGATGCGAGCAGAATTTGAATCCGTTAAGAGCGAAGAGCCAAAAGCTCTAGATATCTCGTCACACATCAATTCAATCAACAAAGCGAAAGGCGAGCTGGCAAGGCTTGAGGCTCCATCGCCTATCCCTGTTGTCAATCAAACTGATTTAGATCGTTTAGATGATCTAGACAAAGCGCTCGCCCGTGGCGATATTCACGCAGAGAACATTGAGCGCAGAAACAAACTCATGGATCGCGAGCGAGTAATTAACAAACTCTACGAAAAGGCAGAAGTCGCCGCAAGAGAGCTTGCTGATTTCATGTTCTATCGCGCAGAAATGATCGTCAATGCCGTGAATAAGAGCTTCAAGAAGATCTCCGTCAAGGTGCTTGAGATCCAGAAGAACGGCGAGGCAAAAGAAACGTTCGAGATCCTCAAAAATGGTGTCCCCTATTCGGAGCTGAACACAGCCGGAAAGCTTGAAGCAGGTCTCGAACTCACAGGATTTCTGAAGGATCAACTGCACATCGATTGCCCGACGTTAATTGACAACGGCGAGCGTTACACGGATGTGAACCTTTCCCAAATCAAAGGACAAATCATCATCGCAACAGCCCGTGAAGGCGCGGAGCTGCAAGTTTTGGAGGAATAAAGATGACAAAGGAAATAGCAGGAAAAGACAACAACAAGCTTATCAGATCGCAAGTAAGGCATATAACAAACTTCTTTGCTGATCAGGTAGCCAAATATTTTCAGGATCTACCCGAAGCTATTGGTACGGGAGAAGCTCGGCGACTGACAGTCAACTTGTGCATCAAGGCCAACTCAGTATTGGAGGAACAAGATATGGGATGGGGCGTCGTTGACGCAAACAAATTCCTTATAGATTGTATCCGCATGGTGACGCTTGGACTGGATGCTGGCAACGGTGAGTGTTATCCGATCCCGTACAGAAACAAAAAAACGAAAAAGGTCGAATTGCAATGCTCGCCGTCAGCAAGAGGATTAGAAAAGCTTGTCATGGAATACAGCGTCGGCAAAAAAATAATTCGCTTTGATGCATACGCCATCAAAGAAGGTGAAGCCTTTACTGTAAAAAGGACTCCTGGTAACGATTTGTGGTCCTACGAAGAGCAGCCATTCTCAAGCGGTGAGGTTGCTGGATATGTAACCATTGCAGTTTATGAAGACGGAACAAGTTCTGTTATGACCCACACAACAGATGACATTGAAAAGAGACGCCAGGCATCAAAAGCGCCTAACAGTCCTGCTTGGAAGAACTGGTACACCGAGATGGCACTAGCGAAAGCAACAAGGCGCCACTGCACAAGAATCCCTATCAAACTGCCAGATGCTAAAGAACGAGCATTTAACCAAGCAGATGACGAAGACGACTTCGAGTCATTCAAAGACGTGACGCCACCCACAATCATGTTACCTGAAGGCATTGGCGAGGAAGAGGTTGAGGAAGAAGAACCTGTCCCGGAACCTGAACCTGCTCCCGTTGTTGCTAAAAAACAGAAAGCAAAGGCACAACCACGGAAGATCACGCCAGAGCCTCCGCCGGAACCTTCGGCTTTTGATGAGTACAGCCAGATTCCTCTTGACTGGATGGAGGCCTGAGATGAAGGTTACATGCATCGGCACAGGATCGAGCGGTAACTGCTTCTACGTGGAGTCCGAATTGGGCACCGGCGTCTTTTTTGACGCCGGATGCCCACCAACGAAGATTCTCGACCTCGGAATATCTATCGCAAACAAGCCTTTTTATGTGACGCATGAGCACGGCGACCACGCAAAGTATGCGCTTGAGCTGCAGGACAAGTATGGTGCAATAATCTATTGTTCGGATTTAACGTTCGATGCCCTGAACCTCTGCAAGAAGTGTTCTGTGCAGCGATTAAAAGACTTTTATCCCAAGAAGAAATGTTACGTGCAGGGCATTAAGGTTATCCATAATGCAGCTGATCCATGTGCTTTTTATGCGGACATCGACGACGAGCGCATGCTGTACATCGCGGATGCTGGAAGTCCACCGGAATTGCCTGAAGATATAGCTCCGGATGTCTTGATCGTGGAGGCCAATTACACGCCCAAGAGAATGGCAGGAAACGCCGAGAAGTCAGACTCTATGCTCTATGTCTCCGGACGTGTGTCGTCAGGAGTTGGGCATCTAAGCGCAAGGGAAGCCGCTCAACTTATTGAGCCGTATCTCGACTATGCCGATCTAATCATTCTATTCCATCAATCCGAAAACAATTTCGATTACACCGAATATTACAACGATATGGAAATTAGCGACACGTTCAAAGCTAAGGCTCAATTCGCCAAACCCGGCATGACGTGGAATTCCATCCCGTTTTAGGAGGAGCGCAATGGCAGACAACGTAAACAGATACTTGGAGTTAATCCTTAAATGCATACCGAAAGGCAGCACAAGAGCAAGGAATCTTCGCGATGTCGCCATGATGGCGAATGTCTCGGAAAGACAGACTCAAGAATACATCCGACAGTTGCGCGAGGACGGATGTCCAATCGTGTCCATGTCATCGGGGGGATATTTCATTCCTGATGAAAACGATCCGACAGACATTGCAGAGGCCGAGCGCTATATGTCCATGATGCGTGGACAGGCGATGGAGAGATTACAGACGGTGAAAGCCATTGAGCATTGGCTTGAGAAAAACAGAAAGCCGGTTCAGATGAATATGGACGCTTACATAAGAAAGGGGTAAATGCATGGCAGATTATGTCAGATTATTCTCGACAAAAGAGATAAGTGCTTACCTTCTTGTCCTAGAGGCATTTGGCAGGGATTTGACATCTATCGAGGAAGTCAGGCTAGCTACTTTACTCGAAAAATATACTGCGTATGAAGTCATCCAAGCCATTGTGATAGCTCACGACAAATATCTTGAGCATGACGACGATGGTCTTGTTACATTCGGCGAGAATATTTTTTGGGAAAAACTGCCCGGCATCTGTTGGAACAGAAGGAATGGCAGGTGCTGGTAATATGCCTAATAGGATTTTGAAAGAGACTATTTGTGTCAGTAAGGATATTGCGAGCCTGTCATGGTTTGAGGAAGTGTTCTTCTATCGATTGATTGTTACTGTTGATGATTTCGGTTGTTACTACGCCTCTCCTCCCATCCTTAAGGGCAAGATGTTTCCTCGAGATTCTGTCACAGACGCACAGATTGATAAAGCCATGAATACGTTATCGTCGCTAGGTATTGTTCGCACCTATACGGTTGAAGACGAATCGTACCTAGAAATTGTAACGTGGGACAAACATCAATCACGTCGAGCCAAGAATCGGAAGTATCCATCCTTCGAAGAATCAGATGAATACCGTTGCATGCAAATGAATGCAGATGAAATCAAATGCGAGCAGATGAATGCAGATGCATGTAGAAAAAAAGATGTTGAACAAAATGACGAAAAGTGTTCATTATCTGGCGTGAAATCATTTGCAAGCAAATGCAAGCAGATGCATGCAAATGTTCCCGAGGAATCGAGGAATCGAGGAATCGAGGAATCGATATTCGAGGAATCGTATTACTGCACGGAGCGATCTGACGATCACTCTGTGCCAGAGCCAAGCATCGTCATTGAATTGCCCTTGAACGACAAAACATTTCACGCAGTCACAAAGGAGGATGCCTCGAAGTATCGAGAGCTGTACCCGGCTGTTAACGTCGAGCAAGAACTTCGGAATATGCTTGGTTGGCTGGATGCTAACCCAAACAAGCGAAAGACACGCAAGGGTATCAAGCGGTTTATCGCGAACTGGCTGTCTAAAGAACAAGACAGAGGCGGTGCACGAAGTCGAGCGCCAACATATCGGTCAAGCGACAAGCGCGACAACCGAGACAATTTCACTCTTGATGCGGCTGAACAGGAGTTTCTTGTTGAAGCACGAATGCCGCGACTGGAGGGGCAGCCATGACCAACAGCAGACGCAAGGGAGTAGAGGGCGAGCGCGAACTCGCCGATAATGATGGAGGGGAGAGAATGAGTAACAACAACAACCTAGCCCGTGAGCGGATTGAGGCGGCGATTGAATTGATCGAAGAACAGAAAGAGGGAGCCGACAGGGAGTATTACTTGCACGACATAGGCCTGTCAAGCTCACTGGATATCGGCATTTATGAGCGGGTAACGGACGCCTACGACACCATCCTTGCCGCCCTCGACGCCGTGAGGTGGAGGTCTCCAATAACAATGCCTGATTTTCATGACGTGTTAGTCGCTTTTAGGAGATCAGACGGAAGTGTCGGGTGCGCGATAACGGTCAAGTTGGAAATCCCGGAGTATGTGACAGTGCTGGGCTGGCGGCCTGTGTTGATGTGGGAGGAAGCATGAGCATTCACGCGATCAAACTGCAACAGCCATTCTTTGACGCTGTACTGGACGGTTCCAAGACATTTGAGGTTCGCCTGAATGACCGGGATTATCGCGAGGGCGATGTTGTGATCCTGATCGAAGTTGATCACGACGGTAAACAGGTAACACCAACAAGGATTGTTAAGGCTGATATCGGGTTTGTGTTAGAAGGTTACGGATTAAAAAAAGGATATGTCGCATTCTCTTTGCTTAACGTCAAAGAATGTGTGCCGAAGTGTTACGATTCGGATGATGATTACGGCGGGATTGGGTTGACGGATTAGCGATGACTATACAGAATGCCAAAGATCGCGCCAGAGAACGATTAGAAGAATATCGCCGAGTTGTCGATGATTCGAAGTATTGCCGTGCGCGCATTGAGACGCTGCGTGAGGAGATGACAAATGTTTCGCGCCCTGTTGGGTCGACTTCCGCAGGTTGGACGGGGGAGTATGTCACGGAAACGGTCGTTGGAAAAAAACAGGAGGGTCAGCCAAAGCCTGTGCCCTCCGACGTATCGATTCCCGTTAAGCGTATTCCCCGATCCTTACATGGAACGAGAGACCCTAAGGGTGGGGAAAAATATCTAACGTCGTTGATTAATGAGATCATGCGATTCGAGCAAAGAATTGGACGCAATGATGAGCTGCGTCGCACGATCGAAGCAGAAATTGATGCTTTTTGTGACGCAGATCAGGCGTTAGCGCTCAAGTATCGGTACATCGAGGGACTAACTCATACAGAAGCGAGAAGGCGGCTGAACTACAGTGAATCGTGGTGGTTTAATTTGTTTTCATCGGCTTTAGAGGCCTACGGCGGGAAAATCAGGAGTAAAAAGGAGTAAAAAGGAGTAAAAAGGAGTAAAAAGGAGTGATTGTTCGTTTTTCGGTGTGATATTATTAGGCTGTCATAAGTGTCAGCAGGCGTCGAAAGGGTCTGCTTTTTTAATGTAACAGGACCTCCCGCACCTCTCAATGAAGTGTCCCAGGGAGGACATTGCCACTCGCGAGGGTGGCTTTTTTAATTCGAGGAGGTGGTGTAGTCATGACCGAAAAGCAAAAGCGTTTCGCGGATGAGTACATCATCTCGTTGAACGCGACTGAAGCATATTTGGGGGTCTACAAGAACGTAAAGCGTCCTACAACAGCTGCAGCGGCGGCGAGCAGATTGTTAACAAATGTTAAGGTCAAAAAGTACATCGAAAAGCGCCTCGCCGAGCTCGAAGATGCAGCGATCGCCAAACAAGATGAAGTGCTGAAATATCTAACATCCGTCCTACGTGGGGAATCTTTCTCCGAAGTTGTCGTCGTTGAACTTGAGGGCGATGGAGTTTCGTCAGCCCGGCGAATCAAGAAAGCCCCGGACGAACGAGAGCGATTAAAGGCTGCCGAGCTGTTAGGTAAGCGCTATGCCTTATTCACGGATACTGTTGATCTTAACGCATCAGGACTGGTGGTGATTACCGATGACATCTCAACCAGTGACGACGGAGGTTAGGTTATCCGAGCTGATGCTGCCGGTGTTCCATGGCGTACACGCATCGATCAAGAAGCAAGAATATCTCAAGTACGTACTGAAAGGCGGGCGCGGTTCCGGTAAGTCGTCTCATATCGCGTTAGAGATCATCCTGCAGATCATCGAATATCCGGTGACTGCGTTATGCGTCCGTAAGGTCGGAAACACCTTACAGGAGAGTTGCTACGAACAACTCAAGGAGGCTATTGATTACTTGCAGGTGTCGCACCTGTTCAAGTTCAACCTGTCGCCTCTGCGTATCACGTACCTGCCACGAGGGAACAGCATCATCTTTCGCGGGGCGGATGACCCGATAAAGATTAAGTCGATCAAGGTCGCAAAGTTCCCGATCACGATTCTATGGATCGAGGAATTGGCAGAGTTTAAGGTCGAGGACGAAGTCTCGACGATTGAAAAATCTGTCCTCCGGGCTGAGCTTCCGCCGGGTTTGGCGTATTTGTTTCTGTACTCGTATAACCCGCCCAAGCGCAAGCAAAGCTGGGTTAATAAGAAGTTCGAAACACAGTTCCTGCCGAAGAATACCTTTGTACATCACAGCACGTACTTAGACAACAAGTATCTGTCAAGAGAGTTTCTTGAAGAAGCGGAGATCGTCAAGGAACGAAGCCCGAAGACGTATGACTGGGAATATCTGGGGTACCCGATTGGAGCGGGTGTAGTCCCGTTTGACAATCTTCTGTTCCGGACGATCTTGGATGATGAGATCGCGGAGTTCGATAACATCCGGCAGGGCCTTGACTGGGGCTATGCCACGGATCCTTTGTCGTTCGGGCGCATGCATTACGACAAGAAACGACGAAGGATATATATCTTCGGTGAGATCTACGGCGTGAAGATCAAGAACCGAGAATTGTATAACGCCCTCCACCAGAACGGGTGGGATGACACTCTCATCCTGGCGGATAATGAGCCACGGTCCATTGCAGAGATGCGAGACTACGGCCTCCGGATGCGGGCAGTCAAAAAGGGACCAGGGAGCGTCGAGTACGGTGAAGAGTGGCTTGACGATCTCGAAGCGATTGTCATTGATCCGGTTCGGTGCCCGAACACGGCGAGGGAATTTGAAAACATTGATTATCAGATCGATGCGGACGGGAACCCTCGTCCACGTCTGGAAGATAAAGATAACCATTCGATCGATATGACGCGGTACGCGATGAACGAAGACATGCGTAAGCCGCTTTACGATTTTTAGGGGGTGGGTAAGTGAGCAGCTACTTAATGCAGATGTACGAGCAGATCATCGTTAACAACGCCCCGATGAACCTCGAGAAGATCCTCGAAACCGAGATCCAAGAATGGCTTAATTCCGATAAGCGTAAAGCAATGGTCAAGGGCGAGGAATACTACGAGGGCAAGCAGGACATTTTAGAGCACTACCGCTATACCATCGGCGATAACGGGGAGAAGATCAGGCTTCAGAATGTCCACAATGCGCAGAAAGTCGATAACCAGTACTCGATCCACCTTGATAAGAAGGTCAACTACAGTTTCGGAAAGCCGATCACGATTAAGACCGAAAATGATGAATACACGGCAAAACTTGGAGAATACTTTAACCCTCGTTTCATGAAGCTCTTACGTAGGGTCGGATATGAGGCCATGGAAGGTGGCGTCGGGTTCGTTCATCCTCACTACGATGAGTCAGGCGATCTTCGGTTCAAGCTCATGGACAACAAAAACGTGCTGCCGTTTTACGCCGATGAGGAAGGTGAGATCATCGACTGCTATTGTTGGCTGCACGAACGAGTTGAGTACGAGGCTACTAAAAAGAAGATCATTGAGATGGTCGATTTCGTTACGCGTCAGGGCATTAATCGATACGAGCGCAAGGACGGACGTTTGAAGCTGATTGATCAATTCAGCCACCTGCAGGTGAATGGATCCCCCCAAAATTGGGAGCGGATTCCTTTGATCCCGTTCCGGTACAATGCCCGAGAAATTCCAATGCTCACACGGGTGAAGAGCCTGCAGGACGGAATCAACCTGATTCTCTCGGTCTTTGAGGACAACATGATGGAAGACGCCAGGAACACGATTCTGGTTATCCATAATTATGACGGCGAAGATGTCGGGAGATTGAGAAGGAACCTCGCTTCAACTGGAGTCATTAAGGTTCGATCAGACGGTGAGCGCCGCGGCGGGGTTGAGACACTCTCGATCGAAGTTAATTCTGAAAACTACAAGCTGATTCTCCAAATCTTCAAGACGGCATTGATCGAGAATGCTCGGTCCTTTGACGCAAAAGACGAACGGATAGCCGGCGATCCGAATATGATGACGATCCGCTCCATGATGCTTGACATGGACAATGACGCAGAAGGCATGGAGACGGAGTTCCAGCCTGCGTTGCAGGATCTTGTATGGTTCATTAATCAGGACTTAGCCAATCGTGGCAAAGGGCTGTACGACCATGAATCGGTCGAGTTTATCTTTAACCGTGACAGCTTCGTCAATGAAGCGGAAGTCATCGCGAACATTACTGCTTCGGCGGGTATTCTTTCGAAGAAAACACTGTTGGAGCAGCATCCTTGGGTGGACGATGTCGCGGAAGAACTTAAGAGGCTTGAAGAGGAAAAAGAAGAGAGCCTACAAGACATGTTCGGCTTAACATTCCGGAAGGAGCTCGATGACGATGAAGAGGAAGACTCCAAGCGCGAGGTATTGGACCCGCAGAGCGGCGGCGGTCGAGAAAAGGACCCATCGAAGCGCGCTTGAGTTCTTGATCGAGACCGTCGATAACTACGACCGAGCCATCGCCGCCATCAAGTCCGATATCGAGACGTGGTATCAACGATTCGCGGTTAATAACGAGATCAGCCTAGCCGAAGCCAAAAAGCTATTGACAAAAGCAGAACTCGAAGAGTTCAAGTGGACGGTTGACGAGTATATCAAACTTGGTATGTCCGGGGATCCAAGATGGCATAAACAGCTTGAGAACGCTTCCGCTAGGGTGCATCTTAACCGCTTAGAGGCGCTTGAGATTCAGATGAGGGAACAAGTCGAACGCATCTACAGAGGGCGAGAAACGGCGACTAGAGAGTACCTGGCTAACCTCTACGAGGATAACTACTATCACAACGTGTTCGATATTGAACAGGGGGTTGGAATCGGGTTGAGCTTTACGAGACTGGATCAAAAACGATTAGACCTCGTCACGCAAAAGCCCTGGACAACGGATAACAAAACGTTTTCGGATCGTATCTGGACGTCAAAGCAAGCGCTTATCAACAGTCTCAACCGTAACTTGACGCAAATGATCGCACGTGGCGAGGCGCCTGATCGAACGATTGCTGCTATTGCTAAGGAGTTTGAAAAAGACAAGAACACCGTCGGCAGGCTAGTTATGACCGAGTCTGCAGCATTCTCCGCGAAAGCGAGAGCTGACGCACATGCCGAGCTTGGTGTAGAACGATTTGAGATAGTCGCAACCCTCGATGCGAACACATCGGAGATTTGCCGGGATATGGACGGAAAGCATTTCGCGGAAAAGGACCGAGAGATCGGTGTGACCTGCCCGCCGTTCCATCCGTGGTGCAGGTCGACAGATGTTCCATATTTTGATGATGAGTTCACGGTGGGTGGAATGCGTGTCGCAAGGGATCCTGAGACAGGCAAAGTCTACGAAGTGCCGGCGAACATGACATATAGGGAATGGTACCAAAAGTATGTAGTGGATGAAGGTAAAGAGTGGAGTGTAAAGGCCTATCGCAACAGACACGGAGACCGCAAACAATATGAGGCTTATAAAGACGCCATCGGCAAATCGAATATGCCTTTAACCTTCCGAAGCTTCCAGCAAATGAAATATCAAGAACCTCAACGCTGGGACTTGTTGAAGGGCTATAAAAGTGAAGTAACAAGCGGTAACATCTCGCCTTTAGTCGGTTTTAAGAATTTTGAAAAAGAGCATAACAGCCTGATCGAGCGCTTTGTTGGAACCAAAACATCTGATGGTATTGAAATAAAGGGGATCAAGCCTCACTTTACGGCAAGGAAGATAGGTACACATGAGTGGATGGCAGATGACGCGTCAAAGGAAATTAGAAACAGGCTAAGATACAAAGCGGTTAAAAGTGAGCAAATTGAAGATGCTTTGAGTAGCGGTGTATATAGAGACACGTTGCGCAAGGAAAAAACTGGTAAAATGATGCTAAGCAGACAATACCAAGGTCAGGAATGTGTGGTTACAATTAATCCAGAAACAGGGATGCTTATACAGACTAACAGGAAAAAGAGAAAATGATTTTTACAAAAGAAGAAATAGATTACATACAAGCGAATTTTGCAATTCAGGATGATACTGATTTGAATGATTTGTACGACAAATTGTGCGATAAAACAGTAGAATCGTTGGATGAAAATGACAACCCTACCTCTGAAACCTTTTTGGCAGAGCGGATTGTAGATAAGCTATACGGTTTCGAAGGGGATATATGGGCGGATCTGTTTAAGTCATAGATTGTATTGACCTAATTTAAGCTTTAGATGAGCGGTCGAGAGGCCGCTTTTTTATGCCGCTATTAAGGGATGGCCTTGAGCATTGTCAAGGTTGCGGGTTCAAGTCCCGCGAGCGGAAGTTGTACAGCGTGGGCGCCGGAGGTTGCAAACTTCGGCGCTTATCTTTATGGGGATGGGATAGTTTCGACGGGACAACAAAGCCAAAGTGCAGTGTTCCGGACACGGGGGCGGAACCCGTCATCTCCACCAGCACGATCGTGCACCAAAACTAGCGGACACTGCGTCAGTGTGTCGACTCCAGGAGGCGCGACCTCGTAAAAAAGCGTAGAGGGAAAGGACAAAGCACTATGAAACGAGAATTTTTGAAGAATCTGGGTCTGGCCGATGACATCATTGACAAGATCATGGACGAAAACGGTAAAGACATCAACGCAGAAAAGGCGAGAGCTGACGCTGCAGAATTAACCGTTAAGGATCTGCAAGATCAGATCAAAGAACGAGACAAAGATATTGCGGACCTCAAAAAGAGTTCCACCGATAATGCCGATCTCACAAAGAAATATGAAGACCTTCAGGCAAAGTACAAAACGGACACAGATGCGCTGGAGAAGAAACTTGTAGAGCAACAGCTTGATGCCGCCCTCGATGCGGCCATTGTTGGGGCGAAAGGCAAGAACACTAAAGCGATCAAAGCGTTGCTGGACTTCGAGAAACTCTCTGTGAAAGACGGGAAAGTCGAGGGGCTCAATCTCGATGACATCAAGAAGTCTGACCCGTACCTGTTCGAGTCAGACGACGCGCCGGCGGAACCGAAGTTCTTCGGTATGACGCCCGGCGGAAAAGTAGATACCTTGCAGGGTAGCAAAGGTATGGAGCAACAGGTAGATGACATTATGAAAGGATACTATTAATCATGGCGAATTCAATTCAGAAATACGCGACCATCCTGCAGGAGCGACTTGACCAGCAGGTTGCGATAGGAGCGACATCCGGATGGATGGAACAGAACGCCGGTCAAGTAATTTACAACGGCGGAAAAAAGATTGAGATCGGAACGATCTCGACGCAGGGGCTAGCGGATTATGACCGTGAAGACGGCTTCACAAAAGGTGCGATCTCGCTTGTTTACAACACGTATGAAATGACGCAGGACAGAGGGCGCACATTCAGCATCGACCGTATGGACAACGATGACACGCACTTCCATCTGAACGCGACGGCTGTAATGGCCGAGTTCCAGAAGAGGCATGTCATTCCGGAGATCGACGCGTATCGTTACTCCAAGCTTGCAACGCTCGCTATCGCGGCGAGTCAGACGACATCGGATTATACTCCGGTCGCCGCAACAATCGCCCAGCAGCTGCTTGCGGACCTCGGAGCAATCGAGGATATCTATGGTGATGGGGTCATGATCGTTATCTCGATGCCGGGCCCGGTGAAACGCATTCTCGAACAGTCAACCTTCTGGAATCGTTCAGCGTCCATCATCGAGTTCGATCGCGGGGGCGTAAAAACGAAAGTTCATGCCATCAACGATCACCCGATTATCCCGGTACCTTCTGCTCGCATGAAAACGAAGTACACCTTCTATGACGGCGAGACCGAGGGACAAGAGGCTGGCGGTTTTGTTGTTCATGCGGATGCTTTGGACATTAACTGGCTTTTGACCGTTAAGACGGACCCTCTTGCGATCTCAAAGACTGACAAGATTCGTATCTTTGCGCCGGACGTCAACCAAACGGCGGATGCTTGGAAGCTTGACTATCGCAAATACCACGATCTCTGGGTCAAGAAACAACACGAAGAGGGGTTGTTCGTCAATACGGCTCCTGTTCCAGAGCCTGAGACTCCGGAAAGCCCCGATCCTGACCCCGACCCGCCTGCCGGAGGAGAGGGTTAATGTATGTTTGAGCTAGAAAGACTCAATGTAGTTCGTATCGTCGACTCTGAATTAAAAGCGAAGGCCCTCATCAACGAGGGCTTTACGCTTGTTAAGAAGCCGAAAGCGGATGTTGTTGCGAAAGCGGTATCGGCGGCAGAGTCAAAGGTTCTGAATCTGAAGAAGATGACTCTCACAGAACTCAAGGACTACGCAGCTGAAAACAACATTGATCTAGGCGGGGCCACAAGAAAGGCAGACATCGTCGCCTTGATAGAAAAAGAGGGTTAAGCAATGGGTGAGGTTAAACTTCGTGAGATAAGAGATAAAGTTATTCTCCGGCTGGAAGGCTTCGGCCTTGTGATTACTGAAGCTGACCACGCGCTGATTGACATGCTCATCGAACAACAGCATCAGTGGATTCTCACGGAGATTAACCACGTCTCTTTGCCTGCCGAATTAGAGCTTGTTCTCGTCGATCGTGCTGCGGGCGCATGGATGGAGATGAAGTTCTTGACGAACAGTCTGCCTAGCTTCGATCTCGGGGCGCCCGGCGCTAAAACCGTCCGGCTCGGTGACACGACCGTTGAGGTTGTGCCGTCAATGACAGACGCCGATTTGGCCAGGCTGATTATCGGCTTTCTGAAGACAAGGGGGGACGATCAATGGTCAGCATTCCGTCGCTTGAGGTGGTAAGGTCATCGATACGTTACCTATGGACTGACTCGATGACGGTTGAGGTTATGGACTCCACAGAGGATCCGGATACCAAGATCACGTCAAGTGAACCGCCAAGGGTTGTCATTCGTGATGCGCCATGCCGAATCTCGTTCGAGACGATTTCAGGGGCGACAGTCGATCGATGGGTTCGCCGGGAACAAGTCGTTAAGTTGTTTTGTGATGAGACGCTTGAGATTCCTGTCGGGAGCCGGATAACGGTCACGAGGCAGGATAAATCAAGGGCGTTCTATCGGTCCGGAGAACCGGCGATCTATCCCACGCATCAGGAGATCCTCCTAGAACTAGAGGATCGACATGGCTAAGTGGGGCGATGCGAACTTCGACGATTTGCTCAAGCTTAAAGAGCGGCTCGGTGATCTGCGTAAGGTCGGCCTGGAAGATTTTATCTCTGGTGTTGCGCGGGAGTTAGCCGCTAGGCTTCTGGCCGAGGTGGTCCCTCGCACGCCCGTCGGGAAGTATCCCGCAGAAATGGGTAAGATGGGCGGAACGCTACGACGCGGATGGACCGGCGGAGTGGATAGGGCGATTAGTTCTTATGCTGCAGCGCTCCCCATCGAGAAACAAGGCAACGAGTACATCATCACGATCGAAAATCCTGTCGAGTACGGAATCTACGTTGAGTACGGGCATAGACAGACACCGGGGCGATATGTTCCGGCAATCGGAAAGCAACTCGTTGTAAATTTCGTTCAGGGCCGGTTTATGCTACGTAAGTCTGAGGAATTCATCGACAGCTTCAAAGAAAAGTATATCGAGAAGAAATTGCTTGAATTGCTGAAGGGGGTGTTTTAAGGAATGCAAGAAATAATAAACGCCCTCGCGAGAAGGCTAAAGCAGATCGATGAGACGGCGACAATTTATCAGGATGATGTGGAGCAAGGTGTAAAAGAGCCTTGCTTCTTTATTACGCCTTTGATCACGGTAAAGCAGCCGCGGATCATGAAGCAAAGCCGGATCGTGTTTCCTGTGCAGATTACCTACTTGCCGAAGAAACCCGGCGATCACGCGGAACTTATCGAGATCCAAAACAAGATCATGACGCAGTTAGAACAGGTCGACCTTGGGAGTGACATTAGCCTTCGCGTCTCGTCGCTGATTTCCGAGATTGTCGCCGGAACCTTGCAGGTGACGTGCAACCTGAACTACTCGCTTGTCAGTGTCGATGAGACGGATAAGTTTGAAACTTTGGAAGGAGTGAACATTAATGGCGGATAAGAAAACTGATCGCGTAGATAAGCCGATCGAGTTCACAAGAGAACAGTTACTGGTTAGGTTCCCGGAATGCCCGGACATTGTCCAGGCGGCCTTGGATGAATCTAAAACCTATTCCATTGAGCAAGCTGAAAAGCTTGTCAATGCATTTTTGAAAGTGAGGGACAAATAATGGCCTTAGGTGGGGGCACCTTTACGGTGCAAAATAAGAAGCTCCCTGGGAGCTATATCAACTTTGTCGCGGCGCCCCGTGCCTCTTCTCTTCTTGGAGAGCGAGGGACTGTGGCAATGGGTTTGCCGCTTGATTGGGGCCCGGACGCCCAGGTCATGGTGATCGACCGTGCAGACTTTCTTAGAGACTCTAGGAGCTTGCTCGGTTATGACTATGATCACGAAAATATGAAACCGTTGCGCGAGGCTTTCCGGAGGGCTCGTAAAGTCTTACTCTACAAGCTCGCTGGAGACGGAGCGGCCGCCGCGTCAAACACAATAGCGACCGCTAAGTACAAAGGGACCCGCGGAAACGATTTGAAGACAGTTGTGAGAGCTAACGTCATTGATGCCACCAAGTTCGATGTGCTCGTATATTTGGGTACTGCCTTGGTGTTTCAACAGCTCGCTGTTGCGACGATAACCGATCTCGACGCGAATGACTTCGTTACGTGGAAAACAAGCGCTTCATTGACGGCCCATGCGGGGCTATCGCTCACTGGCGGCACAAACGGTGGCACGGCTACGGCACAGGTTTGGCAGGGTTTCTTGACCAAGCTCGAAGCATATTCCTTCGATGCGTTAGCTTGCGCGTCAGAGACCTCGGAGATTGTGGCGGTTGTAGTGGCCTTCACTAAGCGGATACGTGATGAGATCGGGCTGAAGTTTCAGACCGTTGTGTACAACACGGCCGCCGACCATGAAGGCGTTGTCAATGTAGCGAATGCTTCTTCGTTGGTGTACTGGGTTGCTGGTGCGCTTGCAGGCGCAGCAGTGTCCGAGAGCCTGACTAATGCTGTCTATGACGGCGAATATACGGTTGTGGCGGATTACTCTCAGACACAGCTAGAACAGGCACTGGAAGCCGGGAAGTTCATCTTCCACCGTGTCGGTGACTCCATTCGTGTGCTTGAAGACATCAACTCTTTAACGACATTGGGCGCGGACAAGTCTGAGGACTTTAAGATCAACCAGACGATCAGGGTCCTTGACCGGATCGCGACCGATATCGCTACAGTATTCAACACGAAATATCTTGGCAGGATTCCGAACGATGAGAGCGGTCGCATCTCTTTGTGGTCTGATGTCGTGAACTTCTTGACGAACCTGCGTGAGATTCGTGCAATCGAGGCGTTCGAGGAAGGTGACGTTGTAGTGTCTGAAGGCCAGAACAAGAAGGCAGTTGTGGTTAATTTAGGAATCACGCCTATCTCGGCCATGACGCAGCTCTACATGACCGTCATTGTCAGTTAAGAAAGGAGTGACTCTTTATGAATAACCAAGTCATGAAAGCCGGAGATTCCGTTAGTGGGTCGTTAGCTGAATGCTTTGTGACGATCGGCAATCGCAGATACAACGCGATGCAGATCATCAACCTAGACGCGACGTTCGAAAAGACAAAGGCCGAAGTCCCTATTCTTGGCAAAACGGGCAAGGGCAATAAAACAACGGGCTGGAAGGGGACCGGTTCAGGGCGCATGCATTACAACACGTCAATCTTCCGTAAGCTTGCTGAAAGATACAAGCAGACGGGCGAAGATATGTACTTTGAAATCCAGGTCACAAACGAGGATCCGACATCCAGCGTCGGCAGGCAAACAGTCATTCTCAAAGACTGCAATCTGAACAGTGTCATTCTCGCAAAATTCGACGCCGATGCCGAGTTCCTGGACGAGGATATCGATTTCACCTTCGACGATTTCGCGATCCCGGAGACCTTCCGTGAATTGAGAGGTATGTAATGAACCTGAACGCTTTTATGGCGCAAAACGCGCTGCCGATCGAAAATCGAAAAGTTAAAGTGTCTGACCGCTTTCTCGATGAGAGCGGTCAGCCCATTGAATGGGAACTGAGGCCGTTGACCAACGAAGAAGATCGAGCCATCAGACAGGCGTGTACGAAGCGCGTCCCGGTCCCGGGTAAGCGCAATGTGTTCCTGCCGGAAACGAACTTTAACGAATATGTTCTGAAATCCTGCGTTGCGTCGGTGGTCTTCCCCGATTTGCATGACAAGGATCTGCAGGACAGTTACGGCGTCATGGGCGCGGAGGCACTGCTCGAAAGGATGCTTATCCCGGGCGAGTATAGCAACTTGTCCAATGCCGTCCAAGAAATCAATGGATTCGATCTCGAGCTTGAAGTTGAAAATGCAAAAAACTAATCGAGGATGGTGACCCCGAAGCGAACATTCTGCACTTTTGCATTCAGAAGCTTCGGTGGACTCCGTCCCAGTATTTCAATCTGAACGATTACGAGAGGGCATTTGTGATCGCTTCTATCCGTTTGCGGATCAAGGAAGAAGAAAAGCAAGTAAGAAAAGCAAAGAGGTAGGTGATGGTATGGCAACTCTTAGATCTACATTGCGATTAAACGATTCAATGAGTGCCACGCTGAACCGCATCGATGCGTCTTTGAATAATGTTCTAGGGACGTTTGGTAATGTTAAAGCCTCACTTGCTCAACCTGTGGATACGTCATCGATCGTTCATGCTTCTGAAGAACTTGATCAGGCGGCTAGTTCGGCTAGAGAAATTGATGAAGAATTAAGAAAATCTTCTCGTGGCGCCCAGCAGTTCGCGAATGAGGCACGTAACGCGAATAGTCAAATGTCGATGTTGCACTCAGCCGCAATTAAAACAGCGGCAGTGATAGCAATTATCAAGGGCATTAAACTTGGCGCGGAGATGTCCGATGAGTTAGTTCAGGTTCATGCTCGACTGGACATGATTAACGACGGGCAGCAGACGACAGAGCAGCTTAACCAGATGGTCTTCCGAAGTGCACAGCGCTCTCGCGGTGCGTATTTGGACACGGCTAAAGCAGTTGCTAGTCTGTCTATGCAGGCGAAAGATGCGTTCGCGGATAACCGCGAAGCAATCTATTTCTCCGAATTGCTCAACAAAATGTTCACGATCTCAGGTACCAGCAAGCAAGGTGCCGAGTCGGTTATGTATAACCTAACTCAAGCCATGGCTTCAGGGGTGCTTCGAGGTCAGGACTTGAACGCAGTCATGTCCAACACGCCTATGATTCTTCAGCAAGTTGCTGACTATCTAGGCGTGTCTATGGGCGAAATTCGGAAGCTTGCGGCAGAGGGCGAATTATCCGCTCAAGTAGTAAAAGAGGCCGTGTTCGCGGCGGCTGACGAAACAGAGGCAAAGTTTGCGAACATGCCTATGACGTTTGCTCAAGTTTGGCAGTCCATACAAAACCAATTGATCATGATGTTTGAGCCGGCGCTCATGAAGCTCAATGAATTTCTGAACGATCCTGCTATTCAGACCGCGATTGACGCGATGATCATTGGTTTAGGCTACATTGCCCAAGTTATCGGTTGGCTTGTCGATGCGGCTATTTGGCTTGCGAATGTGATTGCTGAAAATTGGTCATGGATTGAGCCCATCGTTTTGGGTATTGCCGTTGCGCTGGGTCTGTGGGCCATTAAATCGCTTGCGGTCGCAGCCGCGAATTGGGTCTCAACAGTGGCTCAGTGGGCGCTTAACGCTGCTCTCCTCGCGAGTCCCATTACTTGGATCATCTTGGCCATCGCGGCAATCATTGTCGCGATCTATCAATGGGTAAAAGCTGTCGGTGGCATACGCATTGCCTGGTTGATCGTGGTTAATGCAATTCTAACCGCCTGGGACTGGGTTAAAATCGGGTTCTTTACTGGTGTCTATTGGGTTATTGATCTGATTGCTAAGCTGAAGTTCGCTTGGGCGAGTGCTGGTGTGGCTATTGCCGGATTTATTGGGGATATGAAAGTATCGGTCCTGATGATCCTCCAAAACTTGGTTAATGGTGCTATCAATATAATCAACGGGTTTATTGATAAGCTAAACAAACTCCCCTTTGTCAGCATTGGATTCATTGAACAGGTCACTTTCGGAACGATGGCTGCTGCCGAAAACGAGGCTGCCAAACAAGCTAGGGAAGCTGATCTGGCGGCTAAGAGAGCGGAGCTAGATGCCGACATCGCATCTCGCAAGGGCGAATTGGCGGCTATGAAGTACAATGCGCGGCAAGCAACGGAAACTAGACTTGCTGAGATTGACGCTGCACGACGTGACCTTGAAAAAGAGAGTGCACAAGAAGTTGAAACCGTTGATGATTTTAGGCCAACCGCTTCAGCTCAAGCAGCGAAGATCGGGAACATCGACAAGAACGTTGGAAGCATAAAAGATTCGCTGGATATCAGCAATGAAGAACTCAAATACATGAGGGAAATTGCTGAACGTGATGTGATCAATCGGTTCACGTTTGCGGACATGAGTTTTGACTTCACGAACGTTCAGTCCGAGCCTGACATTGATGGTGTCGTTGATCAGTTCAGCGACTGGCTCAAAGGTCAGCTCGTGGGAGCTGCGGAGGGTAGTCATGCATAAAGTGTTTTTAGGCGATGTATTGTTACCGTTCGCGCCGGCGGCTATTAAGCTGCAAATCAAAAACAAGAACAAAACCGTTGACCTTATCAACGAAGGTGAGGTCAACCAACTCAAGCGTCCTGGGCTTACGCAGATCGATTTCAAGTTCGACCTGCCGTATCAGAAGTACCCTTTCGTTGTTAACTTCAAACCGCAGAAATTCTTTCTCGATCATTTGGAGAAACTTAAGGTTAGCAAAAAACCGTTCCAGTTTATTGTTGTTAGGGAGCGGGGATTTGGCACGAACCTAAAAGTCTCGCTTGAAGACTACACGATCGAAGAATCCGCGGCCAATGCGAGGGACGTATCGATCTCTGTCAAACTCAAGCAGTACGTCGATTACGGTCTGAAGACTGTCACTATCCCGACCAAGACAACGTCTAAAGCGAGTAAAACTGTCGCCAACCCTTCTGCAGCTCGAACAGGTTCTCCTAAGAAGGCAGAGGGCGAAACGTATAAAGTCAAGAAGGGCGATAGCTTATGGGCGATTGCTAGACGTTTCTACGGTAAGGGTAATCTCTGGAAGAAGATTTATAACGCTAACAAAGCTCTTATTTCAGCCAGGAACAAGGGAAAACGAGTTGCGTATTGCACAATCTATGTCGGCCAAGTATTGAAGATTCCACCGAAGTAGGAGGTGCCTTTATGTATGAACTGGTCGTAATGAGCGGTAATACGATCTACGCGCCCCCCGTCGAGGGTAAAGTTGTTTGGGATACGTCTAGGAAGAACAATCCGGGGAAACTCACTTTCAGCTGTCTACCGCCGGTTCCATTCGAGATGGGGAACGCCGTTCGGTTCAAGGTTGACGGCGCAAACGTGTTCTACGGATTTCTTTTTACAGATAAGAGCGACAAAGACAAGGTCAAATTCACAGCTTATGATCAGCTGCGCTACCTGAAGAACAAAGACACATATGTCTACTCCGGTAAGCGTGCCGATCAGGTCGTGAAGATGATCGCGGATGACTTCCGGTTGAAGACTGGAGCGCTCGTCAATACAGGCTATGTGATCCCTTCGAGGGTTGAGGATAATCAGACTTTGTTTGACATTATTGGTAACGCGTTGGATGCAACGCTCATGCATGACCGGAGGCTTTTCGTATTGTTCGATGACTTCGGAAGGATCGCTCTCAAGGAGATCAAAGATATGAAGGTGCCTGTTGTCTTGGACGATTCATCCTCGGATAACTTTGATCTTTCGCGCTCAATCGATGCGAAAACGTACAACCGAATTAAGCTATTCAGGGATAACAAAAAGACAGGAAAGCGCGAGATCTACATCGCGTAATCGACAGCTAACCAGAACAAATGGGGGCTGTTGCAACACTACGAGAAGGCAGACGAGAAGGTTAACGCTCAGCAGAAGGCAGATGCGCTACTTAATCTCCATAATCAAGTTGAGCAAAAACTGTCCGTCAAAAAGGTGTTTGGCGATGTACGCGTTCGTGCCGGTTCGCTGGTTCTTGTGAATCTTCACGGGATCCAACAATGGATGCTTGTCGAAAAAGCAAAACATGAATTCAGCGAGTCCGAGCACACAATGGACTTGACTTTGATCGGGGGTGGTTTCGTTGCCTGATGTTTTCGAGACCTTCAAACAAATCGCAGTCAATGCTGTCGAAGCCACATTCCCTGTCAAGTTGATGTTCGGAGTTGTTCAATCGACCTCACCGTTAAAAATAGCCGTTGATCAAAAACTAACGATCACATCGGATCAATGCGTCTGGCTCAAGGGGATAGGGCTTTCGACACAGGATCGAGTTGCTCTGCTCCGACAGCAAGGCGGACAAACCTTCCTAATACTGGGGGTAGTGCAATGATTCCTACGACTACAATCAATGAGCGCATTGAATTCGAAGTGCCGCCGTCTAAAACATACGCTCTGGAAGATGGGCGGGTTATTGACGGGTTGGAGGCTCTGGAGCAATCAATCTTCTGCATCCTTCAAACGGAGCGGTTCGAGTGGCCAATCTACTCGTGGAATTACGGGATGGAAACCTTGGACTTGTACGGCAAGGATCCTGACTGGGTGAGATTAGAAGTTGAACGTAGAATCACCGAAGCTTTGATGCAGGATGATCGGATCAGTGATGTCTCTGAATTTGCTTTTATTCAAGATAAGAAAAAGCTAAGTGTGGCCTTCTTGGTTACTACAGTTTTCGGTGAAACGGAGGTAATGTATGACTTCGTATGAAACAATCCTTAACCGGATGCTTGAGAGGATTCCCGATTCGATGGATAAGCGCGAAGGGTCTGTGATCTATACAGCCCTTGCTCCTGCGGCTGCAGAACTTAATCTGCTCTACGAACAGCTCGCGTGGGCGTTTGATCAGGTTTTTGTAGACACTGCGGAACGTGACGCTCTAGTTCTTAGGGCAAGGGAAAGAGGGTTAAGTCCGATCCCGGCTAGCGCGGCAAGAGTTAAAGGGGAATTTACCCCAGATACCTTAGCGGTTCCCACAGGGACTCGTTTTAATCTAGGTATGCACAACTACTATGTTGACTGTGAGCTCGCTCCCGGCGTCTATAAGTTGATTTGCGAAACTGAGGGCGCAATTTTAGCAACAGGCGATTTAATCCCTATCGATTACATCCCCGGATTAGAAACAGCAAAGATTACAGAGATTTTAGTCCCCGGAGAGGATGAAGAGGACACTGAAGTCTTCCGGGCCCGGTATCTTAATTCCTTTACTTCGTTAGCGTTCGGGGGCAACATTGCGGACTACAAAGAAAAAGTAAACGAAGTTCAAGGAGTCGGCGGAGTTAAGGTCATTCCGCATTGGGACGGCGGAGGGACAGTGAAGCTCATCATTATCAACTCCGACTATGATGCGCCCAGCGCAGAGCTGGTCGATTTTGTACAGACCGCCGTTGACCCATCTGTTAACTCAGGAGAAGGCTACGGTATCGCACCTATTGGACACATCGTGACCGTCGAAGGAGCAACATCCGAAGAGGTAGACCTGTCGGCAAAGCTCATGCTTGAAACAGGCTACACGATTTCGGAAGTCCTGCCCGCCGTTCACGGGGTGCTCGACGCTTATCTCTTAGAATTAACTAAAGAGTGGGAGAATCTGCCAAACGTTGTTGTTCGACGCGCCGCGCTCCAAGCGCTAATGCTCAACGTCGAGCACATCATCGACGTTGAGGATATGACTTTGAACGGCCTAGCTACAAACTTAGTAATCGCGTCCAACGCTGTCCCGAAACGAGGTGATGTCAATGTTACCCTCGGATCGTAGCTTAAAAGACTATCTTCCGAACTTTCTGATTCCATACTTCAAATGTCTGATGGACGCCGAGGAGCCGGAGTTCGAACTTGCGTGGGATAAGCTTGCTGATTTTTTAGATGATGCATTTATCTTGTCAGCACATGATAGCGGCGTTACAAGATTTGAGAAAATCCTAAAAATCACACCTTCCTCTGAAGATACTCTTGAATCAAGGATTTCAAGGGTTTTTATTAGGTGGGGGTATACCTTTTCTTACACATGGAATCATTTTCAACAAAAGATACAAATGTTGTGTGGCGAAGACTATGAAATAGTTGAAAACTGGAGCGAATATCAATTGTGTATCACCACACATCTTGATCTTTATGGCCAAGTTGAAGATTTGGAACGTATTTTTAGGTATATGCTACCTGCGAACGTTCAAGTTATTGCAGAAAACATCCTGGACTATTTGATTGAGGGCAGTGCCTATGTCACTGTGGGTCAAGTGTTTATAGACATGTTCCAATTGACGGATTCTTTTGGTGCTGTCTGGAGTTTGGGCGGCGTAGCATGCCCAGCTGCAGCTGGTTCGGGCGCTTGTGAAATTATGCTAACTGATTCTGTTAATGACGTGTTTACTATTAATTCTGGAGCAGGCGGGTTTACGGCTCATTGTATCACGAATCAAATTGAAGTCAGCGACTCCTACTGTTTATAAAGAAAGGCGGTAAAAATTATGGCGGAATTTAGGCCAATGGTAATCACAAACAAAGGTCAAGCACTAATTGCGAAGATGCTTGCAGGCAGAGGGAACATCACATTCACAAAGATTTCTCTTTCGGAAACTGCATACACTGATGCACAGATTCTTGCTATGGCCACACTTGGCGGCGTAAAACAAACCTCAGGTATCTCAAGGGTTATAAAAACAAGTAATGCGGCGGTGCAAGTGGAAGGCGCAGTCACCAATGCTTTGTTGACAACCGGGTATCACATCAGAACAATTGCCCTTTATGCGCAAGATCCGGATGAGGGCGAAATTGTATATGCAGCGTGTGGCGCTTCTACGCCTGGATGGATGCCCCCTTACAATGGAGTATCGTCCAGCGGATGTTTTCTGAAGCTTGTCACTACTGTCCAGAATGCGTCTAATGTGACGGTTGAAGTTGACCCTGGTGGGGTTGCCACCATCGGCGACATCCAAAGCCTACAAGGGCAAATTGACGATCTGCAGGCTTATATAGGCTACACAGAAGAGGACATCTATGGTGTTGAAGTCGACTTTGTGAACAAGCGATTCACCCGACTTGCAGGTGCTTCCGCAATGACTCCTGGAGCGGACTTTGATGCTATTGATCCGTGGAAGCGTAAACGATGCATTCTGACGGATGCGGGCGTCGTCCTCGCTTATCATGGCGAGGCGGGGTACACAGAAACAGGCGCTTTGACACAAGCAGTCACCCTCGACGACACCACATACCCAGTCGGAACAAAAGTTCAGGTCATGGTGGAACAGCCAAAGTTCTATTACAAGGTTGTCCCGCTTGAGCTTGAAAGAAGACTCGGTGAAAAAGGAATGCTCCTGCGGAAAGGCAGATATTACATTTCGCCCACTAAGAAAGCCGGATTCAAACTGCATCCAGCGTTTATTAGAAATGGCGTGGAAAATGATTGTATATACCTTTCGGCTTATGAAGGGTCCACTTATGACACGTCGGCTGATGCATACAACATCAACGATGCGCAGACCGTCGACTTTGACAATGATGTACTCGCGTCTATTGCGGGGGCTAAACCAACTAGCGGGCTGTCACAGAGCGGGGCAACTAGAGCAGGGTTCAGGGCCCTTGCCGCGAAGCGCGGGACGGGGTGGACGCAAGCAACGATTCAATCTGTGACTGCAACGGCACTTCTGTTTCTTGTTGAGTACGCAAGTTTTAACATGCAATCCGCAATTGGGGCTGGAATCACAGGCAAAGCAGATGATGGCGCAACCAACATGTCTGAACTCACCGGTATCACGACTAATCTTGGAAACGCTACGGGGGCTGTCACCAGTGAAAGCGGTTGGTCAGCGATCTCATACAGGGGCGAAGAAAACTTCTACGGAAACATTTGGAAGTGGGTTGATGGAATCAACATTTACAACTATGGTGAGGGCTCTGTCTATATCGCAGACAACGATTTTACAGACAATAAAAATGATGGCGCATACAAGGACGCAGGAATCACTATTAGTGGCACAAATGGCTACATAAGTGCTTTTGCTTATGACGAAGAATATGATTGGCTATTCATTGCCTCTGAAGCTCTCGGCAATGCAAGTGTCCCCGTCGGAGACTACTTTTACCAGAATAGAGCTGTCGAATATTATACGATTGCTCTCTTGGGCGGTAGTTGGGGTAGTGGCTCGAGTGCGGGCGGTTTCTCTTGGTATTTGGCTAATTCGGCGGCTAATCGGGCTCGGAGCATCGGCGGTCGCTCGCTGTATGTGCCAAAAGTGGCTTAACCATTGAATTATTGGGCAATTTGTACTGATTCTTATACGCGAACATAAAACAATCTCTACCTGAAAAAGTCAGCAATTCCATTGCTCTATTAGGCGGTAATTGGAATAATGGCTCGAATGCAGGCAGTTTCTATTGGAATTTGAATAATTCAGCGGCTAATCGGAATCGGAACATCGGCAGTCACTCACTAAATGCATATAAATTATAAAGAAGTAAGGTGTGAAAGATACTTTACTTTTTACATATGTGACCAAATTGCCCTGGCGCTTGCCAAAATATAAAAAGATGAAAGGTTGTATTGGTAAACTCTCAAAGTTGAAGATTTGACCATTCAATATGCATACAAAATGAAAAGATACGGAAAGCTATACCCCAAGATCTATGACATAGACAACCTAAGACGTGCGCATAAAAATGCGAAGAAAGGTAAAGGCTGGTATAAGGAAGTCAAACTGGTTGATGAAAATCCTGAAGAGTACCTAGCGAGGCTCCAGGAAATGCTAATCAATAAAACCTACCACACTTCTGAATATAAAACTTTTATCAGGAATGACACCGGGAAAGAACGCCTGATTTACAAATTACCATACTTCCCTGACAGGATTTGCCAATGGGCGATTCTACAAATCATTGAACCTTATCTGTTGAAAACTTTTACTGATGATACCTATTCTGCGATTCCTGAAAAGGGTATCCATCTTTGCTTGTACAAGCTGAAACACGCTATGCAAACAGACATCTCCGGTTGTCAATACTGTCTAAAGTTAGATGTAAAGAAATACTATCCTTCTATTGATCATGCCATTTTGAAAATGCAGTATAGAAGATTATTCAAGGACAAGGATTTGCTTTGGTTGCTAGATGAAATCATCGATTCGACACCTGGTGGTGTTGGGATTCCGATTGGAAATTATCTTTCACAGTACTCAGGCAACCTTTATTTGTCATCTTTTGACCACTGGATAAAAGAGGTCAAGCGGGTCAAACACTATTTTAGATACATGGATGACATTGTTATTTTCGGTGAAAATAAAAGTGATTTACACAAGTTGAAAGATGACATTGCTGAATACTTCAGAATGAATCTAAAACTTGAAATTAAAGAAAATTGGCAGGTCTTCCCTTCCTATATCAGAGGCGTTGATTACGTTGGCTATAGAGTTTTCTTAGATTATGTACTACTGAGAAAACGTACCTGCAAACGAATGAAGAAGAAACTGAATCGAATAAACAAGGACAGGATGGAAGGAAGAGACCTGAATTATTCAAAATGGTGCGCCATCAATTCATATAAGGGTTGGTTGATGCATTGTGACAGTTACAGATTGCAGCAGAAATACATCGCGCCAATCCAGGAATATGCAGATGCATACTATCAGCGCAACATCAAAAGCAAAAACAAGAAAGGCGGTAAAAAAGCATGAAAGATTTTGGAAAAACAAGGAGTACAGTCATGCCTGAAGAAATGAGTATCGATGAATTCAGTGTATGGATTGCCTCCGATATTCAGGCAGTCACTGAGCCGAGCATAGATGAGCAGGAAGGATTTACTGGCTTTGAATACAATTTGGTTCAGTACGACAAGGATGAATACATCAAGATGCTTGATGAAAAAAATGAATCTTTGGAAAGTCAGATAACTGATACGCAATTGGTGCTGTGTGAAGTCTATGAAATGTTGTTATAGAAAGGACAGGTGATGAACGATGGCGGCTATCTATGCGAATTTAATTATGAAGGGAAAGAAAACAATAGATGATGTACCTGATCATTTGAAGCAAGAAGTTCAGGATATCCTAGAAGACCTTGGTTGGGTCGAAAATGCGCCCTGATGTCTAGCATCATTAAGATAATCAGACTGATTACCTCAGCTGCAGCATAGCTGGGGTTTTTTATTGGAGGAAAAACAAATGGCAATAACAATCAAAATTAGACATGCTACCAAGTCGCCGTGCTATAACGATCCTCGCAAGATGCAGGGTGTCTTAGGTGGTATGCTCCACTCGGTCGGCTGCCCCCAGGCATCAGCTGATAACTGGGCGGCACGGTGGAATCGCGTGACCGCTCGGGTCTGCCCTACATACGTCACCGAGCCTGGCGTCGCTATCCAATGCCTGCCGGAGGACAAGCGCCCATGGACTTCTGGAAGCGGCCCTAACGGTAACGCGAATAATTACATGTTCCAGGTCGAAATGGCAGAGCCGAAGTGGTTGAAGTACGGCAAAGGCGGTAAGTTCACGGTTGCTCCTGAACATCTTGAAGCTTCAAGGAAATACGTGATTGAAAACTACTGGACGGCCGTCGAATTGTTCGCAGATATATTCAAGCGACGTGGCCTCGATCCGCTGGCGAAGATCAAGGGCAAAAACCATCTCGCACTGATCAGCCACAAGGAAGGGCATAAGGCCGGCGTCGCATCGAATCACGGAGACCCTGAGCATTTGTGGGCTCAATTAAAATTGCCTTTCACAATGGACACTTTTAGGCATGATGTAAAAGCCGCGATGACTGGCTCTACTACACCAGCACCTAAACCGGCAGAAAGTAAACGGGTACAGATAATCACGCCTCACGGCCTAAATGTAAGAGAAAAACCGTCAACACTATCTAAGCGCCTGAAAACGCTGCCAAAAGACAGCGTCGTCGAGATCGCGGAAGAGACCTCAGGTTGGGGATATGTGCCTGCCGAAAAGGGATGGCTGCACCTTGGAACCAAGTACGTCAAGGTGCTCGCGACCGAGCCCGCCCCTAAATCTACACCAAAATCTGTGTCGCCGCCAAAGCCGTCGCCGGCAGATAAGGTAGACGCATGGGCGAAAGCCAACACGCTTAAGCAGGGCGATAAGGGGCCTGTGGTAGGCGTGTTACAAGCGATCTTGATTAATCTCGGGTATACCGATGACAACAAGATGGTTACTGACGAGAATTTAGGTCCGCTTACTGACAGGATGGTCAAAGAATTTCAAACGGACCACAAACTGTACGTGGACGGCGTTGTCGGGCCGCAAACGTGGGAGGCTCTGATGAAATGAGCACATTAGGAATTGTCAGCACGATACTTGCCTGTATTGTCGCTTTGCTAACGATCATTGCCTCGCTAATCAAGTACCGGCAACAAATCAAGGATTGGTGGGGAAAGAAAACGTGTTGGAGAACTACCCTCCTTGACCACGAAAAACGACTGGAAAATGTCGAGGAGAGTGTGAGCACAATCAATACCAACTTATGCACCCTTAGTGACGATTACAAGGAAAACACAAGAGAGTCTAAGGAATACCGACGATCAGCGCTTGGGGACAAGATTTTTAACCACACCGAGAAATACGATGAACAAGGCTACATAACTCAGCTGCAGTGGGAGAATTACATGCTCTGCATTAGGCGTTACAAGGACTGCATCCCTGAAGGGGATGAGGATTATGACCTAATCCTGCATGATTGCTTGCCCCTGATTGAAGCGCTACCAAAAAGAAAGGAGCATCCAAGAAATGAAACACAATATCACGAGTAAGAAGTGGTGGAAAGCCGCCGGCATCCGAGCCTTAAAGACCTGGGCTCAGTCAGCCGTGGCAACCATTGGAGCAACGGCAAGAACGCTTGGCGAGGTTAATTGGCCAATCGTTCTGTCAACAGCAACGCTATCAGCTACTGTCTCGCTGTTGATGAATGTTGGTGGGTTGCCGGAGCTCGATGACACAGACACAGACGGATAGTCTATTAAGGTTCATTTTTTCTCCTTTTCATATACCCTCCGTCTCGGCTTTACGGAGAGTCCGGGGCGGAGGGGAGGAGGTAACTGACCGATCGAAAGGGCGGCTGTTTTTTATGCCTTTTTGTCCATAAACTATATATAAATAGGTATATATAGCACTTGTTTGGTCTCTATTTGGTACAAAAAATGGTACAAGAAATTAGAGTTGCATGGATTCTCTGAAAGCAAAAACCGCTGAAACGTCGATGTCCCAGCGGTTTGCGCTTGGTGGGAGCAACCGGGCTCGAACCGATGACCCCTTGCTTGTAAGGCAAGTGCTCTCCCTGCTGAGCTATGCTCCCGTATGCAGGTGAACTGACGTTTCGCAACGACGAGCGCATGATCCACGTTAATGTCATCTAACTGTCAAACATTTTATCAAATCTGGAGTTCGGTTCCCGTACGCTTAATCATTGCATAAGTAGTGATTTTTGACAAGTTTCCCTTTTGAACGATTAAATGCGCCACTTCGTAGCATATCGGGTGTTTTTTCTTGAGCATATTTTCATCTCAATCCATACTTCACATAAGTATGGATGAGCATGAGAAAACATTCGGGGATCGTCTCAGAGAATTGCGGAAAGAAAGAAAACTCCGTCAAGATGATGTTGCCGATGCCCTAAATGTTAGCAGACAGACAATTTCAAAATATGAACGCGACGAGCGTGAACCTGATTTTTTTATGCTCCTGAAGATTGCGGGTTATTTTCAAGTCTCGCTCGACTGGCTTTTTAGTCGTACTTCAAGGCGTGCCGTTTGCTACTTTGAGGACAGGGACTTCTTGTTCGGTTACGACCTGCCGCGTGTGGCGGATGAGACTCCCGATAAGAAGCCGTAGTTGTCTATTTTTCTTTTCTATTGAGTACGGATTACTTTGTTGATCGAGCGGTTGACAACCGTTTCGATTATCTGTTATCCTTGCATGGCCGCTCGAAAAAGAGTTGTACGGCGCAGTAGTTCAGACGGTTAGAATGCCAGCCTGTCAAGCTGGAGGTCGAGGGTTCGAGTCCCTTCTGCGTCGCCAGACAATTGCCGGTTTCTATGCCGGCGATTGTTTAAGCCCAGATAGCTCAGTCGGTAGAGCAACGGACTGAAAATCCGTGTGTCGCTGGTTCGATTCCTGCTCTGGGCACCAATCAGGCGCTGTCCAAACTGTCGGGCGGCGCCTTCATTTTTGTGGATGGTTCCACTCCGGAGTCGTCTTCTTTATTCTTTATTATCTGTCATGTGCCATTCTTTCCATGATCCATTTCCCACAGAGCCAATTACTGGTTGACAGGAAAAGTTGAGACGCGACGATTAACGGAAATAGCAAACAACTAACAAATGCGTAGCGACATTTTTCCAAGTGAACGATGCATGCGTGCCACCACGAGTACAATTTATCAATCTTTTCTGAAAAATGTTGTTGGCGATCTTAGTCGAGAGCAACGAATAGAGTAATTGCTACTCAGCCGATGCGCCGTATAATAAAAAAATGCATTTGCCCCAGCCTTTGATGCAAATTTCTAGTTTAAGTTGAAAAACTGTACAGGGATGCCAAGCCTATATGCCAATCCATCCATTAATCCCCTCCCCATAGAGCCTATCTCTCACCGTGTGCCACAGTTATTCGATATTAGTTGAGTAATTGCACAGGGTGAGGCGCACTGTATTGCCGGTCTACTCCTTATACCTTCCCTAGAGAACTATTCTCTTCTCGCGTGTCGCAGTTTTTCGAAGTAACCTGAAAAACTGTACAGGGAAGGCGTGGAAAGAGGTAGGTAGGGGTGGCGGTGTACTGGAAAAAGTGTGCTTAAGTGACAAATTGGCGGATTAAGGCGGCAGCCCGTGGTCGGCTCGCTAGTCAGGGTGAGGTCGTTTTGCAAAAAATGAGAATGGGTGGCGTACTGAGCACGCTATCTGCTTAGGGTTGTACTTGTTGGCGACGAAGAATGTATTGAATCGTGGATCGTGATCGGAAATGAACCGACAGCTACGGTGCTCGCGTTAAGACCAAAGGTTGATTAGGGTGCCGGATCAGTCGGTTCCATGCGGCGAGGTAGAGTTTGTATGCGGTGTGGACGCCGGAATGCCAAGGCACCTCGTTCCGGTGGATTTTGCGGAAACGTGAGCGGATGTTGTTCCCTTTCCTGAGCAGTAGGTCGCGTAAGGCCACGAAGTTCTCAAAAAACTTTCTCGCACGGATATAAATGCGCTTTCCTATGAGCCGTGAGAGTTGGCGTGCTAGGTTTCTAAAGGCCTTAAGGTCTGTAAGCTGAGAGTAGCCAACCGAAACGACGCGATAGCCTTCCGCTTCTAGGTGAGCGGCACGTTTCCGGTCTCTTGCTAACGCGGATGCGGTGCTGTGGAATTCTTCACTGTCATACTCGATATCAAGCTTACAGGACGGGACATAGAGGTCGGCAAAGTAAGTTTTACCGCCATCTTCCAAGTCAATTCTTTCGTTGAGAACGATCTCGTTAAAGCCGCAACCTCCGAGAGCATTAGGTAATCGAAGGAACATGTAGAGGATCGATTCCATGGGGGAACGCGAATTGTTCTCGAGATAGCGGATGGCGCGGAGGGCTTTTCTGCGGCCTCGATGTCCTTTCAGTTCCTCTGCGCAGGCGCGCAGTTCTTCGACGGTACATCGCGGGCGATCACCTTCGCGGTAGGAGCAACATTGGAGTCCAAGAAAGATTAATTCGTGGATGGTGTATTCATGGGCGACCTGTAAAAATACAAGCGGAAGGGTGCAGGCTTTTCCTTCGACGTACTGATCGGCGCCCGGGATACTGCAGGTGTGGATGGTGGCCCGATCGGGACGGTAGAGGGGCTTGTCGGTGAAGATGACGTACTCTTCGGGGAAGATGATATCGGGCGGTTCAATTTTCCCTCGGATGGCCGGAACACCCCAGTAATCGAGTGCCGCTTTCCCACAGATGTATTTTTTAACGTAATCGTTCATGCTTGAAGTTGTCTCCACTCGTAACCGCTCATGCTTGAAATGTTTCCTCACGCAATTGTTATCCTTGATGTTGTCTCCACACGTAGTCGCTCATACTCGAAAAATTCCTCTAATGTAGTCGCTCATACTCGAAAAATTCCTCTAATGTAGTCGCTCATGCTCGAAAAATTCCTCTAATGTAGTCGCTCATGCTTGAAATGTTTCCTCATGCAATTGTTATGCTCAATGTTGTCTCCACAGATAATCGCTCATGATCGAAAAATTCCCCAAAAACAATCGCTCATACTCGAAATTTCTTCTAAACGCGTTCGCTCATGCTCGTGATCCAATGATCATTCAATTCGATTGTCTGTCCTCGAGGTTCAATGCATTATCGAACGTAATCGCTCATGCTCGTGGTTCAATGAAATGTCGAACATTTTTGCTCATGCTCATTTTTGTTTCCAAAAGTAATGGCTCATGCCCGAAAGTCTAACGAAAGGCAAGGGAGATGTGGAAAGAAAGTTTTGGTCTTTACTGTACGATCGCAGACATTTTGTCGGAATACAGGGCGGTTGAGCAATCGTTCTCTACAATCGTTCTCTACATTAAGATGCAATACCGGAGTTGAACGGCGCCTATGTTGTCGGTTTCACCTATGGAGTATGGTAAAATAAGTCCGTTCATTAGACGAAAAGTATGAAAGTGCGGGGCCATTTCGAAGAAGTTGTTTTCCCGCCCTTTCGATTACATGCTCTGTCACGAAAGGTTTGACTTTGCGATGATTAATACAGAGATGAAATTACGTCTGGTCGAGGAGGCGTTTCTGGCGAGAGAGAGCAGCTATGCCCCCTATTCACGTTTTAAAGTCGGGGCGGCCATTCTGACTACTGACGGCAGGATATTCCGCGGCGCAAACATCGAGAATGCTTCGTATGGGGCGACTATCTGTGCGGAGCGAACGGCGGCGGTCAAGGCAGTGTCAGAGGGGGCGGAAGCGTTTGTTGCGATTGCCGTCGTCGGTGCCGAAGAGAATGCCAATCTGGAAGCGCTCGATTTGGCGTATCCATGCGGTATCTGCCGCCAAGTCCTTCGCGAGTTTTTGCCGACGTCAGGCGAGATGATCATATTGGTCGCGACATCTCCGACAGCGTTTTTCGAGACGACTCTCCACGCGCTATTGCCGCACTCTTTCGGACCCGAAGATCTCGATTATCTGATGGAATAGGGCGGCAATCAATGTCAGATACGTTTTGGATCGTTGCGGGAGGTCAAAATCTTGACCTTATTGCGACGGCTCGAAAGCCTTTTCATTTGAGCGACTCCACGCCCGGAGTCGTTGTGGAACGGGCGGGCGGTGTTGCGCTCAATATTGCTCGCAATCTTGCGATGCTCACTCGCCCTGTATATTTTTTATCCGTGCGAGGGGAAGATTCGGTTGGTCGGTTATTGGACGAGGTCTGCCGTGCTTCGAATCTTGTGCTCGATCACGTGCTTGTGCGATCTGATCTTGCGTCTTCACGTTATATTGCTATCAACGACGAAATAGGTGACATGGTTGCCGCCATCAACGACATGACGGCTATTGAGTCGCTCACGTTGAAGGATATTAAGAGTTGGCGCTCGCTCGGATCTCGGGCACACCGTGAACAACGCAGTGTGGTCGATGACGATGAGCGATTTAGTTGGCGCTCGTCCGGCTCTCGGGCATTCCGTGATCCTGATTGTCCGGAAATGTTGCCGTGTGCGGCGGTGATCGATGCGAACTTGCCGGAACAAGTCATTGTTTACTTGGCGAGTGAATGGGATGTGCCGATCTTTGCAGACGCTGTCTCGATTGCAAAAGTTGATCGACTCAAACCGGTTTTCCATCGACTCGCCGGTTTGAAACTCAATCGTATGGAAGCTAGGTATTTAACGAATCTCTCGATTACTACCCTTGAAGATGCAGTCAAAGCGGCGCATCGGCTTATTGCGGAAGGAATCGGCAGTATTTGTCTTTCACTCGGCGCGGAAGGCGCCCTGTTTGCCGATGGACGACAGACTGTTGTGAGTGGATACGATTTTGCCGTCGAGAGACAGCTTGATGGCTGCACGGAAGAGACGACCGGCATTGTCAATACGACGGGAGCGGGTGATGCGATGGCCGCCATTTTCGCGTGGGCGATGATGTCGGGTTACAAGCTTGAAGGTGCGGCGCGTCTTGCACAAGCTGCCGCTTCGCTTACGCTTGAATCGACTGGTGCCGTCAATGATGCGATGACAAAAGAGAGGCTCGAACGGCGCGCCGACAGCGCGAGGCTGACGCTTCAGGTTCTCTGAGAATAAACAATGAAAACATATCATTTTAAGAGATGATGTAATGGAGAAAACGGGATGGAGTTATTGAAACAGTATATACACTTATCAAAAGACGTGTCGGAGGCTCTTCGACTTGGTATGCCGATCGTCTCGCTCGAGACGACGATTATTTCGCACGGGATGCCCTTTCCGAAAAATGTGGAGACGGCGTTAGCTGTTGAACGGGAAGTTTACCGCGGAGGCGCCCTGCCGGCGACGATCGGTGTACTCGACGGCAAAATTTGCGTCGGATTGTCGCACGACGAGATTGAGCGTTTCGGCACGGAGGGTTTGTCTGCCACGAAAACATCGCGACGCGATTTTCCTTACGTGCTCGCGAAAGGACTTACGGGGTCACTTACTGTCTCGGGAACAATGATCGCATCTCAGCTCGCCGGCATATCGTTTTTTGCAACAGGCGGGATCGGCGGTGTCCATCGACATGGCGAGGATACAATGGATATTTCAGCCGATTTGGAAGAACTCGCTAACACTCCCGTTGCCGTCATCTGTGCTGGGGCAAAATCAATTCTCGACATAGGTCGGACACTCGAGTACCTCGAGACGGGAGGCGTTCCTGTTATCGGATACGGAACAGATGAGATGCCGGCATTTTATACAAGAGAGAGCGGCTACAAGCTGCCAATGCGGGCTGACACGCCGGAAGAAGTGGCGAGGATTTTTCGTATCTCGCGGTCGCTTGGGTTCCAAAGCGGTATGGTTATCGCCAACCCAATTCCCGCTAAAGATGCGATGGACAAAGAGAAGATTGATCGCGCTATCGCTGACGCTATCGCTAAGGCTGATGCGCAGGGGATTACCGGCAAAGATGTTTCGCCTTTCCTGCTCGAGAACATTGTCGCAGAAACGGGTGGCGAAAGTCTTGAGGCGAATATTGCGCTCGTTTTGAACAACGCACACGTCGCCGCACAGATCGCCGTCGCGTACAGCGGCAAGACATTCGACAGAGACGCGCTTGCCTAGTTGACGGCTCGCGTATTATAACTGCTGGAGAACGGCGTGCGAAACGCATTTCCTTTAGTTATAAAGATGGTCAAACAGCCACGCCGCTTTAAAGGCTATTAAGAATAACGATATGCAGAGGGGTCTGTTGTTTGCCGCTCAACAGGCAAGGGTCTATAGCTTTCAGCTTAAGAGGGAGGATCATATGGAAAAGCTTTATCACATTCAACTCGATGATTCGCACGGTGCGAAATATGTGTTGCTGCCGGGAGACCCCGGACGTGTTGAAAAAATCGCCATGCTGCTCGACGACCCGCATTTTATCGGTCGGAATCGCGAGTATACGACGTGGTTGGGAACGCTTCTCGGCGAACCGATCCTCGTCATGTCAACGGGAATGGGCGGTCCTTCGACCGCGATCGGCATAGAGGAACTGTTCATGACCGGGGTCAGGAATTTCATACGCGTGGGCACGTGCGGCGGCATGGCGCTTCCTGTGATGGGCGGCGATCTCGTGATCGCGACGGGCGCCATCAGGATGGAGGGGACGACGCGCGAATATCTGCCGATCGAGTTTCCCGCCGTCGCCGATTTTGAATTGACGGGCTGTCTCGTCGATGCAGCACGTGATGGCGGTTACCGCTACCATGCCGGAGTCGTCCAGTGTAAGGATTCATTTTACGGCCAACACTCGCCCGGACGCATGCCCGTCGGCTATGACTTGGAGCAAAAATGGCAGGCTTGGATCAAGGGAGGAGCGCTTGCGTCGGAGATGGAGAGCGCTGCGCTTTACATCGTCTGCCAATTTCTCGGGGCGAAAGCAGCGTGCATTTTGAATACGATTTGGAATCAGGAACGTCGTGCTAGGGGAATGGACGACACGGAAGATCACGATACGATGCGCGGCATTCGTGTCGCCGTCGAAGCGATTAAACTCCACATGCGAAGAGAACGCAATAAGTAATTTTGCAAAGGTACTAGTTCAGCACTTTCCATTACCGGCATACAACACGTCGGAAGAGAACGGCTTGCATAGTGATAGCGCTTATTGCTCAATTTTGAAACGAGTCAAAAATTATAAAACTCAATGATTTTCTTCTCGAGCCAGGGGATTTCGTTGTCGCGCATGATTTGGAGAAGAAACGCCTCACGGTCAGGTTCTGCCGCCCATGCCAAGCCGCACCCCCGGCTGATTTCGCGCGGAACCGGAATGAGTCTGCCGTTTCCCGCAGGGCATGTTTTCTCCATCATCATGGCGTCGGTTGTCGACCTGAACGTGATGACGAGTTTTGGCGCTCGTTCTCTCATATGCACTGCCGCTGTGTGCTCATCGAGCTATGGCCTAATGATGTGCGTCGCTGTCTGAAGCTCATCGAGCTAAGGCCTGATGATGTGCGTAGCTGTCTGAAGCTCATTGAGCTGAGGCCTGATGATTTGCGTAGCTGTCTGAAGCTCATTGAGCTGAGGCCTAATGATGTGCGTTGCTGTCTGAAGCTCATCGAGCTAAGGCCTGATGATGTGCGTTGCTGTCTGAAGTTCATCGAGCTAAGGCCTAATGATGTGCGTAGCCGTCCGAAGCTCATCGACGATATCATACATGTTGGTAATATCGCCAATGGCGAGTTGATCGGCGATGCCGAAATGGTTCAGGCACGTACCACAAGTCATAATCCTGACGCCGGCTTGATGTAGTGCGACGATATCTTTCAGGACGGGACTTCCGTGAATTGACAGTTTTGCGCCCGAATTGTAAAGCAGAACGGTATGAGGCAATTCGTCGAGCTGTGTCAGCGTAAAGAAGAAACTTTTTATCAGGATGTCGCCTAGCACATCGTCTCCGCGCCCCATAGTATTCGAGGCTATGGCAACAACGCGCTTGACGGAGCGAGGTGTGTGCTCCCGAACGTCTTCTACCTGTTCAGTTGAGTCTTCGGAGATATCATCGGCTGACTTGACGATCCGGATCGTAAATATACCGTCTCCCTTCTCATAACTAAAGGCGCACTCTCTCGACTTGGCGAACCGCTCGATGTTCTGTACGGCGACGTCGTTGTCGACAAGTACCTCGAGTTCGCCGGATGACATCTGCTCAAGCGCTTTTTTGACTTTAATGACGGGCAACGGACAGGCGTCACCGATGGCATTGACTTGAATCATGGCATTCACTCCTCGCTATGTTGATCGTTGATAACATTATAAATCAAGTTGTTTCTCGCAGTATTCAGTTTGTAGGTTTTCTGACCATTACACCGTTCTTGACGACGGTTTCGACGAGGTTCATCGCGAAATGATAAGAGAGGTGTCGATGATCGGGGCAATCGAGGACGATAATGTCAGCTTTCTTCCCCGGCTCGAGCGAGCCGACCGTTTCGGCACGATCGATGGCGGCGGCGGCGTTTAATGTCAGAGCCGTAATCGTCTCTTCGATCGTCATCTCCATGTAGATTGTAGCTAGCGCCGTCATCAGGGGGATCGATTGCGTGTAGCAGCTTCCAGGATTGAGGTCCGTTCCGAGTGCAACGGCTAAACCGTTGTCGATCATAAAACGCCCTCGCGCGTAAGGTTCGCGGAGGCTGAACGCCGTGCAGGGGAGAAGCGTTGCCACGACGCCGGCATCACGCATGGCGAGAAGATCCTCATCTGATGCCTTGAGAAGATGATCGGCGCTCGTGGCGCGGAGTTTGGCGGCGAGTCCGGCGCCTCCGAGAGGCACGATCTCATCGGCATGCATCTTGAGTTTGAAACCGTACTCGCGTGCGGCAACGAGCAGTCGCTCTGAATCATCAAGCTCGAAGACGCCTTTTTCCGTGAACACGTCACAAAAATCGGCTCGCCCCTTCGCCATGGGTAATCCCTCAGCAATCAGGTAGTCAACGTAGTCGCCGGTCCGTCCCTTGTAAGCGGGCGGGACGGAGTGCGCTCCCATGTAAGTTCGAACGATGTCTACAGGGTGATCGCGGTCGAGGCGTTCCATAACGGTCAACATCTTGTCTTCCGTCTCCGTGTCTTCGCCATAACCCGTCTTTCCCTCGACAGTGGTGATGCCGAGGTCGAGCATACGGTCTAAACGTCGGAAACCGGCTTCGTAAAGCTGTTCTACCGTCGCCTCGCGTGTCGCCTTATTGGTCGACGCGATGCCGCCTCCCGCCTCCATGATTTCCATGTACGTCGCGCCCTGCAGTCTCATCTGAAACTCGTCTTGGCGATATCCGCCGAAGATAAAGTGTGTGTGCGGGTCGACGTAACCGGGGAGAACAGTTTTTCCGGAGGCGTCGATACGCTCTACAGTGATATCTTCATATTTATAATCTGTGGGCGTTTTCTCAAATTGACCTTGGCTACGAATAATCGACCAAGGGTCGCACATGTGTTCTATGAGCGTTTTCTCAATATCGGAAGTCGTGCCAACGGCGAGGATCTCGTCATGTCGACAGAGGACTGCGCCGTCTTTAATGACGTGAAGTTTTGCCATATCACGTCCGAAAAGCGCCGATCGGCCGATCGGCGTGACAAGTTCCGCCGCATTTTCAATCACTAAAAAGTCCATGGTCGTCTCTCTATCGTGTTGACTGTGGCCGTGCTTCGCCTCGCTTGATCGAAGATGGCTGCGGCGTCTTCACCCACACTCTGTTCACACAACGCTCGGCCGTTGTCATCCGAGCAGCCAATGTTCGATGATTTTCTCTTCGCTGAAATCGTGCAGGCCGATGTAGTATTCGAGCGACTCGGTCAGAGCGGCCATCGGCGCAAGACCGACGATTTCGCTCCCGATGACGGAGACGCCGTAGCGTGCCGCTTCCATTTTGACCGTTTCAAAGACGCGGTAAATCGGGTTCTTGCGGTAGTCGGTGATGTTCATCGTGACTTGCACGATACCTTTTTCTTTCAGCTCGACGCCTCCCGCCTTGATGTGTTGGAATCCGCCTCCCGATTGTCGAATGGCGCGCGCGATCTTGTTTGCGATGTCGATGTTGTCGGTGTCAAGATCGATATTATATGCGACGAGAGGAAAACGTGCGCAGACGGCAGTGACGCCGGCGGTCGGATGGATTTTTCGCTCTCCGTAGTCGGGACCCCACTCAGGCTGCATAATTTTTTCCTTCATGCCCTCGAACTGTCCTTTGCGGATGCGCGCAAGGTTGACTCTGTCGGGCGATGTCGCGGAGTTTTCATAGAGGAAGACGGGAATGTCATAGCGCTCGTAGATAGCCTTAGCCGTCTCTTTTGACAGCTCGACGGCTTCTTCCATCGTCATGTTGCGAATCGGGATAAACGGGACAACATCGGTTGCGCCCATGCGCGAGTGCTCGCCTTCGTGGACGTTGAGGTCGATCAGCTCCGTCGCGACACCGATAGTGTCGAGGACGGCTTCTTTGACGGCCGTCGGTTCTCCCAGCACGGTAACGACGAGACGGTTGTAGTCGGCGTCGCCTTCGTAGTTGACGAGGCGGACACCTTGACGCCCTTTGAGCGGGGCGACGATGCGCTCAATCTTCTCTTTGTCGCGGCCTTCGCTAAAATTGGGGACGCATTCAACGATCTGTCTCGCTTGTGTCATGTGGAATTTCCTTTCGTTTCTTTTTCTTGTAAGGTTCGGTAGAGTTTCCGGATTAATGGTCTCTTTGTTCTTTAGTCGTTGAGAGAATCGCTCGACTTGCTCTCAGGAACACGCGCCCGCTCAGAGTGTCATCGTGGCGAAGAGGGAGCCCGCTATGAACTCTTTTCTCCTTGCAACACGCGCCCGCTCAGGGTGTCATAGTGGCGGAGGCCCGTTACGAACTCTTTTCTCCGTGCAAAACGCGCTCGATCAGGTCGTCGTCGGCGATATAGGGGAGCGTCAGGGCGTCGGAGTTTTCCATCACGCGGTTATACTCCATCGCCGTCTCGATCGCGTGTTCGTTGCGCGCCCACGAACGTCTCGCGACGCCCGCCATGACATCCCAAAGGACGGCATTGCGGATGACGTCATCCATTCGCTCCGAACCGTCGAGGACGCACCCGAAGCCGCCATTGATCGCCTTGCCGATGCCTACGCCTCCTCCGTTGTGAAGGGCACAGAGGCTCATCCCGCGAGCCGCATTGCCGGCAAAGACGGAGGTCGCCATGTCTGCTGTTACGTTACTGCCGTCGCGAATGTTCGACGTCTCTCGGAATGGCGAGTCCGTTCCGCCCGTGTCATGGTGGTCGCGTCCGATCATGACAGGGCCTATGGCGCCTTGACGGACAAGTTCGTTCATTTTGAGCGCGATCGACATACGTCCGAAGGCATCGCTGTACAGAATGCGTGCCTTCGTTCCGACAACAAGGTTATTTTTCTCGGCGTCGCGGATCCAGTTGTAATTGTCGCGGTCCTGATATCGGCGCTCAGGATCAATGCAGGACATTGCCGCCTTATCGGTCGCGCGCAGATCCTCATCCTTACCGGATAGACAGACCCAACGGAAAGGTCCGTAGCCGTAATCGAAGAGAAGAGGGCCCATGATATCTTCCACGTACGAAGGCCAGATAAAACCGTCACGGTCATTTTCGCCGTTTCGCGAGATCTCATTGACGCCTGCATCGAAAATAGCTTTCATGAAAGAGTTTCCGTAATCGAAAAAGTACGTACCCCTCGCCGTCAATTCTTTGATCGCTTGGAAGTGTTTCACGAGCGATTTATTCACGAGGACGCGGAAGTGTTCGGGATCGCGATCCAGCATTACCGTGCGCTCTTCAAATGTCAGCCCTTGCGGACAGTAGCCGCCTGTGTATGCTTCGTGGCAAGATGTCTGGTCGGACAGAAGTTCAATATGGATATCATGATTGATCGCATATTCGAGCAAATCGACGATGTTGCCGTGATAGGCAATGGCTAGCGGGACTTTCTCTGACATGGCTTCTCGTGCAATACAAAAAGCTTCCTCGCACGTATTGACGACACGATCAACCCACCCTTGATCATGGCGCGTCGCGATGCGCGACACATCGACTTCAGCGATGACGGAAACACCGCCGGCAATGTTGCAAGCCTTTCCTTGGGCGCCCGACATCCCGCCCAGCCCGGAACTGACAAAGAGATGGCCTGCGAGGTTTCCCTCGTTCGGAATGCCGAGATGCTGTCTGCCTGCATTGAGAAGTGTGTTGTACGTACCGTGGACGATACCCTGCGGCCCGATGTACATCCAGCCGCCGGCAGTCATCTGGCCATAGCTCGAGACACCCATCGCCGCGGCGCGATTGTAATCGGTCAAATTGTCGTACTGGCCGATCATGAGGCCGTTCGTCAGTATAACGCGCGGTGCGGAAACGGGGCTGTGGAATAGTCCGACAGGATGTCCCGAGAATAAGACGAGCGTCTGTGTCTCGGTCAGGCGCTCCAGATATTTCTTGATCAGACGATACTGCATCCAGTTCTGACAGACGGCTCCTGTTTCACCGTATGTAATGAGCTCATAAGGGTAGAGCGCGACCTCAAAATCGAGGTTGTTGTCGATCATGACCTGAAACGCTTTCCCCTCGATGCACCGCCCCTCGTATTCGTCGATCGGTTTCCCGAAGATGCGACCTTCCGGGCGGTAGCGATACCCGTAAATTTTTCCGTGTTCGTCGAGCTCGCGAAGAAACTCCGGCGCGAGTTGTTCGTGGTATTCTTCGGGAATATAACGCAACGCATTCTTTAACGCCGTCGCACGCTCGCTTTTCGATAAGTTCGCTTCGCGACGAGGTGCCCGGCGGATACCTTCGACAAACGTCGGAGCAGGAGGTAACGGGCCGTCAAGTCTGACCGTCATACATTTCTCAATATCGGCATTTTTCATGATGAACCTTCCCCTCAAAGATAGCGATTGATGCCTACCGTTTACATTGTACCTGAGTGAAAAGTCTTCTCCAACTACCCTGTGCCATGTATCGAATCAGTTTATCCGTTGCGTACATTGGCATGAAATCCATTGACGGCATATGCCATGTGTATTACCGATTGGACATTGTTCATGACCGTATGTTTTTATGTCACGGCGTTCGATTTTCTCTTGTATAATCATCTGTATATAACAGTTGCAGAAGGCGGTAATGTTATGGCGTACTCAATTGGAATCGATCTCGGGGGCACAAACATTGTTGTGGGAATCGTTGATGATTCTCGAAAAATCGTGGATCGCAAACGCGTGAAAACGAGGGCGCCTCGGTCGGCCGAATCCTTGGTCGACACGATGGCGGACACTATCGATACATTATTAACGCGTCAGGAACTTTCCGTTACCGATCTGCTTTCTATCGGTATCGGTGTGCCGGGCGTTGTCGATCCTGAGACGGGTATGCTCCTGCATGCGACGAACCTTTTTCTCAAGCATGTCGACTTTCCCGCGCTTTTGCGGGAGCGTTTCCCCGATGTGCCGGTGTTCATCGCTAACGATGCCGATTGTGCTGTATTCGGCGAGTATCTCGCGGGCGCCGCGCATAACTACAAAAGCGTGTTGATGTTGACGCTCGGCACCGGTATCGGAGGCGGTTTCGTCTTTGAAAACAAAATCTTCCGAGGCGCGACGGGTTTTGGAATTGAGCCGGGGCACATGGCGATTGAGACGGGAGATCGCATCGCGTGTAGTTGCGGACAATGGGATTGCCTTGAAGTTTACGCATCGATCCGAGGACTGAAACGCATGACATGTGAGGCGCTCTCGGGTGATGACGACACCGTATTGCGAGATCGCGTGTCTTTTGACGGAGCGTCTTTCAATGCGCGTTACATTTTTGAAGCGGCTTCAGAAGGCGACGTAGTCGCGACAATGATTTTGGATCGCTTCGTTCATTATCTTGCGATCGGTATTCGCAATCTTGTCGTTCTCTATCGGCCGCATATGATTTTACTCGGCGGCGGGATAAGCCATGCGGGCGACGTTCTCCTAGAACCTCTGCGTGCGCGCGTCGCTCAGACGACGGTAAGCGGTGATGTTCTCCCGCCACCGCCGATTGAGCGAAGCAATCTTGGAAATGACGCCGGAGTAATCGGCGCTGCCATGCTCTACACCGAAGGTCAATCGACCTAACTGGAGAAAAGATTCTTCATGCAAAATATTTGTGAAAAAATCCGCGAAGCAAGTGTTTTTTAAATACAATTTGGGTATAATGAGTAATATAAATTGTTTAGGTCTTGTTCTTACTTATACGAAAGAGCGTAGGCTTAACCTCTTTAGCGTTTCTTAATTACTATTGCGTATAAAAGGAGTTTTTATGGATCAAATTCTTAGGGTGCTTCAGGAAACACTTGAGAGAGGTGAGGATACAGTCCTTGCGACCGTCACGGCGAGTTCGGGAGCGACACCGCGAGGCGCGGGCGCACGCATGTTGGTCGGAAAAGCAGGCTGGTTGGCGGGGACGGTAGGCGGCGGAGCCGTTGAATACCAATCAATTGCCATTGCTCAAGAGGCAATCGAAGAGAAACGCTCGAATATTCACCAGTTTGTCTTGACGAAGAATCAGATTGAAGATATCGGAATGATTTGCGGCGGCAGCGCGACGGTGCATTATCTTTACTTGTCCGGTGATGATCAAGAGTTGCTTGATATCGTGAAAGAGGCGCGCGAAGCAATCAAGAAGCGTCGTCCGAGCTGGCTGGTTACCGATATCAGCGAGGAAAACCAGCTTGGACTGGCGCTGTTTACGGCGCCGCCGGGGACGAATCCGGCGAATCCCGATTTTTCCGTCGCGGGATGGTCGTTTAAAGGTTATCCGGAGAATCACCCTTGTACGATCGCTTTGCTCGATAACCCTCGTTTGCTTTGCCAACGCGGTCAGGCCGTCAATCTGTGTGATCACGATTTTTACGTCGAGGAACTCGTCGTTCCCGGCGTCGTTTATATTTTTGGAGGCGGACACGTCGCACAGGCGCTCGTCCCCGTGCTCGCGCATACGCATTTTGCCGTCGTCGTGCTTGATGACCGCGAAGAATTCACCGATCCGGCCTTATTTCCCGGCGCTTACGATGTGCGCATGTGTGACCTTGACCATATCGATAAATCAGTATCGATCGGTCCTGACGATTTTGTATGTATCATGACGCGCGGTCACAAGAATGATCTTGACGTAGAGGACCAAGTGTTGAAGACGCCGGCGCGCTATATCGGTGTGATCGGCAGCAAGTATAAGGTGCGAACTGTTGACGCCATGCTTATAGAGCGCGGACATTCCGAAGAGGCGGTGAACCGGGCGATATCGCCCATCGGGCTCAACATCGGAGGCGAGACGCCTGAAGAGATCGCCGTCAGTATCGCCGCACAGATGATTGCTGTACGCTCCGGAAAGATTGAACCGAAACGCCCGGGGTGCTTGTAAGTTTTAAGTTGTAGGCGAAAGTAATCGGAAGAGCATTTATGGCAGCTTTAAGAAATACAACATTCATGTACCCCGCAAACGAACGCGGCGCGATGATGTTTGCGCAGTCAGCATTATTTAATGAGGACGGTTCAAGAAAAGGTCATCTGCTCGTGACAGGCGTGATCGGGAGCGGGAAGTCCACCTTTGTACAGCGTTACCTTGAAGATACGGGGTTAAGGCCTGCCGGATATATGACGATCCGTCACACGACAAGGCGAGGGCAGAAAACAGGGTTTTCACATATACCGGCAGGCATTCAGCGAGAGACGGGACTGTTAACTGTCAGGCATCAGAACGGAAAGACTTTTCCTGAAGATTGTTTTCTGCATGTCGAGGGAGAGAACAGTCATTTTGACGTGGAGCAGTTTGCCGACAAAACCTTTCCCTTGCTTGAAAAGCAGGGTGATGTCATCGTCCTTGATGAGCTTGGAGGTGTCGAGCTTCTTGACGATAAGATTTTTCACCGCGTGATGCAGTTACTTGAGAATCGTGAAACGCCGGTAATCATCGTCTGGAAACACGATCAATCGCTTGAAGAGTCGCTTTCGCATTCCGATCTTGTCGATTCCGAAAAGGTTATCCTCAATGAGCGTCGCCGCGCCATTTTGTCACATGAGTCCATGACAGGTATCATGCTCGAAAGTGACGGCACAATCACAAAAAAGCTGGAAGAGATTCCTGATGAGCTCATTAAAGGTAGGCAGAAGAGGCATTTGGCGTTTCGATTCGGTGTGATGGGGGCGATTCTTATCGTTCTTATCATCGTTTCATTTGCCATCGGCTGGTACCGGATCAGTCCCGTCACGATCGTCCAATACTTCTGGAGTCAGCTTTGGGGGACAGGAGCGGTGTTCGCGGAGGAGGTCACGACCGTCATTGTCAACGTGCGACTTCCGCGTATCATCTTGGCGCTTCTTGTCGGCTCGGGTCTCTCCGTCGCGGGGCATACATTTCAGGGAGTATTCCAGAACCCCATGGTTTCTCCTGATGTGCTTGGTGCGTCTTCAGGGGCGAGTTTCGGCGCGGCATTGGCGATTTTAGCGGGGTTCGCATCGACAGGAACCACGATCGTTTCGTTTTTGTTCGGACTTCTCTCTATTGTTCTCGTTCTCTTTATTGCCTCTTTTGTCAGGGCGAATAGGCTGTTGTCGCTCGTCTTGACAGGTATCGTCGTGAGTTCGCTGTTTTCCGCAGGGCTGTCACTCATAAAATTCACAGCTGATCCGACGGATCAGTTGCCCGCCATCACGTACTGGCTCATGGGATCTCTCAATTCCGCTCGAATGAAATCGCTTGTCTTTGCCGCCATACCGATTCTTCTCGGGATTGTCATGATCCTTCTGCTTCGGTGGCAACTCAACTTGCTTGCGCTCGGCGAAGAAGCCGCATCAACAATGGGAGTGCGCACGCGCCTGATCAGAACGATTATGGTCGTGTCGGCGACATTGATCACCGCTACATGTGTGTCGGTAAGCGGCGTCATCGGCTGGATCGGTTTGGTCGTACCGCATATCTCCCGCATGATCGTCGGGAGCGATAACCGCGTATCCCTGCCTGCGTCGGCGCTCATCGGGTCAAGCTTTCTCTTATTCGTTGATAACATTGCGCGGCGCGCAACGACGTCGGGTATTCCGCTCGGGATTTTGACCGCATTTATCGGCGCTCCCTTTTTCGTTTTTCTCATCATCCGTGAGGGCAGAAGGGGCGTGACAGGATGAGGGCGGATTTTACGGTGAAAAGCGGCTTGCAGATACAGGATGTTTCGTTCAGCTACCGCCAGAACGAAGTGCTGAAGGATCTCTCTTTCTCTGTCCCGCGCGGGCGCGTTGTCGGTATCCTCGGGGCGAACGGTGCCGGCAAATCGACGCTTTTCAAATTGATTCTCGGCGTGCTTCCGTTGCAGAAAGGCGAGATCAAGATCAACGGACATAGTGTCAAAACACTGACAAGTCGCGAGCGTGCGAAACAGATGGCGTATATTCCGCAAACTCAGACGGGTTCGTTTCAGTTTACCGTTGAAGAAATGGTCTTGATGGGAACGACCTCTTCTTTCAGCATGTTCGCGCAGCCGGGAAAGCACGAACGCATCAAGGCGGCTGAGGCGATGAAGCTCCTCCAGATCGAACAATTTAGCAACCGTCTCTATGATCAGCTCTCAGGCGGTGAGCAGCAACTTGTACTGATCGCGCGTGCTGTCGCGCAAGACGCCCCGATCCTGATCATGGACGAGCCGACGGCTAGCCTTGATTACGGCAATCAGATACGTGTTCTCGAAGAGGTCCGCCAACTCGCCAATCGTGGTTATCTTGTGCTCATCTCGACACACAATCCGCAACACATCTTCCTGTATGCAGATGATGTATTGCTTATCGAAGGAGGTACTGCGAGAGCGTTCGGAAAACCGCAGGATGTCCTCTCCGAAGCGCTTTTGTCGCACGTTTACCGCGTGCCCATTCAACTCGAAAAAAGCGCGCGAACGGAACTGGTCACCGTTTTACCTCATTTTGATAAATTGCGTAATCACGATGTGAAAAACCAAGAGAAACGTCACAATTATCCGTGAGGAAAAGAATAGCCGTCATGCGCTATTGCGCCATGATGGACATCATAAAAAGGATACAAATAATTGTACTGAGTGCATAGAAATACAATACGGGAAAGTGCTTCGTACGTTCATGCACGGCGAGCATTACAGATAGGTCGGAATCAATAAAATGGGTCAAACGCGATTCTACGAATCGCGAGAAGTGCGGTAAATCATTATGCCGCTACGGAATTGTACCAAAATGTCAATTATAGGAGGAAAAACATGAACAAGACAAAATTGACATGGATCTCGCTCATTTTAGCGATGATTCTGGGCCTATCGATGATTACGGGTTGTGAGAAGACTCCACCCGCACACCCCTCGGACATTTCTGCGCCAGCTGTCAGTGACACGACTAAACCGGCGCCGCCGGAGACGTCACTCACAGAGCCATCGGAACCGGAGACACGTATTTTCACGGATTCAGTCGGACGAGAGGTGACGATTCCGACAAAGCTGACGAGGATCGCACCGTCAGGCCCATTGGCTCAGATTGTACTCTACACTGCGGCACCCGACTTGCTCTGCGGAAAAGCAAGTCAATTCTCCGACACACAACTCAAGCTGATCGACAAAAAGTATGGCGATTTACCCGTGTTCGGTCAGTTTTACGGCAAAGGCGGGGATTTCAATTTAGAAGCTGTTCTTGCGGCAGATACGGAAGTCATTATCGACATAGGTGAAGCGAAAAAGACGATTAAAGAAGATATGGACGGTATGCAGGAACAGATCAATACGCCCGCCATCTTTATTGAGGCGACTTTCGCAGGTATGCCGAAGACATATCGCGATCTGGGAGAGCTGTTTGGCGATAACGCGAGAACGGAAGAGCTTGCAAAATACTGTGAAGAGACGCTGGAACTCTGTGAAAAGGCGAAAGCGGAGATCCCCGAGAATAAAGTCGTCAAAGCATACTGGGCACTCGGTGATCTCGGTCTCAACACGAATGCCGTCGGTTCATTCCACAGCGAACTACTCGATTATATCCCGGTTGTAAACGTTGCTGATGTTGAAGCCGCTTCAAAAGGTGGCGGCTCTGAAGTCTCCATGGAGCAAATACTTCAGTGGAACCCCGACTATCTCCTTGTCGACGGCATCGCATTAGCTGAGGAGATAAAAAAAGATCCCGCTTGGGGAGCACTCGACGCCGTAAAGAACGGTAAGGTCATCGCGATTCCTTCTGTGCCGTACGGTTTTTTGAGTACGCCGCCGTCCGTCAACCGTTATCTCGGCGTTCGTTGGCTCGGTGCGACGTTCTATCCTGAGATCTATACAGATTCGCCGGAGACGCAAGTAAAAGATTTCTTCAAACTCTTCTACAACATTGAAGTCGACGACGCTCAATTGGCAGAAATCCTCGCCGGTACATTTGAGTAAGGATAAGTCGCGAAACGGCGGAAGCAGTTCAACAAAAAAGCCCGCCGGAACAGATACCTGCTCTGCGAAGGACATCGTTAGCACAGAAACACATTAAATAGAACAGGTATCGGCTACGAGAGGATGTTCTGCGGTCACTCCGCCGCAGGACATCCTCTTTTGAGTGTGTAGGAGTAAAACGCATCGCGAACAAATAATGACTGTACCCTCTATTAATGTATATTTTGTTTGTATTTGTATATAATGGATACGTGTTGTATGAATGCCCATGATGATGAACGGTCAGTTTTTTGTAGAGGTACGATACGTTCTCATGATTGCCTATCTTCATGGCGATGACGCATTGACTTAGAGGGGGTATTTATGTTTCGAGTAGGACTGTCCGGTGCGCTGATTGCCGATCAAGATCAACACTGGGAAGGTTCAAACAGGCACTACGTCAACGATGCGTATATCAGATCGGTGTACGGTGCAGGTGCCGCTCCTTTAATTATACCTGTGACGGATGACCGCGATGTGATCGATTCCATTTTAGATGTCTGCGGGGGCATTATTTTGACCGGCGGTGTAGACATCTCACCTCTTGCCTACGGAGAAGAACCGATCAGGGGGCTTGGAAGATTATCACCGCAGCGCGACGAGTTTGAACTGCTTTTATTCAGAAGAGCGCTGGAACGCTCTTACCCGATATTCGGTGTCTGTCGCGGGATGCAGCTCGTTAATGTTGCGCTTGGCGGAACGCTATACCAAAACATAGAAGACGTGCCGGAGTTTACTATCCAGCATGTACAGCAAGCCTGTCGCCAAGCCGTCACACATCACGTCGATATCGAAGACGACTCTTATCTGATTAAAGCTCTCGGCGAGACGTGTCTTGTCAATTCATGGCATCACCAAGCGATCAAGGATCTCGCTCCCGGGCTTCGAGTGACAGCCCGAAGCCGTGACGGTCTCATCGAAGCTGTCGAGTCCGACAGCCCTGGAATGCCGCCGATTGTCTGTGTTCAATGGCATCCTGAGGAGCTCACTTCAACCGTTCCCGGCATGGCAAAATTGTTTAGGAACTTTGTGGTTCTGTGTAAAGATCGAACATCTTAAAATAATGTTCGGTTAGTAAAGTAAAGACACGTTTCCTAACGAAAAAATTTTGGCGCAGGTGAAGTGATCGCCTGCCGATCATTGCAAGCGCGAACACAGTGTCCGTCGTGCGAGAGGAATATTCGACAAATAAAAACGACTCGCATCGACGCAAGCCGTACTTTGAAAAGAAACTCGTAAGCCTTTAGGATTCGTCGGAAGATAATGATTTGGGGGGCGGCACAAAAGGAAGAGACCAGTCGAGCTCCTGATTGCAATATACACAGCGCTTAAGCGATAAAACCGGTACGTAGCTAACAAGTTTGTGACAGCGGGGACAAAGATAGGCGTCCGAAGTCGATTCGTGAACCGTGTTTTTTCTAAGCGCTCCGTATTTCATTCTCCTTCGTACAATTGTCGTTTTTATTAAATTCATATGATTATCTCCATACTTATTGTATCATAATCAGTTAACAGCTTCCTAAAAAACATGGTCAAAATGTTACGAGAACGACGTTATAAACCTTGTGCTATTTGCCCCGAGTTCTTGCCTGAGGTGCCTGCGGGGTCGACATCACAACGCGATGATTGTCGGCGTTGTAACAGAAACAACCGCAATCACATACGGCTGTTTGAAGGGTAGGTGAGGTTCGTTGCGGGGAAACAACCGCAATCACATGCGGCTGTTTGAGGTCGTTATTTATCCTTGTTTTTATGAAACGAGAGAAATCATTCCCGTGGCGATCGCGAAATAGATACCGAGTGCCGCGGCGTCGACAATAGTCGTTATCAATGGCGCAGCCATGATTGCCGGGTCGATCTTCATTTTTTTTGCGATGATGGGGAGAACGCCTCCAATGATGGCCGCCATAATGACGGTGAATATCATCGCGAGGGCGAGGATCGTAGCGGCGACGATGTCTTTATTGAAGATCATGATGCGGAGAAAACTGAGCGCGGCGAGGACGATGCCGATGATTAGACTCGTCGCCGATTCTTTTGCGATGACTTTAAAAATATCGCTGAACTTGATTTCGCCGAGTGTCATACCGCGGATCATCAGGGTGCTCGATTGAGAACCGACGTTGCCGCCCGTTCCGGTCAACATGGGGACAAACGAGACGAGAAGGGGCATGGTCGTCCATGCGGCTTCGTTTTTCTGCAGGATGAGTCCGTTGATCATTCCTGATACCATCAGGATGAGCAGCCAAAGAATGCGGTTTTTCCCGAGCTCGAGAAAGCTCGTCTTAAGGTACGGTTTTTCTGACGGAGAGATGGCCGCCATCTTCTCAAAGTCCTCGGTCGTCTCGTCCTGTAGAACGTCGACCGCGTCGTCGACAGTGACGATACCGACGAGTCTGTTTTCCTGATCGACAATCGGAATTGAAAGGAAGTCGTAGCGATGGAAAAGCTTGGCGACTTCTTCTCGGTCGACATCGGTCGTTGCGGAAATGACATCTCGCTGCATGATACTCTCGATACGTTCTTCATCATTGGAAAGCAAGAGAGTCCTTACCGAGGTGACGCCTTCCAGCCGGCGTTGTTCATCGGTAACATACAGTGTATAGATCGTTTCGCGGTCTTCGCCGACGGCGCGCAGATGGGCGATCGCCTCCGCGACTGTCATATCTTTTTTGAGGCGCGTATACTCCGCAGTCATGATGCTTCCGGCGGAGTCCTCGGGGTATTGCAGATAGCGATTAATCAGTTGGCGCTTTGCGGGCGATACGAGGCGGAGAATGCGGTTGACCATATTGGCAGGCATTTCCTCGATAAAGTCGACCGCGTCGTCGATGAACAGCTGGTTGAGCATGCTCGTCGTTTCTTCATCGGTGAAGGCTTCGACCACTCGGAGTTGAGTTTCCGATTCTAAGTGAGCGAAAACTTCAGCACTCATCTCTTTCGGCAACATCCGAAAGACAAACGCCGTCTCATCGTCGGGGAGTGTTTCCATAAAGAGAGCGACATCCACTTCATGGTCATGACGAAGTTCATAGATGAGTTTAGCGTAATTTTTATTTGCTAGGAGGTCGGTTAAGTACTCTATTTTCTGCTCATCGTCCATAATTTCATCGCTCATGTTTTTCCCTCACTTTCTCTTCCTCCGAAAAAATGTGATGAACATGCACCACGCCCTCTCGCATTTGTTTAAGACTTGAAAAAGGAACCTGACACGATTTTCCGGTCAGGCTCCTGCATTTACAAGGGTAGTCAGTTGGCCCAATCCCAAACACAATTTTACCACAGTGATGTTTTGGTGCGATGCTTCGTACGAAAGAGGAGCTTGTGAACTCTTTGTAAGATCGGAAGAAAAAGACGCCCCTTTCTCCCGGAGTCAAACGCGACCGGCTCCGGGAGAAAGTGGCTCGTTTGTTTCCGCTCATTATACGAGAGACATCAGACCGGCAGCGATAGCAAAGTAGATTCCAAGAGCTGCCGCATCGACGATGGTTGTGATCAACGGAGCTGCCATAAGCGCCGGGTCGAGCTTCAGCTTTTCCGCGATGAGGGGCAGGATGCCGCCGATGACGGCCGCCATGACAATTGTGACGAACATCGCGAGAGCGAGGATCGTCGCGGCGATGATATCTTTGTCAAAAATCATGACGCGCAGAAAACTGAATACGCCGAGGACAGCACCGATAAGGATACTCGTTGCCGATTCTTTCATAACGACTTTGAAGAAATCACTTATTTTGATTTCGCCGAGCGTCATACCGCGGATCATTAAGGTGCTCGACTGCGAGCCGACGTTGCCCCCCGTGTCTGTCAACATGGGGATGAAGGAGACGAGGAGAGGCATGGTTGTCCATGCGGCCTCGTTTTTTTGCAAGATGATTCCGTTAACCATACCCGATACCATCAGGATGAGCAGCCACGTTATGCGCTGTTTTCCCAACTCGAGAAAGCTTGTTTTGAGGTACGGTTTTTCCGATGGAGAGATGGCCGCCATCTTTCTGAAGTCCTCGGTTGTTTCGTCCTGCAGGACATCGACTGCGTCGTCAACGGTGACGATGCCGACGAGCCTGTTTTCCTGATCGACGATGGGAATAGACAAGAAGTCATAGCGTTGAATGAGTTTGGCGACTTCTTCACGATCAGTATCGGTCGTTGCGGAGATGACATCGTGCTGCATGATCTGTTCGATGCGCTCTTCATCTTTCGCAAGCAATAAGGCTCGGATCGATGTGACACCTTCAAGCCTGCGCTGTTCATCGGTCACATAAAGCGTGTAAATTGTTTCGCGATCCTCGCCGACGGCGCGCAGATGAGCGATCGCTTCCGCAACCGTCATATCTTTTTTGAGACGTGTGTACTCGGCCGTCATGATGCTTCCGGCAGAGTCTTCGTGGTATTGCAAGTAACGGTTGATCAGCTGACGTTTTGCGGGAGAGACGAGGCGGAGGATACGGTTGACCATGTTGGCGGGCATTTCCTCGATAAAGTCGACGGCGTCATCGATGAATAACTCATTAAGCATACTTGTCGTCTCTTCGTCGCTGAAAGCTTCGACGACTCGAAGTTGCGTTTCCGATTCCAAGTGAGCAAAAACCTCGGCGCTCATCTCTTTTGGCAACATGCGGAAAACAAACGCCGTTTCATCATCGGGGAGCGTTTCCATGAAGAGGGCGACATCGACTTCGTGATCGTGACGAAGTTCATGGATGAGCTTTGTGTATTCTTGGTTTCTCAGGAGGCTTGTCAAGTACTTAATGTTCTGTTCTTGATTCATTGTTTCGACGATCATTTCTTTTTCCTCACTTTCTTTTTCTCTGTAAAATGTGGGGGAGCAAGCCCTATACTCTCTCACATTTATGAATTAAAACCCAAAAAAGGAGCCTGACCGATTTGTCGGCCAGGCTCCTGTAAGAGCAAATGGTCAACCGGTCATCATTCAAGTATGGCGATACACTCTATTTCAACTTTCGCGTTTTTCGGCAACTGCTTCACTGCGAAACAGGCGCGTGCAGGATAGGGACTGACGAAATACTGACCGTACAGCTCATTGACAATACCGAAGTTGGCCATGTCATCGAGAAGAACGGTTGTCTTCAAGACGTTTTCAGGTCCGCAACCTGCTTTTTTCAGAATGGCATCGAGGTTCTTCAACGCCAGTTTTGTCTGTTCGATGACGCAGTCAGGCATTTCGCCTGTCGATGCCTCGATCCCGAGCTGCCCCGAAACGAACAGGAGATTGTTCGCGGCAATAGCCTGTGAATATGGCCCTATCGCCGCCGGCGCTAAGTCAGATTCGATGACTTCTTTTGACATATGATTGACTCCTTAAAAACGTTGTATGAGCGTATCCGGCTCTGTCGAGCAACAAGGTTGCGGTCACTCGAACGTATTGCGATTGTTTCTGTCAGTCGGGCTGAAAACTCTGTAGCACAGTCTAACCCCATCCATTAGAATACCACGAACTTAGCTGATCTGGAAGAGCGCTTCGCGGACGATCTCGCAGACCGCAGGATGCGGGAAGACCGTTCGTTTCATCTCGTCCATCGACATTTTCTGTTCGATCATGATGCCGAATGCGAGGATCATCTCCGAGGCGTATGGGGTCATGAGATGACATCCGAGCATATGCTTTGTCTCTTTATCGAAGAGGACGCGACACATGCCTGTTCCTCGTTCTGTCTCCGCTTGATAGCGGCCCGCCCAGCCCATGGGAAGCTCGACTTCGATGAACGGGATTTCTTTCTCTTGCAGTTCTGCTTTCGTGAAGCCGACAGCGGCTACTTCAGGATCCGTATAGATGACGGAAGGAATGGCGGCATATGACATCTTGTCATCAATGCCGAGAATGTGGTTAACGGCTACCTCACCTTCGCGGCTGGCCACGTGAGCGAGCATTTGCCCTCCGATGACGTCGCCGATGGCGTAGACGCCGGGGACGTTCGTCTCAAGCGTTTCGTTGACCAGGATGCGTCCGCGCTCCATCTCGAGCGAAAGGTTCTCAAGTCCAAAACCTGTCGTCGCCGGTCTGCGACCGGTGGCGAGGAGAATATAGTCTCCTTCGACTGATTCAGTCTTGCCGTCCTTCACGAACGTAACAGAGTTTCCAGAAACTTCCGTCACTTGTGCCGACAGGTGGAACACCATGCCTTGTTTTTCGTAGACGTTCTGAAGACGCTTGCCGATTTCCGGGTCGACGTTGCCTGCGATGTGATCGAGCATCTCGATCACAACGACTTTTGAACCGACACTCTGGTAATAGCACGCCATCTCCAAGCCGATGACACCTGCACCGATGACGACGAGTTTTTCGGGCACTTCGGTGAGATCAAGTATTTCCGTATTCGTGATCGCCGTTTTGCCCATCGCGTCAGCCAGTCCCTTGATCGGCGGGACGATGGGGACGGAACCTGTCGCGATCATGAGGCGTTTTCCCTTGTAGACAGCATCGTTTGCCTGAACACAGAACAAATCGCCCTCACGAGGCTGGATTGTCGCTTCGGCCATGACAACCTCGACGCCTGCTTCTTTCATTTGGTTCCTAACGCCTGCCACGAGCTTACGAACGACTTTTTTCTTGCGTTTGACGACAGTATCCTGACTGAAACACACTTTCTCGGACGTGACACCGAACGCTTTACTATCGACAGCGTGACGATATAATTTCGCCGAATTGAGCAGCGCCTTTGACGGGATACAACCGACATTGAGGCAAACGCCTCCAAGTGAATCTTTCTCAAATAAAACAACCGACAACCCAGCGCGGCCGGCTCGCTCCGCCGCGACGTATCCGCCCGGACCTGCACCTACTATCATGAGATCGTACATGACTTAAAACCTCCTTGGTAAATGATTAACCTTGTTCAGAGACACATCGCTCTGATGTCCATCTCCATTGTATATGAGCGCTGAAGATGCGCCAAATAATCTTCTGTAAAAATCAGACCGGTGTTTGCGGCACCGGTCTGCGTGGATGTTGTTAATTTCTTCGACCGAAAAGCTTCATACCTTAGCGCTCTTCACGGTAATAGTTCAATCCCGTGCTCGCAGGCTGAGCGTGCTCTTTGATCTGTTTGATACTCGTCAATATGAGCACGATAATCGTGGCAATGTAGGGGAACATCATGTAAATAGCTGTCGGCAGACCGGGGATCGGAATGCGCATATACATTACCGTCAAGCCTCCGAAGATGATCGACGAATAAATGGCGCGGAGCGGACTCCATGTGGAGAAGATGACCAACGCGATCGCGAGCCATCCGTAGCCGCTGACACAGTCGGTCACCCAGATGCCTTTCTGGTTGACCATCGACATGTACATTCCAGCCAACCCGCAAAGTCCGCCGCCGATGATGGTGGCGCCGTATTTATAGCGGGTGACGTTGATGCCGGCGCTGTCGGCAGTGCCGGGGCTCTCTCCCACGGCGCGAAGCGACAAGCCGCTTCGCGTCTTATTCAAGTACCATCCCATGATGACCGCAATAATAAGCGCGAAATAGACAAGCCAGTTGTACCGGAAGAAAAGTGTCCCGATGAAGGGTGTTTCCGTTAATTTGCCGAAGTTGATATTGCCGAACATAGCTTTTGTTTCTTGGCCTACGGCGACGAATCCGCCGGCTTTATGACCGAGAACTTCACCGAAAAATTTACCGAAACCGGTACCGAAAATCGCAAGCGTCAGACCTGTGACATTCTGATTGGCGCGCAGTGTGACGGTCAGGACAGAATAAATCAGTCCGCTGATGCATCCCATGATGAAAGAGAATATAACGGCAATGATGAGCGGTATCATACCGCCTGTTCCGAACCATTGCTCGGCAAACCAAGCTCCGGCAAGCCCCGCAATGGCACCCATATACATCTGTCCCTCGACACCGAGATTGAGATTGCCCGACTTCTCTGTCAGAATTTCTCCGCTCGTCGCGAGGAGAAGAGGAGTACCTGCCAAGACAGCTGCGTTGATCAGGTTGATGATGACATTCAATACTTTCATGCGGCTACCTCCTTCTGCTCGATGGGTGAGATGTTTTGCTTGCCTCTGAAGACGAGCTTATATTCGATAAAGAACTCGCTGCCCAACATGAAGAACAGGATCAATCCCGTCAAGAGATCGGCGGCAGACGCGGGAATACGCATCGTTGACTGAATAAAGAGCGAGCCTTTTTGGAGCATCGCGATGAAAACGGCAATAGGGATCATAACGAACGGGTTGAGCTTCGCCAGCCATGCTACTGTAATCGCGGTGAAACCTACGCCTCCTGCCGATGTTTCCGTCAAGGTGTGGTTTGCGCCCGCCACCTGCAAGTAGCCTGCAAATCCGCAGAGAGCTCCGGATATGAGAAGTGTGCGAATCTGGATCCAGCGCGTGTTCATGCCGGCGTATCGCGCTGTATTCAGCGAGTCTCCGACGACGGAGATCTCATATCCGTGTTTTGTTTTTGTCAGATAGAAATAGGCGACTACAGCGATGATGAGAGCGAATATCCATCCGATATGAACACCGAACATTCGAGGGAGCTCAACTTTCCCTTCGGTGAACGTGGAAAAGTCAACAATTTTCGGATATGTGCTCATCGGATGTTGCCACGTACGTAGTGATTGCAAATAGATGACGTACTGGATGGCGATGTAGTTAAGCATCAATGTGAACAGAGTCTCGTTCGTTTCCCATTTCGTCTTGAAGTATGCAGGGAGAAATCCGAACAGTGCGCCGCCCACCATTGCAAGAACAACCATGAGGAGATGGAGAGGAATCTTGCCGATATAGTTCTCATTGTTGATCGAATGGATGACGATGTAAGAGCAGAAGATGGCTCCGGCGAGGATTTGTCCCTCAGCTCCGATATTCCAGAATCTCATCTTAAAAGCGAACCCGACGGCTACGCTGGCGATCAGGAGCGGGATTGCGATCCTGACTGTTTCAGCGGTGGCGATCGCCGTTCCGAATGATCCGACGACCATATCACGGTATGCATGGATCGGATTTTTGCCGATGGCTAACAGCATGAGCGCGCCGACGAGCAAAGCCAGAATAAAACAGATGATGTAAACGGCCACTCTCTGTCGTTTCGTGATGCCGCCGCGCTTTGTCATGCGCACAAAAGGTTCTTTCATTGAAGGGTGCATGTCTTGCGCCGGCGGGCACGGTGCGTCAGGCTGCTCTGGCATGTTGGCGTTGTTGATCTTTTGATCTGTCATACGGCGTCTGCTCCTTTCTCTTTGTCAATCGACTGTCCGAGCATAAGGAGCCCGATGTCTTGTTTCGAGGTGACGCGCGGGTCGACAATGCCGGTTACGCGGCCTCCGCTCAAGACGAGCAGTCTGTCGGAGATTTCCATCAGGACGTCAAGATCCTCACCGACGAAAATAACGGCGACACCTTTTTCTTTTTGCTCATTGAGCAAGTTGTAAATCGTGTAGGAAGAATTGATATCAAGTCCTCGAACGGGATAGGCAACCATCAAGAGCCGGGGCGCAGTGTCGATTTCTCTTCCGACGAGAATCTTCTGAACATTGCCGCCGGACAGTCGTCGAATCGGAGTAAAGACATCCGGCGTGACGATCTGCAGCTCTTCTACGAGACGTTCGGCTATTTTGCGAGGCGATTTGCGATCGACAAGGAATCCTTTTTTCTTCCGGTAGTGTTTCAGCATGATGTTATCGACCATATCGAGAGAGGGTACGAGTCCCATGCCGAGACGGTCTTCAGGAACAAAGGCGAGTGCGATACCTTTCTTGACGAGCTCATTCGGATTGAGCCCGACGACGTTTTCGTCTACTTCATGGCCGTCGACAACAGTCCGATAAAGGATGGAGCCGCCCGTGACGGGGTAAAGGCCTGCGATCGCTTCGCAGAGTTCGCGCTGCCCGCTTCCCGAAATGCCGGCAATACCGAGGATTTCACCTCCATTGACTTCGAAATTCACATCATCAAGAGCCTTGCTGCCTTCCTGATCAAGCACAGTCAATGATTGAACCTTGAGAATGGGCTTAACGTTTGTAGGGGCAGGGCGATCGATTTCGAGCGAAACGGAGCGACCGACCATCATATCGGTCAGCGATTGAACGGTCGCATCCTTTGTTTGAACGGTGTCGATGTATTCGCCTTTGCGTAGAACGGTGACGCGGTCGGAGACTGCGAGCACCTCATTCAATTTATGAGTAATTAGGATGATCGATTTCTTGTCTTTTTTCATGGCTCGCATGATGTCAAACAGCTTGTCAGTCTCCTGCGGTGTCAGAACGGCGGTCGGTTCATCGAGGATTAGGATATCGGCGCCTCGGTAGAGCGCTTTGATAATTTCAACCGTCTGTTTTTCCGAGACGGACATGTCGTAGACCTTTTTCTCCGGATCGATCTCAAATCCATATTGATCAGCGATTTCCCGGACATGTTTCGAGAGCGAGCGACGGTTAATCGTCATTCCTCCGGGGAGTCCCAGCACGATATTCTCCGCCGCTGAAAAGACATCGACGAGTTTGAAGTGCTGGTGCACCATGCCGATGTTGAGGTCGAAGGCATCCTTCGGTTGGCGAATGGTTACCGCTTTGCCGTTGACAAATATATCTCCTGCATCGGGGAAATATATGCCGGAAAGTATGTTCATAAGTGTCGTTTTTCCGCTGCCATTTTCACCGAGCAGCGAGAGAATTTCACCACGTCTAAGTTCGAAATGGACATCCGAAAGAGCCTGAACCGTACCGAAGCTCTTGCAGATATGACGCATTTCAACGACATTATCAACTGTTGTCGGTTTCGTATCTTGCATAATGTCCCTCCGGCCGATCTGTATCTCAATATTGTATTGTTAGGAGTTTAGATTTTATGGATCGGCATTTAAAAAAAGCCGAAACGCCTATTGAGTTTTGTGTGATACCCACCGATTCTGGGAACTCGAATTGCGTTTCGGCGATCATGTGTTGAAGAGCACACCGAATTAATCGATGTGCTCTTCACGATAATTAAATTACTTAGTCGGCTTGCGCATCAATACCCTCAAGGATATACCCCCATGAAGGAGCAGATGCCGGCTCAATGAACGTCTCGCCTTCGGCAACGACGGTCTCGCCTCTGACGTCAACGAGCGGGCCTGTGAAGACATCCCAGTCACCTGAGACGATCTTAGCGCGGGCTTCTTCGATCTTTGCAGCCGTATCGGGCGCGACGATCGCATCGTTCAGCGGAGAGACGTCGCAGACGCCTTCCGCAAGACCCTCACCCCAGTCGACGGGGATTTCTTCGCCGGCGATCAGCTTGTTAATGGCGAAGACGAGGTAGCGCGACCAGTCCCAGACGGCGGAGGTCAGCGACGCATTGGGAGCCGCGTCACGCATGTCGGAGTTGTATCCGACGTGGAAGACGCCGGCGGCCTCAGCCGCTGTCGCGGGTGCCGTCGAGTCGCAGTGCTGTCCAAGGACGTCACAGCCTTCGTCGATGAGCGCTTGTGCCAGTTGAGCTTCAAGCGTCGGGTTATTCCAGCTGTGTGTGTACTTAACGGTCATCTTGACATCGGGGTTGACGCTCTTGGCGCCCAGATAGAACGCTGTGAACCCTGAAATAACTTCCGGGAAGGGGAACGCGCCGACGTAGCCGAGCTTGTTCTTTTCGGTTTTCAAGCCTGCGGCGATACCTGAGAGGTAACGTGCCTGATAGATCTTGCCGAAATAGTTGTGAACGTTGTCCAGTCCGGCTGATGCGGCTTTGTAGCCTGTAGCGTGACAGAACTCAATGTCGGGATAATCTTTGGCGACTTTGATTACGTAGTCTTCAAATCCGAAGCTCGTCGCAAAAATGATGTGGCATCCTTGCTCGGCGAGTTCGCGGAGAGCGTTTTCACATGTCTCGTCTTCCGAGGTGTTGAACTTGTTGATGATCTGGTCATCTTTCAGTCCGAGCTCTTTCTGCATCTTCTGTGTTCCGAGATCATGGTTATATGTATAACCCATATCGCTCGGGTCGGTGATGTGGACGAAACCGATCTTGATATTTTCAAGCGAGAGCTTGTCGGGATCATCGGGTTTGACCGGATCATCCGGCTTGTCTGTATCGACCGGATCGCCTGACTCTGCAGGTTTCGACGGATCAGTCTTTACAGGATCTTTTCCGCTATCACACGCTACGACTGTAAAAATAAAGAGCGCGCAAAGCAGAATGGCTAACAATTTTTTGAAATGTTGCATAGTTTTCCCTCCAATTAGGCTTACTGTATTATGAATGATACCATAAATCACTGACAGTGAACAAGTAAACCATTGTTAAAGAGAACCGATGATTTATCCATCTTATGGTAAGCTGTACACAAATAAAGGCGTGTTACGCTACGAAGGAGATTACCTGATGTCCACAATCCCAAAAAAGAAAAAAGCGAATATTCCTCACCTTATCGGATACACATGCACCGTCTGTCATCGACATTATCCCTACGAAGAAGAGCTGCTGACTTGTCCTGATTGCGGTGATACGGCGATTCTCGATATTGATTACGACTACGATGTTATTTCACAAAATGTAAGCCGCGAGAGCCTCCAAAAGGATCACACGAACAGCATGTGGCGCTATAAAGCTTTCCTGCCTCTGGGGGAGAGAGATTATTCATCGTCACTGCGCGTCGGCTGGACGCCTCTGTACCGGTCGTTGAGACTCGGCGATGAGCTAGGTCTGAAAGCCCTTTACGTCAAAGATGACGGGCTTAACCCGACAGCATCCTTGAAAGATCGCGCGAGCGCCGTTGCCGTCGCCAAGGCGCTCGAACTCGGATATGATACGATTTCCTGTTCATCGACAGGTAACGCTGCCTCCTCCTGCGCCGGCAACGCAGCGCGCGAAGGCTTGAAGACGGTGATCTTCGTTCCCGAGCGCGCCCCGCAGGGCAAATTGGCTCAGATGCTCGTCTTCGGCGCCCAAGTTGTCTCTGTTATCGGCGATTACCGCGAGACATTCAATCTGTCGAAAGCGGCGATCGACAAATACGGATGGTACAACAGAAATGCCGGAATCAATCCCGTCATGGCTGAAGGCAAGAAAACTGTTTCGTTTGAAGTCGCTGAGCAGCTGAACTTCGAGCCGACCGATTGGGTCGCCGTTTCCGTCGGTGACGGGTGCACGATCGGCGGAGTCTATCTCGGTTTCCGCGATTTGCATGCGCTCGGCATGATCGACCATATTCCGAAGATTCTCGGCGTCCAGTCGACAGGTTGCAGTCCCTTTGTCGATGCAGCACGTGACGGCGTACCGCTTAAACCGACGCCGGAAAACACACTTGCCGACTCCATCTCAGTCGGTGTTCCCAGAAATCCCATCAAAGCGTTGCGCGCCGTGTCCGCCACGAACGGCGCATGGATTGCTGTTCCCGATGAGGATATTCTCGACGCGATGCGCGTCATGGGATCTGTTGAAGGCGTGTTCGGGGAACCTGCCGGCGTAACGTCGTTCGCCGGCGTCAAGCGCGCACTCGAGCAGGGAATCATCAAACCCGGCGAATCGGTGACGTGCCTCGTCACGGGAAGCGGACTGAAAGACGTCGTCAACGCGCTCCGCGCGGCCGGGGAACCGATCCGCTGCCGTCCCGATCTCGAAGAGCTCGATCGGACCGATTTGATTGCAAGGCTGAACAGAAGTTAAAGCAACTTAAAGCGAACAGTAATATAATGTAAGACAAAATAAGAGGGATTACCTTGCCTGTATGCGTGAGGAGTCCCTCTCGTTTCATCGCGCATGAACGGAATCGGGAGGGGTATATGGCTCATTACGAGAAACTCGGTGTCTTTTATCTGGGAACCGAGAGCGGAGAAGTCGGTACAGGTCAGCAGGACAACTACATGTTGTTAAATTCGCGCGACCTCGTCACACATGCGATGTGCGTCGGAATGACCGGCAGCGGCAAGACGGGGCTCGGAATCTGTCTCCTTGAAGAAGCCGCGATGGACGGGATTCCTGCGATCGTCGTCGATCCGAAGGGCGATATGGGCAACTTATTGCTCACTTTCCCCGACTTGCTCGCATCCGATTTCGAGCCCTGGATCCATCCCGATGAGGCCGAAGCGGAGGGGGTGAGCGTTGCGGAACTCGCCGAGAAAAAGGCGTCGATCTGGCGCCAAGGTCTTGCAGATTCCGATCAGGACGGCGAACGTATCCGCGCGATGAAACAAAATGCCGACTTCGCTCTGTTTACGCCCGGAGGACAGTTCGGCCGGCCGCTTTCATTGGAAGGTCTTTTCCAGCAACCGTCGCCCGCCGTTATCGACGACCCTGAATTATTTCAGGAAGTCGTCTCCACAACGACGACGAGCCTTCTCCACTTAGTCGGTATCACGACCGATCCCGTCTCGAGCCGTGAGCACGTCCTTTTATCCCTTCTCATTCGCAAGGCGTGGCTGGAAGGGCAAGGTTTCTCGCTCGCCTCGCTGATTAATTGGCTCAACAAGCCGCCCATAACGACCATTGGCGTCATGGATATTGAAACTTACATACCGGAGAAAGATCGCTTTGCCTTGGCGCTGCGCTTCAACAATTTGCTCGCATCACCTGTATTTGCCGCTTTTATGGAGGGCGAACCGTTCGATATCCAATCGCTTCTCTACACGCCGCAGGGAAAACCGAGAATCTCGATTCTTACGCTGTCGCACCTGGCAGATGCCGAGAGGATGTTCTTCGTGACATTGCTCCTCAATCGCGTCGTCACCTGGATGCGTTCACAGCAGGGGACGCAGTCGCTCCGCGCGCTCTTTTACATGGATGAGGTGTTCGGGTATTTCCCGCCGGTCGCCGAGCCGCCGTCGAAGAAACCTCTCCTGACATTGTTGAAAACGGCTCGCGCGTACGGCCTCGGCATTGTCCTGTCGACGCAAAATCCCGGCGACATCGATTACAAAGGATTGTCGAACATCGGCACGTGGTTCGTGGGAAGACTGACAACAGAACGCGATCGCAAGAGGCTTCTTGAAGGGATCGCCGACGAGTCGATTGAAGGCGCGACGAGAGCGGAGCTCGGAAATTTAATCGCGGGATTGCAGCAGCGCCAGTTCGTGATGCGTCCTGTAAAGGGCGGAGCGCCCACATTGTTCAAGACGCGATTTTGCATGTCGTATCTGGCGGGACCCCTGACAAGGGATCAGATTAAAAGGCTAACGGCAGAGCAGAAGGACGAGCAGGCTTCAGAAGTTAGGTTGGAATCTCCGTCCGCGACGCTTCATGTCAGCACCGCGACGCAAGAGATTTCCGCTCCTGTCATTCCGTCGGCTGATGCGGCGCAGACTCCTCAAGAAATTGCCGCCGAGACTGATGAAGGTTTACTCGCGGGACTTGAGGAAGGCGCAGTCAAGGTTGCGCCTCAAGTGCCTACGGGCATCGTGACGAGTTATCTGCCCGGCTCACCGGGTCAGCTTTATACTCCTGCGCTTGCGGGGTTCCTCACGGTCTACTACCGAGATGACAAAAAAGGCATATCACATGAGGAGAAAGTGTCGCGATTCACTCCCTTGGGCGGTTCGCTCGTTCCTGTCGATTGGCAGAACGCGCTCGCGCTAGATATTGAACTTGACGATCTCGTGTCGGATCCGCCTGCCGGCGCTCGTTATGCGACGCTTCCTCCCGAAGCTAAAAATAAGACGAGTTTTACGGCATGGCAGCGTGCGCTCGTCGATACGGTGTGGCGCGATTCGGAATTGACATTGCAACACCATCGCAAACTTGGACTCATCGCGCAACCTGACGAGAGTGAACGCGATTTTGTCGCTCGCGTGCAATTGGCGGCGCGCGAAGTTCGCGATAAGGAGCTCGACGACATCGAGGACAAGTACGAGAAAAAGCGTCTAACCTTGGAAGAGAGACTTGCCAAGGCGGAAGAGCGCGTAGAGCGCGTCAAAGATCAGGCGAAAGACGCAAAACGACAGACGGCTATCTCTTTCGGTTCCGCTGTCCTCGGCTCGCTCCTCGGCAGATCGCTCATCAACCAGTCGACGATTTACCGTTCGACGACGGCGGCAAAGAGCGCCTCGCGCGCACAAAAGGCCGAAGGCCAAGTCGGACGGGCCGAAGAGTCATACGGGCGTGTCGAACAACAGCTCGCCATGCTTGAAGACGAGATGAAAAAAGAACTCGAAGCGGCAGGTGAGCGCTACGAGACGGCTGTCAACGATATCGATACGACGACCGTTCGTCCCTTGAAACGCGATGTCGTCGTCAACGCTTTCCTCGTCGTGTGGCTGCCCGAGTAGAATCTGCCTCAACACTCAACAGTTTTTGCAGGGTATCGTCAGGCACGGCGGTTTTGATTTATTCGTAAGATAATCAACAGAATGCTTCCGCAGCTATTGGAGGACACGAGGTACAATATGCCAACCATACTTATTGCCGATGACCATGTCGATATTACTAGGATTCTCGCCGACTACGCAAAGAACGAGGGGTATCGCGTCCTGATCGCACATGATGGCGAGGAAGCTCTTCGATTGTTTCAGGAGCATCAGGTCGATCAAGTTCTGCTTGACGTTATGATGCCGAAGAAGGACGGTTTTGAAGTCTGTCGAACGATACGCCGCACATCGTCCGTCCCCATCATCATGATCACGGCACGCGGTGACGATTTTGAGCGGATTATGGGGCTCGACTATGGAGCCGATGATTACATTGTTAAGCCGTTTTCTCCGAGCGAGGTGATGGCCCGCATCCGTGCTGTGCAGCGCCGTGTCAATAAGGTGGAAGAAGAGAGCGATAATCGGTTGACAATTGAGAATCTCGAAATAATCCCCCTTGAGAACATTGCCGTCATCGACGGCAACCGGATCGTTTTGACGAGAACGGAAGTTGATCTTCTTCACCTGCTCGCATCGAATCCCGAGCGTGTCTTCACGCGTGATCAACTCCTCGATCTTCTCTGGGGATACGATTACGTCGGAGATGCGCGAACGGTCGACTCACATATCAAACGCTTGCGTTCCAAACTGATCTATCCGCATCCGACGTGGGACATCAACACGGTGCGCGGTCGCGGCTATCAATTCGTCGTGTTTGAGGAATCACCATGAAACGTTCCATCACTCGTCAACTGATAGCATACTTTATTGCGGTGCTTCTCATCTTCGCGTTGTTGACGGCGGCGATTTATGTCTTGATTTTCCGAAGATCCGTAATGGCGGCAGCGCGACAGAATCTCTTCGACCGCGCCGAGCGGATTGCACACCTTTTAACGAATTGGACGTTCGACGATTCCGATATTGAATGCATACCTGACAAGGTCGGTACGATTGACGATCCGGGCATGGAAGCTATACCCTACGATGCCGACACGACTGACGATCCGGACGTCGGAGTCATTCCTAGCGAGGGCGATACGAAGATCGCAGGGGAGTCGAATCTAATATTCTCAATTGGAAGAAATCCAAACGGTTCCGGCAGGGGCATGGCGCTTTCTCAAGAAGCCGGAGTGCCTTCGCCGCAGCATGGTCAAGGTAAAGGAGCGCAGGAGAAACCCGGAGAACTTTCTCCGGGAGGCGGTGCGTCTTCTCATGGAGGCGCAGTACCTTTGCAAGAAGCCGGAGATAACACGTTGCAGCAGGGTCAAGGTAAAGGTGCACAGGAGAAGCGTGGAGGGGTGCGCGGATACCGCGTGAAAACAAGTCGTTTTCTGACATGGTTGAGTCAGCTTGAGCCGAGTGAGCTGTGGCTGATCGACAAAAAAACGGGAACTGTTTTGACGGCTGCCAACAAAACCGTCTCTGTTACTGAACTGCCCGAGAGCCTCGATCCTCTGCTCGATCGCGTGCTTACCGGCGAATCGGTCTACTCAGAAGATTTCGGTACGTTGTTCGGAACGCCGTCCATGACGGTGGGCCTTCCCGTTCATGACGAATCAGGTGCTGTAACTTGGGCATTATTCCTGCATACGTCTGTTGCGGAGGCGACGAGCGGCTTAACGGCGGCGTGGCAAGCTTTGCTTCTATCGCTCGTTATTGCGCTCGTCATCGTCGTGATTCTCGCAATCGTCTTATCGCGTCGCTTTATTGACCCGTTAAAAAAATTGAAACTGACGACCTCGAAATTGGCAGACGGCGATTACCGTGCCAGAACGAATCTCTCTATGGATGGCGAAATCGGTCAGCTGGGGGTTGAAATTGATATGCTTGCGGAACGGCTTCAGGAAGCTGAAGATGAGCGCCGCCAGATCGACACGTCGAGGCGCAAGTTCCTGTCAGAGATATCGCATGAGCTTCGCACGCCGGTAACGGTCATTCGCGGTTCATTGGAGGCGCTGCGCGACGGTGTCGTCAAAGAAAGCGATGTCACAGAGTACTATGCGACCATGAGCGCTTCGGCGGCGTCACTGGATCGGCTCGTCAGCGATCTTCTGGAACTGACGAGATTGGACAACCCCGAGTTTACGCTCGATATGGAAACGGTTAACCTCCAAGATATTGCCGAAGATGCCGTCCGACAGACACGTCAGATTGCAAAACAAAAAGGGGTTGAAATAGAGTACACAGCGTATGGCGGTACTGATGATTTTTACGGCGATTATGGTCGCCTGAGGCAGATGCTTGTCAATATCCTCAATAATGCTATTAAGTTTTCACCGTCGGGTTCTCGCGTATTTGTTGATTACCGCGTTCTTGATGCTGAAAACATCTCCCAAAGTCCTGCCGTTGCAATTAATATCCGAGATGAGGGAGTCGGCATGAATGAAGAGACGATTCGCCATCTCTTTGATCGTTTTTATACGACCGGTAAGGCGGGAACCGACAGTACCGGCCTAGGTCTGTCCATCGCAAAGAGTATCGCGGATCGTCACAATGTCCGAATTGATGTGGCTTCCCGTGAGGGCGAGGGGTCGACCTTTACGCTCACTTTTCTGACAGACGATCGGCATCCGACGATGTAGGGCATACCTAAACGACACAAACGGCGTCCTTTAACGCGCCTTCCTTTTCCATCGGCTGCGATCGAATTATTCTGCATGTCGAATTTCGGGGAAATTGTTCAAAAAACACACAAAAAACACATAACTGCCCCTGAACAAACAAACACCCTGTGTTTAATGTGATTGACGAACGATCATATTAGATTTTTGTTCACCGTAAGGAGGTAATATACATGAAATCAAAACGAATGAAATCTATGCTGCTTATCAGTTTGGCGATGCTTGTTGTCGCAGGCGTCATTTGGGGCAGCTTCAGTGCGGTGAGTGTCAGTGCCGCCGCGCGTACAGGAAAATCTGCTGAACAGAATGCGCGCGCTGCGTACACCAAAGGCGACGTCGCGGATTCTGCAAACCCCAAAGATGGCTCGGCTGCTCCTGTTAACGAAACGGGAGTTCAAAACCGAAATCGCGCTGGCGATAGTGAACCGGCAGAGAAAGGCAACGCCAGTGAGAGCGGCGTAAGAACGCGTGCACGCGACGGAAGCGGTTTCGGGAACTCCACCAGGTATGAAACGAGGGAAGAGCGCCGAGAGCAGAACCGAGCCAAGGCGGAGAGTCGCGTCCGCGACAGGAGCGGTCGCGAGGAATGTGACGGAACTTGCCCCAACTACGAAACGAGGGAAGAGCGTCGAGAGCAGAACCGAGCCAAGGCAGAGAGTCGCGTTCGCGACAGGAGCGGTCGTGAGGACTGTGACGGAACTTGCCCCAACTACGAGACGAGGGAAGAGCGTCGAGAGCAGAACCGTGCCAAGGCGGAGAGTCGCGTTCGCCGTGAGGACTGTGACGGAACTTGCCCTAACTACGAGACGAGGGAAGAGCGTCGCGAGCAGAACCGTTCAGGAAGCGATACTGGTGATGGGGGTCGCGAAACACAAGGTCGCTTCCAAGGTGATAAGCGCCCGTAGAGAATAAATACATCTCAACGGTGTGCGTTCCCGGCCTCTGCCGTCCCCGATCGGTTAGAAGTCGGGATTTTTTGTGCCGAAAAAAACAAGGTGATCAGGGGTGTGCATGTTGTTGCTTTTTGCGTATAATTACTGCGTGTGCGCATAAAGCACGGAATCGAAATAGAAGTGGCGGGTGTCCTTGCTTGCCGAGATTTCAATCACTTTCGATGAGGAGAATACATGGATTTTCTTTTGAGTTTTTTCAGCGGTGTTGAGAGGGAACATCCTGTCATCGTTCCGTTGCCGTTAAAGATCGGATTGTACGTGTTATGGTTCGGCGTTATGGTATTGATTTTTGTGTTCCGTCATTGCCTGTCGAGGCTTAAAAAACCTGAACGTATCGCGAAAGCGATGGGTGTGATTCTTCTGGTCGATCAAATTGTGCTCTATAGCTGGCAATTTTTCTCCGGCTATTTCAATATTGAACAGAGCCTTCCCCTTTTCCACTGTCGTATCTCCGTGCCGCTTCTCATTCTCGATCTCGTTTTCGAAGTCAAAGTCTTGCGTCCGATATGGATTTATTGGGCGGCGCTCGGGACAATCTTTTCAATGGTATTCATGGATCTCTATCGGTTTGACTTTCCGCATTACACGAATTTTCAGTTTTTCATCGTACACATTCTTCTCGGATGGGCCATCTGCTATGTCGTTTTTGTGTTGAATTATCAATTTGAGAAGAAGGGCTTAAAGCTTGCCCTAATCGTCACATTCGTGTACAACATTTTTCTGATTTTGTTCAACGCCTTTTTTAATGGGACTTTTATCGCAAACGCCGACCATAAATTTAACTATGGATACATGTTGTTTCCTCCGGGATCTCTGCAAGATTTCGTCCTATCATTTCCGCCGTTTCTCTATTATCTGATCATGTTGATCGGATATGAACTTTTGATCTTGCTCCTGTACAGTTTCGGGAGATTTTTGAACAGATTGGGTGCTGGAAAGCACGTAAACGCCGCCTAAGGTATACAGTTTGGAAAGTGTTATGCAGGATAAAAAGATAAAGGAAAAACCCTCGACCCCCTCTTTAAAAGACAAGGGGTCTTACCTTCGCTATGTGCGCTATTTCTGGCGAGATGCCTTGCTGATTGCCGTCTTCTTCGCATCTATGTGGGTGATGCAGCTTGTGAATCGTCCTTTCGGTACGGTGCGTAATCTTTCGATTCCTTTCGATGAGGTGATTCCTCTATGGCCGTGGACGATTGTCGTCTATATGACATGGGCGCCGCTGATTATCGTGCTCGCCGCTATATACTTCTTCTACGATCGTCATTTGATGCGACGTTACCTGATCACGATGGGCGTCGGCCAGCTGATGGCCGATTTGACCTTCCCGTTCTTTCAGACGATGATCCCCCGCCCTTACGAACAAGTTTTTTCAGGAACCGATATCTTTTCAAAGATGCTTGCTATTGTCTACCAAGT
>DUVH01000023.1 GCA_012841145.1 Clostridiaceae bacterium | reverse complement strand
TGTAGACGGGACCTGCCGTATGAATGACAAACTTGGCGGGAAGGTCGAAACCCGGCGTAATAACCGCCTCGCCCGTCTTAATCGGAGCAAGTTTATCGCAGGCAGCCTGAAGTTTTGCCGCTCCGGCCGCTCTGAAAATAGCTCCGCAAACGCCGCCGCCCATTTTCAGCTCAGTGTTGGCAGCGTTGACGATGGCATCGACTTTCATTTTTGTTATGTCTTGACGGATTATGATAAACGGCATGATGATTCACCTCGTATTGTAGTTTTGAAGGGGAAAATCTCTCTCTCCTCGTTATTGTACACGCGGAAGAGGAGATTCGCATGTTTGCATGTCGACTATCAAGACGTTCGGCGTTCATCCGCCGGAAGAGGAGAATCGCATGATTGAGAATGTCATGGCCTAAGGATGGTATACTCAGATCGCGAAGTATCAGGTCTTTGACCGCCGGTCAAATGTAAACGAGGCGTACGGTTCACAGCTAAACACGGATTGACACTGTAAGTATTCAGGTGAGAAGTATATGCCGTACGGCTGACGATTTGAAATTTGATACTGAGCGAATACAATATGCTTGTTGGTGAGGGGTATATGAGCAAACAGGAAATGGTCGACAACCGGTTTTCCATAAGGATTGCAGAACTGGAAGAACTGTTGATCCAACTCGTAAAAGTAAGAAGCGTCGTCAGTTCAGCAGGTGAACACGACATCATTGATTTCATAGAAGAGTACGTGCGCAACTGGGATTATTTCCGTGCTCGACCGGAACAGGTTGTGCGCATTCCTTCTGCGGGAGATCTTTTGGGGCGTTCGTCACTCCTCGTCTGCGTCTCCGGGCGCGAGTCGAGCGATGCCGTCGTTATGATCGGACATACCGACACGGTCGAAGTCGACGATTATGGCCCCTTGGCCGATCTTGCCACGACACCGGATCTGCTCGAAAGCGCTTTGAAATCAGGCCAACGTCACCTCTATCCGCAGGCACAATCCGACTTGGAAAGCGGAAAATACCTTTGGGGACGCGGTACGCTCGACATGAAGGCCGGCGTCGCCAGCGAGCTTCTGTTGCTGAAGCAGCTAGCGGAGAATCCTGAGAGTTTCAAAGGCCATGTGATCGCCCTTTTTGTCTGTGACGAGGAGGGGAATTCGGCCGGTATGATTTCCGCCATCGACGTTCTGAAGCAATGGCGCGACACCAAGGGGCTTAAAATTTGTGGCGTGATCAATACCGATTACCATACGGCGCAGTATCCCGGTGACGAAGCCTATTATCTCTTCCGCGGTTCGGTTGGGAAGATCATGCCCGTTTTCTACATTCGCACGCTCGAAACGCACGCCGGCGACCCCTTTGCCGGACTTGATGCCAATCTCGTTTTAGCCGAGCTCATCAACGAAATCAACCTTAATCCAAAGTACAGTGATTACGCTGGCGATGAAATATCCGTTCCGCCTATCACGCTTAAAGTTGAAGACCTCAAGGAAGTTTATTCCGTTAAGACGAATCATGAAGCCTGGACCTTGATCAGCGTACCTCTGTTCGAGCAGACGCCCGTTGATGTCATGGAGAAAATGCTTGATGCCGCGAATATCGCTGCGGAAAATTCTTTAGTCAGGTACTACCAATACCAACGCGAATACAACAAACAGGCAGGTATCCCGACCGAGACGATTCATCCCGATTTTGAAATTCTCTCGCTGGCTGAACTGATCGACAGAGTTGCTGCACGATTAGGGGAGGGAACCGATCACCTGATTGACCGATATCTCGCATCTGTTCTGGATGAAGTTGATACGCGCGAGCAGACACTCCACTTAATCAGACAGCTGGAGCTCCTTTTGCCTGATCGCAGACCGCGCATTGTCGTCGGGTTTGCGCCGCCCTTCTATCCAGCCGTCTC
>DUVH01000022.1 GCA_012841145.1 Clostridiaceae bacterium | reverse complement strand
GTGCTATCTTTGCCTTGAGCCATTGGTTGTGCCTCCTTAATGTCTTTTTGGTTATTAACATTCTATAGGAGCCCCAATGGCTTTTTATTACTCCATTTTCAAGTTGCGAACATCAGTCTACGTGACCCAAAATCATGTTTGAGGATTGTATTGTGACTTATGAATATAGCTTGATAGATATCTATTATTGGATAAAAAAGCGCCTGAAGCTTGTCGTTATTGTTTGTGTTATAGGCGCTTTATTAGGTTTTGTGTATTCCATTTTCATCAAAAAACCGACTCAGACGTCAAAATTACGTTTTGATGTCGTCATCGCCAATGCTGACCGTACTTTATCGGGTGAAATTAGTACCATCAATAATGCCTATAGGGTTGCCGGCATCTATATGACGCATTTGAAGTCAATCGATTTTGCTGAAAAGGTGGCGGCCAATGTAGATAATCTTTCTGCCGGTTCAGTTCAAAGTATGATCCAAGTGACGCAGGTGGAGAATACGGGAAATCTTATTGTGAGTGTCTCATCGAGGAGTGCCAAGAACTCACTCAATGTCGCTAGCGCGATTGCCGATCTCGCACCGACAGTGATCGTGCCCACGGGATATATCAGTGAAAATTTCCATCTCAGAGTAATCTCTCAACCGCAATTAACGAGGGCTAGAGTTACGATAAAAACTATCATTACGAGTAGTTTATTCGGTGCTTTTCTCGCTTTGATGCTAGTTGTTATGTATGTCGTTTGGATTGAGAGCAAAAAAGGGACGATTCGCAAGATTGGTGATATTCAGCAAGCATTGGACGTTCCGGTGATTGGCGTCATTTATAAAGATTGACGATGTCATGCTCATGGTGATTTGAAAAGAGATGGACTTTATGACTAGGAAGAACAAAAGATCCGGCAGACAGCCTGATCGCAGACCCGCTAAAGATACACGCCAAAGACCTCGAGAAATTGTTACGCCCGATCGTTATGCGACTGCGGCCTTTCAGCTGAACAATCTCATCGAAAAAGATGAGGGCGCATCTGTGATTGGTATCACCAGCGCGGAACATAATGAGGGCAAGACTGAGAGTGTGGTGATGCTCGGTTTTGCTTTTGCGTCTATTTTCGAATATCGTGTCCTGATTATTGACGGTGATTTTCGCTTTTCCGGCTTACATCAACATTTTCAAATAGGCAAAGCGCCCGGTTTGACTGACTTGCTTTCGAACAGGGTCTCCTTTGAAAATGCGATTTCGAGAACGTCTATCGAGAAACTCTATGTGATTCCATCAGGTACAACTGTAAGTAATCCTCTTTCAATACTGGTTAGCAAACGTCTAAAATCGCTTATCCGGCACTTATCTTCTCAGTTTGACGTGATCCTTTTTGATACGCCACCCGTTCTTGGATATCAAGATATCAGCCTTCTCTCGCCGTTGCTGGATGGTGTCGCCGTGATTGCAAAGGCAGGACAGTCAACCCTTCCGAAACTAGGGTCGGCTTTATCGGCTTTGAACGTGGCGAGTGTTAATGTGCTTGGCATTATTCTGACGGACGTTGAGCGCAAAAGGTAAGGTTCCATATTTCAAGCCCTAAGCCAAGGGTTTTCATCGCATCTTTCGTTGGAAAGTAAAAAGATCGCGCGTTGATGATATGCGCAGATTTTTTTCTCTGCCGTTGAATTTTTTATGCGTCATGTATTAAAATATAAGACGGTAGCATTGTGTTTTTTTGCATTCTAGAAAGGAGTCAATTATGAATCAAACGTACGTAAAATTGCTGTCACCGGGGAAAATTGGGAGTTTGGAGCTGAAGAATCGTTCCGTATTCCCTCCAATGGGGACAAACTACTGTAACGAAGGAGTTGTTAATGATCGACTGATCCATTATCACGCAGCGAGGGCAAAGGGCGGCTGTGGCCTCAACATTGTTGAAATTTGTCCTGTTCACTACACGTCGCAAACAGGGTTGAATCCCAATATTTACAGCGACGATGCCATTCCTGCCTTTGCAAAATTGGCAAAGGCGATCCACGATAACGGCGGCAAGGCATGTCTGCAGCTTTGGCATGGTGGAAGACAAACATCGGGGAAACCCTTTAACGGTAAACCGTGGGCTCCTAGCGCGACGACGTGCGGCTTTATCGGAGAAGAGGCTCATGCGATGACCATCGATGAAGTATGGGAAGTCATCCATGCTTATGGCGATGCTGCCTTAAGAGCAAAAAAGGCGGGTTTTGACTGTGTTGAGCTTCACGGTGCGCATGGCTATTTAATTGACTCATTTGTGAACCGTCATACGAACTTGCGTACGGATGAGTTCGGCGGAAGCTTGGAGAATAGAACGCGCTTCGGAAGTGAAATCATCAAGGACATCAAGAAGAAGTGCGGAGACGACTTCCCTGTCATGATCCGCCTTTCTGCCGATGAGCATTCGCCCTGTGAGGGCAGCTTGAAAATCGAAGAGAGCATCGAAGCCGCCAAGTTTTATAAAAAGGCCGGAGTCGACGCTTTGGACATTTCTCAAGGTTCCTATGAGACGATTTCTTACACCGTCCCTCCGTATTTCTTCCCGCATAAAGTCAATGTGGAAAATGCCGGCAGATTCCGTCGAGAAGTCGGTTTGCCGGTCATTGTTGCCGGACGTATCAATACGCCCGATATGGCCGAGGAAGTCTTGGAAGAAGGTATGGCGGACTTCATTTCTTTCGGACGAGTACAGATGACTGATCCTGAATTCATGAATAAGGTCATGAATGACAGAGTAGACGACATCGTACACTGCGTCTCCTGTAACCAAGGCTGTGTTGAAAGACTTTTCCTGACATCCTTCGGTGCAAGCTGTGTCTTTAACCCTGCTTGCGGTTATGAGGAGAGTGTTGTCATTAAGGAAGCGGAAGAGAAGAAAAAGGTTCTCGTTGTCGGTGCGGGGCCTGCCGGACTGGAAGCTGCCAGAGTCGCGGCAACGAGAGGACACGACGTTACCCTGATGGAGAAGACAGGCAAGGTTGGAGGTCAGTATCTCCTAGCCGCCGTCGCGCCGCGCAAGCGTATGCTGGCCGATTCAATGAGTCAGATGGGTATCAGAGCCGCGAAAGCGGGCGTCGACGTGCGCCTCTTTACTGAAGCGAACGAGGCTCGAATCAAGAATCTGAATCCTGATTTCATCATTCTTGCGACGGGCGGAGAATTTGCTTACGCGCCTATTAAGGGTGCTAAGAACACGGTTAACGCTTGGGAGTTTTTGGAGACGGAAGATTTCGTCGCCTGTGATAAAGTTGCGATCATTGGAGGCGGTCTGACGGCAATGGAAGTCATGGAAATTCTCGCCAAAGAAGGCAGACAGGTCACGATGATTGAAATGGAAGGTCAGATTGCAAAAGACATGGAATTCTATGTTAGACCGTATTTTGACAAGATCATTCAGGATTACAATGTTGAGGTACTTACCAATACTAAATGTATTGAAATCGCTGACGACTATATCCTGGTGGAGAAAGACGGTAAAGAAGAGAAGCTTGATTTCACCTGCGCAGTCATGGCGACAGGCGTAAAAGCGTATAACCCGCTGGAAGATCTTGTAAAGGAACTCGGTATTCCGTACAAAGTCATCGGCGACGCCGCACAACCCGGCAAAGTGATGTCGGCCTTGTGGGCAGGTAACGAGATCGCGAGAGAAATCTAAATAATGGCTCTTTGCTGAGCTGCATTAGATTGTGCAAGGGCTGCGTCGGGATGTTTCCCGACGCAGCTTTCACTTTCAATATTTGTGTCTTCTTGACAGTTTTCGTTGTTGAGGCTATCATCGATTAGGTGATCGGGGTGTAGCTCAGGTGGCTAGAGTGCTTGCTTGGGGTGCAAGAGGTCGCAAGTTCAAGTCTTGTCACTCCGACCATTCAGGAACGCAGCCGTCGATGTAATTACCCGCATTGGCGGCTGTTTTCTGTTTGTCTGATCTTTGGATAAGACGCTCTCCGGAACGTGTATAATGCTTAATATGATTAACCCGAGAAAACGCAAACAACCTCTGACGGAAGTCACGATCTACACTGACGGAGCGTGTTCCGGCAACCCGGGCCCCGGCGGCTGGGCGGCCATTTTGATGGCTCAAGGTGTCGAGAAAGAGATCTCGGGTTTCGAGGAGGAGACGACGAACAACAGGATGGAGCTTATTGCGGCGCTGAAGGCGTTGCAGGCGTTGAACAGGCCGTGTCGTGTCAATCTATATAGCGACAGCGCGTATCTCGTCTCGGCTTTCAATGAAAATTGGATCATTAATTGGCAGAAAAACGGTTGGAAGAATGCCGCTAAAATACCGGTTGCAAATCAGGATCTCTGGAAGGCGTTGTGGAAAGAACACGAGCGCCACGAGATCACATGGCATAAGGTAAAAGGTCATGCCGACAATGAATATAATAATCGCTGTGATAAAATGGCGGTTAATGAAATCCTAAGAAATTCTGAATAGTGACCATGTAAAAAGGACGACTTTATGAACCTTGACAGAAACCGCGAAAGAGAAGAAGACAAGCGCGCGCCGAAGCATCGCGCCCCGATGATCCGCTTTGTGAGCGGTGAAGAAGAAACGCCGGATGCAGTCGATTCGTCGGACGGGATTCGCGAACCGAAAGCTTTACGAGGCTATGCGTCGGAGCCGCCTGTAGAGCCTCTGAAAGAGCCGGTGACAGCCTATGTGCCGTCGTCGGATCTCCCGATTGTACAGCGGCGCCCCGAGCCTGTGCTTACGGAAGAGGTCTTGTCTGTCGATCCGCGCTTTATCGGTCGCGTCTTTTCCGTTGAGGTTCAGGATGTCCGGCTTCCCGACGGACGCCTCTCGAAACGCGAGGTAGTGCGCCATCCGGGCGGGGCATGTGTCGTCGCGCTCGACAGCGATCAGTGTCTCTACTTAGTACGTCAACACCGCGTGGGTACGGGCGGCACGATGCGTGAGATCCCCGCCGGCAAACTCGATGTTCCTGAAGATCCGCTCGACTGCGCCAGAAGGGAGCTCGCCGAAGAGACGAGCCTTATCGCGGTGCAGTGGGACCTTCTTACGCGTTTTTCTCCTTCGCCCGGCTATACGGACGAGGTGATCAGTATCTATCTCGCGCGCGGTCTGTCGAGGGTATTCGCCGCACCGGATGACGGCGAGTTTCTTACGGTCGAGAAGATTCATCTGACGGACGCGCTCCGTCAAGTTCGCGAAGGCTTGATTACTGACGGCAAGACGTGTCTGGGCATTTACATGGCGGCTGATTTTATCGGGTATTTTTCGCGTTAGTATTGACAAGGTTCCGTACGAAGTTTCGACACCGATAGTTTTATAAAAAGAGAGTGTAACGTGCCAACAGATGAGATGAAAACGGATAGAGATTTGACGAACCGTCAGCATCGCGATTTGCTGGGGATCATCTTTCTCGCGTTCGGGCTTCTGCTCGCTTTCGCTCTTCTCGCGCCCGCGTCGTGGACTGGGTGGCTAGGCCGCTTTCTCCTGACGATAGTAAGAGGCTTTTTCGGGACGCTTTCGCTCCTGTTGCCTGCTTTCATGCTTCTCTTTTCGTTGATGTTCTTTCAGGCGCGCGAGCTCTCTGTGACGAGGCGTCAAATTGGAGCTTCCGCCTCTTTATACGTGATCGCGACAGCTTTCGTCTCGATGTTTTCGTTGCCTTATAAGACGCTTTTGCCTATGCTCGAGCCGCTCGGCGAGAGCGGTATTGTCGGTTTTCGCGTGATCGGCAAGCTATGGGAGTTCGGTCTTCACCCTGAACTGATTCGCGACGGCAACAAGATGAGCGGCGGATTGCTCGGAGGGCTAATAGCGCATCCTCTTGAGCGTATAGCCGGGACGACGGGCGCGGTGATCATTCTGCTCGCCGTCATCGTGTCGATTCTCATCTACGCGTTTGGCCTCTCTCCCGGCAAACTTGCCGGGCGCGCGATTGCCTCAAGGGGTGATGCGGCGGGTGATGATCCGTTCGTTGAGTTCGATGATCTAGGTGAGCCTATCGAACAAATTCCCACCTCCGAGGGATTTTTTGCCGGACTTTTTAGAAGGCGAGATAAATCTACCGAGCTTCCGCCAGATCATGATGTTTGGAAGTACGGTGTTACGGATGAAACGTACGGTCACGACGATTTCCCGCATGACGATTACCGGCAAGAATCATATGTACCGGAATCACAGCGCGGTCCTGTCGGCTGGGAGACATTCAATCTCGTCTCTTCAGATGATGTGGAGGCTGCGCCTTCAACTGAAGGATTGTCATTCCCGAAACCGCCGCCCGGTTATCAATCCGAATATGGAGGGGGCAGACAGCGCGAGCCCTTGCAGGGCAAGCCGTTTCTTTTCGAGCCGCCCCACCACACGGCACCGTACACACATGTAGATCAAGACCAGCCGGCTGATAGCGGTATCCGTCCGCCCGTCACTATGAGGGCTCCCGCGGCCGACTTTGCGATTAAGCGTAAAGAGGAGTCGATTCAGGAGGAGTCGATCATCGACCGCGAGCGCTGGAAAGATCGTGCTGAAGATAAAACGCGCATTAAGCGCAAGCCTTCGCGTTCACGTCAGCAGATGAGTATCCTGAACGGATATAAGCCGCCGCCGCTAAAGCTCTTAAAAGAAGATCGCGGTATGAAGAAGTCGCCACAGGAGATTCGTGAAATTCGCGAGCTGGGTCGCAAGCTCGAGGAGACACTCGACAGTTTCGGTGTGGAGGCGCGTATCGTCAACTATACGTCGGGTCCCACAATTACGCGATTTGAACTCGCACCCGGTCCCGGTATTAAGGTCAGCCGCATCGTCAATCTCGCTGACGATATCGCTTTAAGTCTCGCGGCGATGGGCGTACGTATCGAGGCGCCCATTCCCGGAAAAGCGGCGATCGGTATCGAGATACCGAATCGCAATACGAGCCCCGTCCTCATACGAAGTATTATTGAATCCGATGAATTCAAGCAGGCGAAAGGCCCGCTCGTCGCGGCTCTCGGGCGTGACGTCGGCGGCGACGTCATCTTGTGCGATCTTGCCAGAATGCCTCATATCCTGATCGCAGGCGCTACCGGTTCAGGTAAGTCGGTCTGCATCAACTCGATCCTGATCAGCTTACTCTACCGCTCGTCGCCTGAGGATGTCCGCTTCCTGATGATCGATCCGAAGATCGTCGAACTGAACGTCTATAACGGTATTCCGCACTTGATGCATCCTGTCGTCACAGATCCCGAAAAGGCGTACGGCGTCCTCAACTTCGCCGTGCGCGAGATGGAGAAGCGCTACAGGCTGTTTGCCGATCGTAAAGTGCGCGATATCGATTCATACAATGAGGCGATGCGCAAGATCAAGGATCCCGAGGAAGATGAAACGACTCTGCCGCGTATTGTAATCGTGATCGACGAGCTTGCCGACTTGATGGCCGTCACGCAGCATCAGGTGGAGGATGCGATTTCACGACTGATGGCGAAGGCGCGCGCCGTCGGCATCCACGTCATCATCGCGACACAGCGTCCTTCGGTCGACGTGATCACAGGCGTCATCAAAGCGAATATACCGTCCCGTATCGCGTTCGCGGTGGCATCGCAAGTCGACTCGAGGACGATCATTGATTCCGGAGGTGCCGAAAAGCTTCTCGGCAAAGGCGACATGCTCTATTTCCCGATCGGGTCGATCAAGGCGATCCGCGGTCAGGGTTCGTTCGTCTCGAACAGCGAGGTCGAAGCCGTCCTCACTTTCATCAAGGACTATCACGATCCGCAATACGATGAGGGGGTCGCAGCCGCGTTGGAAAATCCCTCAGGGACGCCCGATGAGGAGCAGGGAGATTTCGGCGGTGAGGATGAACTTCTGATCGACGCCCTGACGACCGTCATCGAAGCCGACTATGCCGCCGTCTCGCTTTTACAGAGGAGACTGTCGGTTGGTTATCCGCGAGCGGCGCGACTGATCGATCGCTTGTGCGAGCTCGGCTGGGTCGGTCCTCACGAGGGCAGCAAGCCGCGTAAGATTTTGATTACACGCGAACAATATGAAAACATCATGCGCGAAGTCGACGGTGCAGGAGATAATGCTCATGGTTTCTGAGGAGCGCCTGATCTTTCGGTCTGCTGAGATTATTTCTGTCGGTACGGAACTTCTCGTCGGTCAAATTGTCGACACGAACGCGCGCTTTCTTTCGGCACAATTATCGGAGATCGGTTTGTCGACGTACCGCCACGTCGTCGTTGGCGATAACTTCGATCGCCTTGAGCAGGCGATGCGCCGCGCCCTTTCTGATAATGATCTCGTCATCACGACGGGAGGATTGGGTCCGACAGACGACGACATCACGGCTGACGTGACGGCTCGCATCGCAGGAGTCCCGCTCGTTTCCAACCGCGATATTGAGAGGCGGCTTGCAAAGCGTGGGCGAGGAACGCCGCCCGGCTACCCTCTGATTCCCGAGGGTTGTCTCTATTTTCATAACGATGTCGGGACGGCGCCGGGTTGTCTCTATTTCTTTACTTTCGAAGGGCTGACGAAAGCCATCCTGATGCTGCCCGGCCCGCCTCGCGAAATGGAACCGATGTTCCTAAAATATGTGAGACCTGTTTTGGAAAAGCACAGCGGGGCGAAGTTTATCCATCGCTATGTCCGACTGACGGGGATAGGTGAATCGAGAAGCGAAGAGATGATCCGCGATCTCATCGAGCATCAGGACGTGGTGACGATCGCTCCCTATGCAAATCCCGGCGAGGTAATCTTTCGCGTGTCTCAGCGCTTGGAGCCAGAAGACGAGGATGAGACGGACGCCGTTGTTGAGGCGATCTGTGAGCGTGTCGGAGAGTATGTGTTTGAAGTAGGTCCGAGGAGTCTTTCCGAGGTTGTTCTCGATATGCTGATCGCCAGCGGTGAGACGTGCGCTTTCGCGGAATCGTGTACGGCCGGTTCCGTCGCCGCTTCTCTCGCCTCGATACCCGGCGCTTCGGAGGCGCTTTTGGGCGGTTTCGTTGTCTATACCAATGAGATGAAACATGCGCTTCTCGGAGTGCCTCTCGATCTGCTTGAAAGCGAGGGCGCCGTCAGTGGTGCGTGCGTTCGGGAAATGGCGAAAAATTGCCGTCTGCGGACAGGCTCCGATTATGCGGTCGCCATTTCGGGGTTTGCCGGACCCTCGGGCGGGACGGACAAAGATCCCGTCGGAACAGTCTATATCGCTCTCTCGCGGGCTTCCGGTATCAGTGTGAAGCGTTTCTTCTTTCGAGGCGGTCGCGATCGAGTTGTTAAACAGGCAGTCGCCGCCGCGCTAAACCTTCTTCGAAAGGGTATGATAGACGAATGAGAAAACGTTCGAAGGATTACCCGCCTCTGAAGAAAGCTTCAAAAGCGCGCGGTATGCGCGTTCTTTCGTCGTCTAAGGCGACGGTTGTCTTGGTGTTGTCGCTCGCCGCGTCGCGGATGACGGGATTTATTCGTGAGATCATGATCGCGCCGACGTTCGGTTACGGAATCAATACGGACGCCTATTACATCGGCTTTCAGATTCCTGATCTGGCTTACCAATTGCTCGTCGGCGGGACGTTTGCCGCCGCCGTGACGCCGGCCGTTTCGGCAGCTCTCACGCGGGGGCATGAGCGGCGTCTTTGGAAGAGTTTAAGCACATTCATCAATGTCTTCTTGCTGGCGTTCCTCTTCGTTATCTTGATCGGCGAAATTTTCGCAGGTCAGATCATCAATCTCTACAACCCTGACAAGGATCCTGAAGTTATACGACGCGCCGTAATGGTCACGTGCGCGCTCTTCCCTCAGGCGCTCTTTCTCTTCTTGGCGGGAATCTGTTCCGGCGTTTTAACGGGACACAAGTTATGGCAGAGAACGGCCTTTACGACGACGCTCTACAATCTCGTCTGTATCTTTTTCATGTTGCGCTGGGGCGGAACGTCGGATGACGCGCCGGCAAAAGTTGCTTTCGGCGTCGCCATTTCGGCGGCCATCAATTTTCTCTACCTGCTTTTCATGTCGAGAAAAGTCATCCATTACGAGCCGATCATCGATCTGCAGGACAAAGGTTTCAGGCGACTGGTGCGTCTTGCGATTCCGACGCTCATGTCAGGGACCGTTCTCCAGCTCAATGCGATTATCCAGACGGGGTTCGCAAATCAATTTACGGGTGCCGTCACATCGTTGCGCCATGCTCAGCAGACGTGGAGGCTGCCTGTCGGAATATTTGCGATCGCTGTCTCGAGCGTTATGTCGCCGATTTTAACGTCCGCCTATGCCAAACGAAACTACAAGGACATGCGGCGCATCTACTCGACATCGCTCAGAAGGGCGCTCTATTACGTCACTCCTTTCGCGCTCCTTTTCGCCGTGCTCGCCGAAGAGACGATGGAGGCTATCTTTCAATGGAAAGGGGCGATTCCTCCCGAGAATCTCCTGATTGAAGCGTCTTTGCTCAGGATGTATGTGCCTGCGATCATCTTCGTGACGATTTATGAGGTCGTCAATCATGCGTTTTACGCGCGTCACGTCACGCGTCTGTCCCTCGTCACCTCCGTGTTTTCGCTCGCTCTGAACCCGCTTTTCTCGTACCTCTTTACGAAAGTCTTCGGGTTCGGGATTTATGGGTTGCCCGTCGCGTACGTTCTCAATTCGTTTTTGACGGTCATCTTACTGACGGTTTTATACCGTGTTCATATCAGGGAGGCGCGACCATATAGAATGCTTCCGTATTACTTGCGCCTGATTGCGTGCTCCGTACCCGCCGTAATTGTCGCGCTGGCGATCAATACGATACCTCTCAACACGACGAATAAGATCTTGCAGCTCATCATCTATGTCATTAAGGCGTTCATCATTTTCCTGACGTATTACTGGGCGGGGCTCGCGATTCGATTCCGCGAAGCGCTCGATCTGCAGGGGATGATACGCCGATTCCTGAAATTGAAACCCGTCGAAAGCGGACGATGACGATTGACCGATTGCTGCAGATAACTGCCCTTTACGGAGGTTTTTTCATTGACGTAACGGGTGCTTTTCGGTAAAATTAAACGTAAGAAGAACAAAAGTTCTGTAGCCGTCCGCACACACGGATCGATAGGAGAAGATACATGTCGAAAAAAAGAAAATCAAAACAGGACGTCAAGCCGATCGCCGATAAAGATCGGCAGGCGGCACTGAAATCGGCGCTCGATCGCATTGAGAAGGATTTCGGCAAGGGTGCCGTTCTGACTTTAGGAGATACGACGGGGATGGAGGTCGAAGCGGTTCCGACAGGCGCGCTTTCGCTCGATGTCGCGCTCGGCATCGGCGGACTGCCGCGAGGACGCGTCATTGAAGTATTCGGTCCCGAGGCGTCCGGCAAGACGACGGTCGCGCTTCACAGCATCGCCGAGGTTCAGAAGCTCGGCGGTATTGCGGCATTTATCGATGCGGAGCATTCACTTGATCCCGTTTACGCTGAGAACCTCGGCGTCGATATCGATAATTTAATCGTCTCACAGCCCGATTACGGTGAGCAGGCGCTTGAGATCGCCGAGGCGCTCGCGCGTTCGGGCGCTGTCGATATCATTGTGGTCGATTCCGTCGCGGCGCTCGTCCCGCGCGCCGAGATTGACGGGGAGATGGGCGACGCCGTCGTCGGACTCCAAGCGCGGCTGATGTCGCAGGCGCTTCGCAAACTCGCCGCAGTCATCAACAAGAGCCGCACGATGGTCATTTTTATCAACCAGTTGCGCGAGAAGATCGGCGTCATGTTCGGAAACCCCGAAACGACGACGGGAGGTCGCGCGCTGAAGTTCTACGCCAGCGTACGTCTCGATGTGCGCCGTATCGGCAGAATTGAAATGGGCAACGAACTTGTCGGATCGAGGACGCGCGTCAAAGTCGTGAAGAACAAAGTCGCCCCGCCGTTCCGCGAGGCCGAATTCGATATTCTCTACGGTAAGGGTATTTCGCAGGAAGGTTGCGTGCTCGATATGGGTGTTGATGCAGGTATTATCAACAAGAGCGGATCCTGGTTCTCATACGGGGAGACGAGACTCGGGCAGGGGCGTGACAACGTCCGCGCTTTCCTGGAGGAAGAAGAGAACGAGGACCTCTACGAAGAGATCAATGCGAAAGTGCGCGCCTATTACCTTGAGTCGGACGGGGAAGATAGCGATGGTTCCGACAATAAGTCTAGTTCCGCCGACGATTTTATCGATGCCGACGTCGATGCCATTTTAGGACTTGACTTGTGATTGAATCACCGGAATTTAATCGGGCGAGGGAAACAGCCGTCGCCTACATCGGAATCGATCACTCTAAATCGTCAGGCAAAGTGCGCGACAATTTAAGAAAAAAGGGAGTCTGTGACGACATTGCCGAAGAGGTGATCGAATACTTAAAATCGATCGATTATATCGACGATCGCCGCGCCGCGCGGAGGGTGGCTCGCCGCTATCGAGGGCGACGCCTCCGTTCCAGACGCGCGATGGTTTACGTTTTTCTTCAAAACGGCATTGAGGGGGAAATCGCCGAGAGCGAGGCGAACTCGCTGCCGGATGACCGCGAGACGGCGCTTGAGCTGTGCGATGCGACTTTTGCGGGGCAGAAAAAAGTCGAGGACATTGAACTAATGAAATTGCTCACGCGCCGCGGCTATCACGCAGGTCTTGCGCGGGATGTTATCAGGGAATTCAAAAAAACTTTCTTATAACGACGTCCTTTTGTACCTTATTACTCTTTCTCACGAAAATATAGTCAGTCGTGGTATAATTTTCCAGAAGGAAGGCGACGGTGACACGCCAACCTTGAAAACGCTCTGATTTTTGCGGGTGTTTGAGTTATAGGAGTGTCAAACGATGAACTTGGCGAATAAGTTAACGATTTCACGAATCATATTGATTCCGTTCATTTTATTTTTCCTGCTTCCTCTTCCGTTCGGAAAAGATACGGCATTTTCGGGTTTCATCTTGTCTGCGCCCGGAAGGATCATTGCGCTCATTCTTTTCATTGTAGCGGCTCTAACCGATATGTTTGACGGCATGTATGCTCGCAAACAGGGTCTTACGTCGAACTTCGGCAAGCTGTTCGATCCTATTGCCGACAAACTGCTCGTCTTGTCGGTCTTTGTCGCCTTTACTGCTTTGGGAAGAGTCTCGACGTACGTCATCGTCATCCTGATGGCACGTGAATTTATCGTTACCGGTATTCGACAGATCGCTGCTGACAGCGGTATCGTGATCGCGGCGAGCTGGTTCGGCAAAATAAAGACTGTCTTTCAGATTATCACGCTCATCGCGCTGATGTTCGAGCCGATTATTGTCCAGTGGATCGATCGCGACCAGCCTTTCTTCGGGTACGGCGCGCCGTGGACATATGCATGTGATATATTGATCGCTGTGACCATCTTATTGACGATTTTGTCGGGTTTGGATTACTGGATGAAAAACAAGCATCTGTTTGTCGAATCCGTTGACGTTTAGCGGTATTTGGACGAGCGGTACACCATATTCGAAGGAGAATTATTTATGACGCAACAGGAGATTTTAAAAAGAGTTCGCGTGATCTTGGCTGACCAGTTGAGTATCGACGCGGAGTCCGTCACGATGGAGTCGAACATTATTGAAGATCTCAACGCCGATTCGCTCGATATTGTTGAGCTCGTGATGTCCATGGAGGCGGAATTCGATCTTGCGATTCCTGACGAGGAGGCGGAACGCATCCGCACGATCGGCGACGCTGTAGAATACATCAGCGCGAACCTTTAATCTTTTTTATAGCGTCTTGAACGTGACGCGTTTGACAGCTATTTATCTGTGATTTTCGACTTGACGATACTTGAGAGTCGGCTTGGTTACTCGTTTGTTGACGGGCAGCTTCTTGTTGACGCGCTGACGCACTCTTCGTTTGCATATGAGCAGGATGTCGTGACACGCGACAACCAGCGGCTTGAGTTTCTGGGCGATGCCGTCCTGCAGCTCGTCGTGACGGAGCATCTCTACCGCGCTCTTCAAGATATTCCGGAAGGTGACATGACGAAATTGCGCGCAGGCATCGTGTGCGAACCGACGCTCGCGCTCGTGGCGGAATCGCTCGATTTGGGTTCTTTTTTGCGGCTTGGTCACGGCGAGGAGCTAGCGGGTGGAAATAAGAATCCCTCGAATCTCTCCGACGCTGTCGAGGCCGTTCTTGGTGCAATATTCTATGAAAGCGGCTATGTGGCGGTGCGTGACGTCGTTTTGCGTCTCTTTAAGCCTTTTATCAAGTTGGCTTGTGAGGGACGTCTCGTCTACGATTATAAAAGTCGGCTCTATGAATGGGCGCAGGCGGAAGGCGATAAAGTCATTTCGTTTCGCGTGACGGAAGAGATCGGGCCCGCTCACGACAAGACATTTAAGGTCGGTCTATGGATCAACGATGAACTCCGTTCGGAAGGCGTCGGACAATCGAAGAAGGCTGCCGAGCAGGAAGCCTCACGCGCTTTCTTTCAACGTTTTCTTGGAAACGACGGTTGATACCTTATGCTGAAATCACTTGAAATTCAAGGTTTTAAGTCTTTTCCTGAACGGACAGAGCTCCTTTTTCATGAAGGCATTACGGCCATTGTCGGGCCGAACGGCGCCGGCAAGTCGAATATTACGGACGCAATTCGATGGGCGCTCGGCGAGCAGAGCGCAAAATCTCTCCGCGGCAGCCGTATGGAGGACGTGATCTTCAGCGGTACGGCGCAGAGACGTGCCGTCAGTTTCGCCGAAGTGACGTTGACGCTCGACAATTCGAGCGGTCTTCTCCCGATCGATTATGAGACTGTCCTCATCACTCGTCGTTACTACCGATCGGGTGAGAGCGAATACCTGATTAACAAGACGCCCTGTCGCCTGCGCGATGTCAATGAATTGCTGATGGATACGGGAATCGGACTCGACGGGTACTCGATCATCGGTCAGGGTAAAGTCGACGAAATTCTCAGCAGCCGTTCGGAAGACCGCCGCGCCGTCTTTGAAGAAGCGTCGGGTATCGTACAATTCCGCACTCGAAAAGAAGAAGCGTTGCGAAAGCTCCGACGCAGTGAACAGAATCTCGTTCGCGTCGACGACCTTCTCGCCGAATTGAACGACCGCGCCGTTCCTCTTGCTAAACAGGCTGACGACGCGCGTTCTCATCTCGATTTAGCTTTGAGATTCAAGCGCCTCGATGCGGCCTTGATACTGAGACAGATCGCCAATCTTGAGCTCCAGCAGGCAAAGCGCGCCGATGACTTGGAGTTGACAAAGCTCGATCTGGAAGCGGCGAGAGTTGAACAGGACAATGCGCGCGTGTCTCATGCGGAGGTTGTTGAGCTCGTAGACGGCATCGAGAGTCGAATCGATGCCGAACAGGTGCGTTTCAACGAATTATCGGTTATTGAGACGGAGAAGACGGGACTTGATGCGCTCTACCGCGAGAAACTCGCGGCTTCCAAAAAGAATTCAGAATCGCTGATGGAAGAACAGAATCGCCTGACGATGCAGGTGATGGCGTTCGATCATGAGCTTACGGGTCGCGCTTCAAGGCGTGAGAGCCTCATCGCGCGAAAGCAGCGGGCATTGGACGAGCTTAAAAGCGCCGAGGAGGCTCTCACAGGCGTCGAGCAAATCCTTAACGAGATACTCGTGCGTTCATCCGAAGTTCTGGAGAAGCGCGACAGACTTTCCGAGCGCGTGTTCTCACTGCTCGCGACGCACCGCGAGAGAACAGGCGAAAGACAGGCGCTCGGATCGCGCCGCGACCACATCCGACACGAACTCGATGTCGTAGAGGACGATTTGGCAAAGGCTGCCGAGAAGGCCGATCGTCTGCGCAAGGAAGTCACATCGCTCGATGAGGCGATCGTCAAGACGGAACGGGAAGCCGCTAATGCGCATGAGGACGTAGGACAGCGCCACCTTGATGCTGACGCGATCGAAGCTTCGCTCAACGAGACGATCTCGGAGATACAGCGACTCCGCTATGAAGCCGAGACGCTGGAACGCCTCGAATCGTCGTTTGAGGGTTACCAGCGGCCTGTACAGCTTTTGATGCAGCGATTGCAGCACGCAGGAGACAATAAGGGCGAGGGGATATACGGTCCCTTGGGGTCGCTTCTTACTGTTCCGGAAGACTTGACGCGTGCGGTTGAGGTCGCACTTGGAGCTTCAACGCATAACATCGTCTGCGATACATCTGAAACGGCGAAAGAGCAGATCGAATGGCTGCGCAGAACGCGCGGAGGACGCATTACCTTTTTGCCTGTGCAATCACTTGAGTCGCGCCCGGTCGATCGCGCGACATTGGATAAGGCGAGCCGTGCAAAGGGTTGGATAGGTGTCGCAAGCGAACTCGTTTCATGTGATTTAGCTATTCAGCCGGCGCTCCGCTTTACGCTCGGCCGCACATTGATCGTTGAGACGCTCGACGACGCCGTTTCGCTGAGTGATGCGATTCACCGCTCGCACACGATTGTTACGCGAGACGGCGATGTCGTCCATCGCGGCGGGTCGATGACGGGCGGCACGAGCTCGAAGAAGACTGCCGGTGTCCTCGGAAGGCCGGCGAGAATTCGGGAAATCGGCAAGCTTGTCGAGTCGCTTGAGGATCGTACGGCCGAGCTCGGATCGCAACTTGAGATTGCGACGGAAGCGCTGAAGCACGCTGGCGCGAAAGAAGAGTCGCTTCTTGAGGAGCTTGCCGATCTGAAACGAAGGCACTTGCGCCTGTCGGCCGAACTCGATGCAGAAGAGTTAGCGTACGAGCGGTTCGCGCGTACGAACAGAGATTTGAAAGATGAGGCGGCCGTTATCGACAGGCGTGTCGAGGAGATATCTGCCGAGATGTCGGCGATTGAGATTGAGCGTGAGAGCGTCGCCGCGGAACGCGATGAGGCGGCACTCTTCGTGATGCAGTTTGAGACGGAGAATATAGAGCGCGCGGGAGAGCGCGATATATGCCGCGACCGCGTGACACATCTTAAAGTTTCGATTGATTCGATTGATGAGGCGATTTTGGATTTTGATTCGATGACGACGAGAACGGGCAGCGAAAAGGAACATGCCGAGATGCGCCTTAAGTCCGTCGGACGCGAATTGGAAGAGCAAAACAGCCTGATCGAGAAGAGTCGCAAAGACCTTGAAGAGAACAGATCGGCGCTCGAACTTGTCGCCATTGAACGGGAGGAAAGCCAAAAGACGATCGTCGAATTGATGGAGAAGCGCGAGGAAGAATCTGCGCGTCAGCGTCAATGGCTTGAGACGATGACGGGTGTCAACGACACGGTATCGAAGCTTACGGCGATTTACGAACGTCAGACGTCGGAGTGTGCGAGAAACCGAGAGCAGATCGACGATCAGCTGAACAGGCTCTGGGAGACGCACGGTTTGACACGTATTGAAGCTGAAAACGATGCTTGCGAGATCACGTCTATGTCGAAGGCGCAGTCGGAGCGCGCCGAGCTTAAGCGTCGCATCGATCAGCTTGGCCCGATCAACCACAACGCCGTAGCGGAATATGAGGCGCTGACGGAGAGAATCGAGTACATGACCGCCCAGCGCGACGATATCGAGAAGGCGGGGCAGGGTCTCGAGTCGGTCATCCGCGATCTCGACCGGTCGATGCGCGAGCAGTTCAGCAAGACGTTTGAAGTCATCAACAGGAACTTCTCACAAGTCTTTTCCGAGTTGTTCTCGGGCGGTCAGGCAGAGATTGTCCTTGAGGGCGACGAAGATGTTCTCCTCGCGGACATCGCCATACGCGCGCAGCCTCCGGGCAAGAGATTGCAGAGGTTGTCGCTTCTTTCGGGCGGCGAGCGCTGTCTCACGGCCATCGCGCTCCTGTTTGCGATTCTAAAGCTGAAGCCCGCGCCGTTTTGCGTCTTTGACGAGGTGGAGTCGGCTCTGGACGATGCGAACGTGCAGCGTTTTACCGATTACGTGCGCCGTTATGCGTGGTCGATGCAGTTTATTCTTGTTACGCACCGCAAAGGGACGATGGAGGCCGCGGATCGCCTGTATGGCGTCACGATGCAGGAGCGCGGCATTTCACGCGTTTTATCGATGAAATTGTCGTCGGCGCTGTCGTACGGTGAATAATTATTGTAAGAGTCTGTGACTGGAGATATTAGATGAGTATTTTTGATACGTTTAAGCGCGGATTGACGAAGACACGCGATTTCATGTCGGCACAATTCAATCGACTAGCTGCCGAATTCGGTCATTTTGACGACGATATGCTCGATGAGCTGGAAATGACCCTGATTCAGGCTGACTGCGGCATCACCGCTTCAACTGAATCAATTGAAGCTATTCGCGAGCATATAAGGAATACGGGCGACGATTCACAACCGGGCGTCATCGGCGCGCTCCACGAGACTTTATCTTCAATGCTCACCGAGAGAAAGCTCGTTCTTGAGCGCAATAAGCTCACCATCTACCTGATGGTCGGCGTCAACGGAACGGGGAAGACGACGACGTCGGCAAAACTAGCCCAGCGCGCCAAATGCGAAGGGTATCGCGTCATGATGGCTGCCGCCGACACGTTCCGGGCTGCGGCGATCGACCAGTTGAAAGTCTGGGGCGAGCGGACGCAGACGGCCGTCATCGCGCACGAAATGGGTTCGGATCCCGCGGCCGTCGTCTTCGATGCGATCCAGTCGGCCAAGGCGCGCGGTACGGAACTGCTCATCGTCGATACGGCCGGACGCCTCCATACGAAGAAAAACTTGATGGAAGAGCTCGCCAAGATCAGACGCGTCATCGATCGCGAGGCATCGGACGCGAATCTTGAGACGTTGCTGGTTATCGACGCTACGACCGGACAGAACGGCATCATTCAGGCGCGCGCTTTCAACGAATCGGTGCCGCTTACCGGCATTGTCATAACGAAGCTCGACGGCAACGCAAAAGGCGGCGTAGCGATCGCCGTCGCGCGCGAGACAAGCCTCCCAATCGTTTTGGCCGGTTTGGGAGAGGGCGCCGACGATCTGCAGGACTTTGATCGCGATTTGTTTTTGAAGGCGATCTTGCCTGAAGTTTGATTCAAATACTTCCCACATTGTAGAGGATCGGAACATTGTCTATTTGTATTCCGTAAGGCTCTTGTCGCGAAAACGAGCATTTCATTGACAGTAAAAAGAATAATTAGCTGATCATTACTGATCCTGCTCTCAATTAATTTAATAAAAGTATATAATTTAATGAAGCGCAGCTGTCAAGCAAATTGCTTGACAGCTGCGCTTCCGCTCGTTATAATCGTTCTATGAATTTTTCGCAGGAACAAAAGGATAAGGCGACGCATACCGACCTTTGCCTCTGGCTTGACTATTACGGCGATTTGCTGAGCGAGCGCCAGCGTCAGGTGATGACATTATTTTACGCCGACGATCTTTCGTTGGCAGAGATTGCCGACTTGACCGGACTGACGCGGCAAGGCGTCCATGAGCAGGTCAGAAGAGGAGCGTCGAGACTTGAGGAGTTCGAGCGAAAACTCAGGCAGGCGGAGCGCGAAAGTGAATTGTCTCGGAAATTGCTTCAAATGAGAAGCTTGCTATTGCGCTGCGAGACGGAAGAAGCGCTATGCGCGCTCGATGATCTGTTGGAACAGTTCGGCCTGGGCGAACGTGAGAGGAGCTGACATGGCGCTTTTTGAAAGCTTAAGTTCAAGACTCGGGCGTATTGCCGATGCGATGCGCGGCAAGAGCCGCGTGACGGAAAAAGACATCAAGAGCATGATGCGAGAGATTCGTCTCGCTCTTCTTGAGGCTGACGTCAACTATCGCGTCGTTAAGGATTTAACGGATGAAATCGGCGAGAAGGCGCTGGGAACCGAGGTGATGGAGAGCCTGACGCCCGGCCAGCAAGTCGTCAAAATCGTTCACGAATCACTGATCCATATTCTCGGCGAGGAAGAGAAGCTGGCCGTCTCGCCGACAGGTTTTACCGTCATCATGCTGTACGGATTGCAGGGAACGGGAAAGACGACTGCCGCTGCGAAGCTCGGGCTTTACCTGAGAGAGCGCGGCAAGAAGCCGATGCTCGTCTCCGTCGACGTCCATCGTCCTGCCGCGCAGGAACAGCTGCGCGTATTGGCGGAGCAGGCGGGCGTCGAGTGCTACATCAACCCTAAAGAGAAGAATGCCGCCGTCATCGCGCGGCAGGGGATTGAACGCGCCAAGTACATGATGTGTGACACGTTGATCGTCGATACGGCGGGCCGTATGACGGTTGACGATGAGCTCATGCGTGAGCTCAAGGAAGTCGATGCCGTCGTAAACCCCGATGAACGACTCCTTATCGTCGACGCGATGATCGGTCAGGAAGCCGTCGCGATCGCCGAAGCGTTTGAGCAGCAGATCGGGCTTGACGGATTCATCATGACTAAACTGGACGGCGATGCGCGAGGCGGCGCGGCGCTCTCCATCCGCCGCATGACCGGCAAACCCATCAAGATGGTCGGAACGGGCGAAAAGCTTCGCGATCTTGAGGTCTTTCATCCCGACAGGCTCGCCTCGCGCATACTCGGTATGGGAGACGTGTTGACGCTGATCGAGAAGGCGACTGACGCGTTTGACGAGAAACAGGCGCAAAAGACAGTCGAGAGGCTCAAGGCGAACACGTTTACGATGCAGGACATGCTTGAGCAGCTCGAGCAGCTTCAAGATATGGGTTCCATGAAGGAAATGATTTCCATGATTCCCGGCATGGGCCAACGTATGGGAAATATGGAAGTTGACGAGCGCGGAATCGTCCGCACGCGCGCTATCATTCAGTCGATGACGGTGCATGAGCGCGAGAACCCTAAACTGCTCAACGCTTCACGTCGTCGCCGCATCGCCGCGGGGAGCGGTATGACGGTACAGGACGTCAATCGCGTCGTACGCCAGTACGACGATATGTTGAAGATGATGAAACAGTTCGGCGTGCTCGGCGGCGGTAAAAAGAAGCGGCGTAAACGATCGCCGTTCGGCGGATTTGGCTTATAACTGCATTGAATCCGCGTGGGAAGATTCCGGCAGTGATGCCATCACTGTGGAGATAGATACAAACATACATTTTGGAGGAAAAATATGGCAGTCAAAATTCGTCTCAAGAGAGTCGGAAAGAAAAAACAACCTTACTACCGCGTCGTTGTCGCCGATTCGCGCTCACCGCGCGACGGTCGTTTCATCGAACAAATCGGCACGTACGATCCGCACACCGAGCCGTCTACTTTTAAGGTTGACGCTGACAAGGTGAAAGACTGGATCTCGAAAGGCGCACAGCCGACTGATACGGTTAAAAAACTGTTGAAATACAACGGCATTCTGGAGTAAGTCATGAAAGAGTTGTTGAGAACTGTGATTGAACCTCTCGTACGTCATCCTGATGACCTCGTCATTGAGGAAGAGACGAGGGGCAGGGAAATCGTCCTGAGCGTCCACGCTCACGCCGAGGACATCGGTCGCGTCATCGGGCGCGGCGGACGTCGGGCGCACGCTATCCGCGCCGTCATGAAGGCAAAAGGCGCGATGGACGGCAAGCGCGTGACGGTTGATATTGTTTCATGAAGTCGCCTCGCCTCTTAATCGGCTACCTTCGGCGCGCGCACGGAGTCCGCGGCGACATTCTCGCAAAAAGTCTCACGGACGACGACGCGCGCTTTATGGAGGGCTTAGGGTGCCTTCTCGTGAAGAATAAAGACTGCGAGCCTCACGGCAAGGTGACGATTACTCGCGTCCGCGCGACGCCCTCCGGTCTATTGCTCGGCTTTCGCGGTTGTGATGACCGGGAGACGGCAAGGAGATACTGCGGTTCTTATCTTGCCGTCAATAGAGAGGACGCGATCGAGCTGCGCGATGAGGACGAATTCTATTCGGGAGACCTCGTCGGGTCGCGCGTCATCGATCGCACGCTCGGCGACTTGGGTGAACTCATCGATCTGATTGATGCCGGAGGATCGGAAGTCCTCGTCGTTCATAAGACCGGCGAGAAAGACGTCCTCATCCCGTTTCTGAAGTCGATCGTTCAGTCGGTCGACATCGAAGCCGGTACGATCGAAGTCGTCTTGCCTGAGGGACTATACGAACTTTATAGAGGGCAGTCGTGAAGTTTTCGATTATTTCACTCTTTCCCGAGCAAGTGCGCGACGCGCTCAGCTTCAGTATGACAGCACGTGCGATGGAGCGTGGTCTGATTGAGCTCGATCTTGTCCAAATTCGCGACTTCGCGATCAACGATTACGGCCAAGTCGACGACGCGCCTTACGGCGGCGGTCGCGGCATGGTGATGATGTGCGAGCCCATCTATAACGCGTGGCGTTCGGTTGTTGAACAATACGATGAGGTCGAAGACGATATGTCTTCTGACTGTGTCACAGGCAATACCTTCTCTCAAAATGTTTCGGAGGATTCTGTACACACGATCTTTCTTTCACCGGCAGGGAAGACGTTTGATCAGGAAATGGCGCTTGAACTCTCAAAGAGGTCGCATATCGCCTTTATTTGCGGTCATTACGAAGGGGTCGATGCGCGCGTCATCGAAGAGATCGGAGCCGAAGAAGTTTCCTTGGGTGACTTTGTCCTGACGGGCGGTGAGTTGGCCGCCGCCGTGATGATCGACGCGATCACGCGTTTACTTCCCGGCGTCTTGCCCGACGATGAGGCGTGGCAGCTCGAGTCATTCTCCGACGGTTTATTGGAATGGCCGCAGTACACGCGCCCACAGGTCTGGCGCGATCGAGCCGTTCCCGATGTTCTGCTCTCGGGACATCAGGCGAACATTGAGCGTGAACGCGAAGTCTCGCAACTTATCGAGACGATCGCTAAGAGGCCTGAACTTTTGAAAGGTCAGTCGATTGACCGCGAGCTTTGGGAACTTGTGGCCAAGCGGCTTGATTCGGATGGCTCGGGAAACTAAAGGACTTACGTTTTCTTTTGTTATCTTTTCATCTGCAACCATTTAATATGCAGCTTTTTCTTTCACTTGTCCGTACCCGCATTTCTGATTATTTTTTCAATCTCGAAGAACTAGCCGGTTCTTTACTTAATTGCGCTCATGCTCATTTGTGCGATCTGTAAAATATCTGAGTCTGAAATTGTAAATATTTAGTTAAAGAATGATGTAACCTTTGGCGTTATTACGGCGTCTTATTGAACGGTCGAGTTGACGTACCCTTGGCTGCGTCATCTTGATCGAATATTAAATCCATTTTGGAGGAGGAAAATATGAAAAAATTCATCATAATCTTCTTGGTTGCCGCGATGCTCTTGACTACTATCGCCTGTCAAGGCCAGAGGAAAGATAAAGATCCTTCGGATTCATCGTCCGACGCACCCGTAACGACGACAACCGTCAAAGAGTATGAAACACTGCAGGCGAGATTGGAAAGCATTGTTGACGCGTCCGGTGTCGAAGGAATTCTTACGAATCGCCAATACAGACAGATCGATCAAGAGAGTGCTGCATTTTTTATAGGGACGGAATCGTTCGACGGTACATTTAAGGAGTGTGTCGCGCTCGAGCCGGATATCTCCCCAGACGCTTTCGCTTTAGGACTATTTGAGCTTGAAGAAGGAGCTGATGTGAAGGCTTTTGCGGAAGAAGTCATAGGTAAGGCCAATCTCAATAAGTGGATTTGTGTCAGCGCTGAAGACAAGTACGTAGGCATCTTCGGATCGTATGTCCTGTTTGTCATGACGTCAAAAGCCGACATTGCCAAGATCGCCGACGCTGCCGGATTTGAGCCTATTTCAGGTTAATGCATGACGTTTTCAAGCGTAACATTTCTGTACTTCTTTCTGCCGTCGGTATTGGCGATCTATTATATCGTCCCTGATCGCCTGAAGAATGTCATTTTGCTCCTCGCGAGCCTCGTCTTCTATTTTTGGGGAGAGCCGCGCTTTGCAGTGATCATGGTTCTTACCGCGTTGATGGGCTTTGGAGGCGGGATGTTGCTTGGACGGATCAAGATGCCACGACTGAGGAGAGCGGTGATGGCGTTGAGCATCACGCTTTGCCTGATCCCTCTCCTTCTTTTTAAATATGGTGACTTTATCATCGCCAACGTTCGCGTTTTATTTCAGAATGATCTGCCGTTTTTGCGTCTCGCCTTGCCGATAGGTGTCAGCTTTTATACGTTTCAGGTTGTCTCCTACGTCATCGACGTCTATCGAAAAACAGTCGAGCCGGAGCGGAATCCTTTTCTCTTCGTCATGTACGTCTCGTTGTTTCCGCAGCTTATTGCGGGTCCGATCGTCCGTTTCAGCGATGTGCAGCGACATTTGAGAAAGAGAGTCGTTTCGCTCGATTCCGTCGCTTCCGGGATTGTCCGTTTCGTGACCGGACTCGGTAAAAAAGTCCTGATCGCCAACACGCTCGCCGAGCTGGGACGAGAGCTTGGGGCGACGCCTGTGCCTTCAGTTCTATCGCTCTGGCTTTCCGCCTTCGCGTTTACGCTCCAGATTTACTTCGACTTCTCGGGTTACTCCGATATGGCGATCGGCATGGGCAGGATGTTCGGCTTCTCATTTCCCGAAAATTTTCGTTATCCTTATCTCTCGAAAAGTGTCACCGAATTCTGGCGTCGATGGCACATGACGCTCGGCGAATGGTTTCGCGACTACGTGTATATTCCGCTCGGAGGCAGTCGGGGGAGTTGGCTCACACGCGTACGCAATCTTCTGATTGTCTGGCTTCTCACCGGCCTTTGGCACGGTGCAGCGTGGAATTTCATCGCATGGGGATTGTTCTATTTCGTCGTGCTATCGATCGAGCGAATCGGTCTATCGAAAGTTCTCGAAAAAATGCCCTCCGTGTTGCGCGTCGTCTATACGTTTCTACTCGTGATGCTCGGTTTCGTCCTTTTCAACGCTGATTCTTTAGGTGAGGCGCTCTATCATCTGAAGGGCATGTTTGGGCTGTCGTCACTTCCGCTAGCCGATTCCGTATCGCTCTATTACGGACGCAGTTACGCCATTACCTTGTTTATTGCAGTTGTCGCCTCGACGCCTATCTTCAAGAAGTTATCTAAACAATTGTCGTCACGATCGACGGCTGCAAGGTGCGCGATCGATTGTGCCGTTATTGTCGGCGTGATCGGCACGATGACGCTTGTCACTGCGTGGCTCGTGAACGGGTCTTTCAATCCTTTTCTGTATTTTCGATTCTAGGAGGCTTCGATGAAACACCGTTCGATTGTAATTGTGATCGTCTTCGCTGTCCTTCTTGTGATGGTGCCCGTGTTGTCGATCGCCCTGCCTGACAAGGCGACGTCGTCCGTCGAACGGCGATCACTTTCTCAGTGGAAAAATCTCAACGCGTACAGGAAAGAGAATCCTCGTTCCAAAGTATCCGACTATTTTGCGTCGATCGAGGATTATCTCCTCGATCAATTTCCTTTGAGAAATGAGATGAGGAGTATTTCGGCATTAGCGCGTCGCTATGTCTTCTCGCAATTCGACCACGATCGATATTTCAAAGTCAAAGGACATTTGGGAAAACTAGATTTTACGTATCGAGAGAAGGTAGTAGATAACGCCGTGGCACTCTTTAACAAGGTCTACGAAGAGCATTTCAGAGGAGGAGAGGGGCGACACCTCTTTGTCTTGATTCCCGATAAGAATCATTACATGGCAAATGGCACGACCTATCCCTCGCTCGATATCAAGCTGTTTATGGAGGCGATTGATCGGACGATGAGTCGTGAGGTTGAAATACTGTCGCTGGAAGATGTACTGTCGCTCGAGATGTATTACAGAACAGATCCACACTGGAACCAGATCTATCTGCGACCGATCGCCGACACTTTGTTAGAAAAACTTCAAAATCCTATCCGCGTCAACAAACTGTCGTTTGACGTCGGTTCTGTCGGAACTTTTCTCGGTACGTACGCCGGTCAGGCGGCGTTTCCTACCAATGCGGACGATCTCGAGTATCTCGATCATTCTTCGATTGGGCAGGCGCGTGTCTATGATCCTTTCGAGCAGAGAGAGACTCCTGTCTACCGATTCGACCTGCGAGATTCGATGGATCCTTATGATTTCTTTCTGGGCGGGGCGCAGCCTCTCTTTGTCGTGAAGAATGGTGCGGCGGAAAGCAATCGCAGGCTTGTCGTCTTTCGAGATTCGTTCGGATCGTCGCTCGTGCCTCTCCTCATTCCCGCCTACAGTGAAATTCTTGTCGTGGATCTGCGGTACGTACGCCCAGATGTGATAAGCGAAGAGCTCGACCTGTTTCACGATGCCGACATTCTGTTTCTCTATTCGACGACCGTATTAAATGCTCCGGGCGCCTTTCCTGTTTCGTGAAAATGCCGGCATTCAGCACTTGTCGAAGGTTTTTCTTTCTGCTACAATGCATAAGGTTTGAAAACGGGTGGTCCGCTGCAATTGCGTGCAAGAACATCCAACGAATACATAAAGGAGGTACGCAATATGGACTATATTAAAGCGGTTGAGCAGCCATATCTGCGCGATCAGTATGAAAACGTCGAGATCGGCGACCGCGTCAATGTTCATCTCAGGATCACCGAGGGTTCGCGTGAACGAATTCAGATTTTTGAGGGAACGGTGATCGGACGTAAGGGAGCCGGGCTGAACGAGACGGTAACCCTGCGCCGTGTCGCGTATGGTGTCGGTGTCGAGCGTGTTTTCCCGCTTCATTCGCCTAAAATCGTGAAGATTGACGTTCTGCGCAAGGGACGCGTGCGACGCGCGAAGCTGTTCTATCTGCGCGATCGCGTCGGTAAAGCGGCTCGTGTTCGCGAGAAGTTGCCTACAAGGAAAAAGTGATCTCTTCGCGGTGCACAGAGAGAAACCGACTGTGCCGGCGAAACATACGTAAAGGAACAGGACGACCGTAAAGAGGTCGTTCTTTCTTTTCGGGTTCTATTTGCCTTCTAGGTTTGGTGACGGTGAGCGCAGTTCGTCGGGTCGGTTCGTTGAAACACCGAGGCGGTTTATGCGGTACTATAAATGCATAACGAATAGGGGCGTGGCAGATGCGAGTTTTATTACCTGACTTATATGCACGAAAACGAGTTTTGCGCGAATTGGCGACCAAGCATCCGGCTTGGAAGAGGAAGGTTATCTTTTCTATTCTGCTTTTTTCCGTGGGAATCGTGATCATCGCATTTACGCTGAGATTGATTATGACGAATACGCCGCGAGCTCTTGGCTATTTTATATTTGGCGTGCCCGGAGCAACCTTTGCCATTATCCCGATGATCATCGGTGTTATACGCTATGTCTCGGCTAAATATGATTGTGCGTTACCTTACAGCAGCTATGCCAACGGGACGATTACGCTCTATGAGGATCGCCTTGAGTATGTTTATTGGGAAATTCGCAAAGAATCTCCGGAGGCTAAAACTGAAAAGTATCTCATGAAATATCCGGAGGAGGCCAAAACGACGTATTCGATCGACCGCGACAGTATCCGGGATATTACGACTGAAGACGGTTTGGTATGTGTCATTTCCGGAAGCGCTAAAATCAAGATACCAGATTGGAAACGTAAAGACGGTCAATTCTTTTTAGATAAAACACAGTATGTGGGGGAATTTTCATTTCCTCTCGCCTTTGCCGAGACTGATGTCATTCAAATCATTGACAACTGGAGAAGATAGAGTCTTGCCGCGGATAGTTGTCAAAAATTAGGAAAGAGGATTCAATGACGAAAAGACGTGATCGCAAACAAATTCACTGGTATCCCGGTCATATGGCAAGCGCAACACGCGAGCTGAAAAAGATTTGGAAACACATTGATGTCGTTTTGGAAGTCGCCGATGCGCGTATTCCTGTTGCGAGTCGAAATCCTATTCACTTGACGCTTATTCCGCAAAAGCCCTACTTGCTCCTTTTGTCGCACGCCGATCTGGCAGACCGCGAAGCGAATAACCGTTGGCTGGAGTACTTTTTGGATGAAAAGGTGCCGGTCATCGCGTGCGATCTTCGCTCAGACGCAGAAATACGACTGATCAGGAGACGTCTTCTCAGTTTTCACGAACCGCTGTTGGAGAAGGCGAAACGGCAGGGAAGAATAGCGCGTGCGCTGCGCGTGCTCGTCGTCGGAATTCCCAACACGGGGAAATCGACCGTCATCAATAAACTCGTAGGGAAGAAGTCGGCTGCCGTCGAATCGAGGCCGGGTGTTACGCGCGATCTCAATTGGCTGCGCTCAGGCACGGAGCTTCATCTCCTTGATACGCCTGGCATATTGCCTCCTAAGCTCGCCGATCAGGAAGAAGCGTTCGGATTAGCGGCGACGGGAGCCATTCGAGACGCGATCTTGCCCCTTGAAGAAGTCGCGCGCAAGCTCCTGATGCGTCTCCGAGCCGACTACAGAGATGAGATGAACGCGCGTTACGGCGAGCGCATTCACGATGCCTCACTCGATTTTGAAGCGTGTGCCTTCCGCATGGGCTGCATCTTGAGCGAGGGTGAACCTGATACGTTAAGGTTTTCATCGATGCTTATCGATGATTTTCGCGCCGGGCGTATCGGCCGTATTACGCTTGAATGGCCTCCGGAGAAAGAATCTGCGGAGGGCGCGGATACTCCCGAAGCGGATCACTCGAATACGGTGACGCAATGAGTATTGACGGCAAAGCGCAACGACCGATTCGAATCACGGAACGCGACATCGAACGTTACGAGGAGATGGCGCGGTATGAAGCGAAGCTGCGTGGGGATGGATACGGTTTGATTGCCGGCGTTGACGAAGCCGGTCGAGGTCCATTGGCGGGTCCCGTCGTCGCTGCTGCCTGTATCTTGCCGGAGGGAGAGACGTTCTACGGCCTTAATGACTCGAAGAAAATGACGGAGAGACGGCGTGATGCTCTTTTTGTCGAGTTGCGTCGTCGCGCGCTCGCGTGGTCTGTCGCTTTAGTCACAAATTGTGAGATCGACCGCGTCAACATATTGGAGGCGACGAAGGAAGCGATGAAGCAGGCTTTACGGACTTTGCCCGTAAAGCCCGATGTCGCCGTCATAGACGCCGTCGCGCTCGATGGACTCGATTACCCCGTAATGGTTGAGAAACGCGGTGACGCGCGGATTAACGCGATTGCCGCCGCTTCCATTCTAGCAAAGGTTACGCGTGATCGCCTAATGAAGAATTGGGATGCCGTCTATCCTGTCTACGGATTCTCATCGAATAAAGGGTATGGAACGAAAGAGCATATGGACGCCATCCGTTTGCACGGATCGTCTCCCATTCACCGATTGAGTTTCCTCGGAAATATATTGAACGATCCGGAGATTTATATTGATCGCGGTGTTCGTATCGAGCATAAAGTTGCCGAAGATCTCATCGCAAGGGGCCATACGATCCTCGAGCACCGCTACTCGATCCATGAAGTAGGTGAGGTTGATTTCATCACGAGTCGTAAGGATGAAATTTTCGTGATCGAGTGTAAGGGAAGAGGTCCTTCTTCGTCCGCTTTCGGCGGAGTCGATGAGGCGTTTTCAGCCGAACAGGCGGATCGTATTCGCCTCGTCGTCGTGAAATGGTTGGAGGAGAAGGGTTTGACGGACGTCGCCGTCGAGATGTTGTATGCGGCTGTAGACACGGACTGTTCAGGTGACATCATGGATATTCGGTACATGCCGTTTATGTGAACATCACAACGCCCGGGCTGAACATCTCGTTCTCCGCACACATCATGACATCATCTTTTGTCGTGGTTTCACGTTTATTTTCAATGGTATCTATGATATGATGTTAGCATCAGTTGCGAGGAGGCCTTGATAATGAAATTAGACCGCCACAGCAGTGTCCCGTTGTACGCTCAGTTGCGCGAATTGATTGTTGAGCGTATTCAGGACGGCGTATATAAACAGGGAGAGCGTATTCCGTCCGAGATGACTCTCTGCGACGAATTGGGACTTTCGCGTCCGACTGTCAGGCAGGCGATCTCCGAACTCGTCTCCGACGGCATCTTAGAGATCCACAAGGGGAGAGGCACTTTCGTTTCCGTAGAGCCTGAGCGCCTCATGATTCCTCATTTCAACGCTCTGACTTTCAGCTTTCTCAATATGACGTCTTATGAGGACATCGGATTGCAGCCTGTTCAACATATAGAGCCTGATCCGGAACTCGATGCGATGTTTAACATTCCCGATACAAAACATCCCGGTTATTGGATGTTGCAGTGGCCTGTCATGTTTGACGGACGTATTTTCGGTTGGTGTACGTCGTATGTTTCCGCACAGGTCTTTCCCGATTTAGGTCAGAACATCGCTTCCGGCAAGCGCATGATCGACATTAAGAGCAACAAGTATGCGTTCCTGCCTGTCAAGGGGAGCGTTCAGGTCCTCGCTAGGCCCGCGCGAAACAGGGAAGCGTCGTTACTTGAAATCCCGAAACGGACGATCGTTCTCGCCGCGACAGGTCAGCTGTACGGTCGCAACGGTATCGTATGCGAGTGTATCCGAACCGCTCTTCGCTCCGACTTGCTGAAGTTGGAGATTAACTGACAATAATCTTGATTTACGACTTCGATACAACCGCCACATCTCCTGTGCTTCCCGAAGTACTGGATGTTTATATTCGCTTGCTCGGCGAGCTCGGTTTCAATCCATCGTCTACACATGCCGGCGGTCTGCGCGCTCTTGCCCGCCTAGATGACGCGAGACGAATCATCGCTCGTTATCTCGACTGTTCACCCGACGAAATCATTTTTACGTCCGGCGGGACGGAATCGATCAATTTGGCGATTCTCGGTACGGCCGCCTCGATGGGTCGGCGCCCGAAACGCGCGCTTACGACGGCGGGCGAACATGATGCCGTCATCGAGACGATGAAAGTCCTGCGCGATGTGCACGGTTTCGATGTCGGCTTTGTCGCTATCACGCGCGAAGGAGTCGTCGATGAGGTGGCTTTAATTTCTGCTCTCGAAGAGGCACCGTGCGGTCTCGTAAGTTTTCTCGTCGTGAGCAATGAGACGGGGGCGATTAACGATGTCCGTCATCTGTCGTCCGTCATTCGTCAATACGCGCCACAGGCGCTGATCCACGGCGATATAGTCCAAGTTTGCGGAAAAATGCCTTTTTCATTCAAAAATTCAGGTCTTGATTTCGCATCATTATCAGGCCATAAATTCGGTGCGCCGAAAGGTACGGGCGTATTGCTTAAACGTAGGGACGTCGCTCTGAGCCCGATCATTCACGGCGGCGGCCAGCAGATGAATATCCGATCTGGCACGGAGGATGTTCCCGGAGCTTACGCTCTGGCGCTCGCTCTACAATCGCAAGCTGCGCGCCTCAATGAACATGTTGAACATGTCGCGGCGTTGCGCGACCGTTTCCTGTGTGAGATCGACGCGCTCCGTTTGCCGTATTCCGTCCTTTCACCCGAAGGTGCGTCGCCTTACGTGTTGTCGATCGCATTTCCCGGAATTCGCGGTGAAACGCTGCTTAACGCGCTTTCAGCAGAGGATATCTATATTTCAACCGGTTCCGCGTGCGGTTCGAAACGTGCCGGAGAAAATCATGTGTTGTCGGCGATGGGATTCGACAGGGAGATGATTCTGTCGGCTGTCCGGATCAGTTTTTCGCAGCAGCAATCGATCGACGATGTTCAGTATTTGGCGCGCCGCATCGGCGACCTCTATGACCGCTATGCGATGCCTGTGAGAAGGTGAGGTGCTGAAGTGACGGATCGGTTCAACAATGTCAGGGAACTCCTGCTCGTCAGGATCGGTGAGATAACGCTTAAAGGTCTGAACAGGGGCCGTTTTGTCGCTAGGCTGATCGGCAATATGAGACGACGCATAAAAGACCTCGGTGAATTCTCCATTGAGCAGAGCCACTCGCGTATATGGATTCACTCTCTTTCAGGCAACCCCTTGATGAAAGAAGTCGCAAAGAGGCTTTCTTCCGTGTTCGGCATCGTCTCGATCAGTCCTGCGCTCGAATTCGAGCCTGATTGGGAAACGCTCGTCCGTGTCGTCGAAGATTATGCGAAGGATATCTTGGCGGGCGCGGGGAAGAGAACGTTTAAGCTTGAGACAAGGCGTGTCAACAAAGAGTTTCCTATGTCTTCGTATGAGGTAAGCAGTGAGCTCGGCGCTAGGCTTCTTACTAAATACCCCGATCAGTTATCGGTGCAAATGGTCGATCCCGATATAATCTTTCACGTAGAGATTCGCGATATGATCTACGTCTATCACGAGACGATCTCGGGACACGCCGGCCTGCCCGTCGGTATGAGCGGACGCGGAATGCTGCTGCTCTCGGGAGGAATCGACAGCCCTGTCGCGGGTTACATGATGGCGTCGCGAGGCATGATCATTGAGGCCGTCTATTTTCATACTTTTCCTTACACAAGCCAACAGGCGCTCGATAAAGTGGAAAATCTTGCGAGAATTCTGTCGAGATATGCCGGGCGTATCGCGTTCCATGTCGTCGATTTTACCGATATACAACTTGAACTTAACGACAAAGTTCCCGAGGATATGTTGACGGTCGTCATGCGGCGCGTCATGATGCGTATCGCTGAGAAGCTCGCGCGTGAGCGCAACGCGAAGGCGATCATTACCGGAGAGAGTCTTGGGCAAGTTGCCAGCCAGACGGCGGAAGCGCTGATGACGACCGATATCGTCGTCGACCTGCCTGTTTTCAGACCGCTAATCGGGTTGGATAAAAACGATACAGTTACTCTCGCAAGGAAAATCGGAACGTTCGAGACATCGATTCTCCCTTATGATGATTGCTGTACTGTCTTCGTGTCGAAACATCCGAAGACGCACCCGTCCCTTCTCGACGCCGAGCGAGCTGAATCGCGAATTGACATGGACGCCATCATTGAGGCGTCGAAAGAGAAGATATCGACGAAGTTGATTGATCTTTCATTTGAAAAGAGCGATTGAATCTATGTTTACATGTCATCTTAATGGTATGTTTGACATATTTTCCAACTGTTTTCTTTGAAGTGTGATACGATAATTAACGGTACGAAAATTTACCTAAGGAGGAATTTATGCCATACGAAAACATCAAAAGTGTCGACCCAAAAATCTACGAAGCGATCATGGACGAACTTGATCGTCAAAGGTCGAAACTTGAGCTAATCGCTTCCGAGAACTTTGTCAGCCAAGCCGTTTTGGATGCCATGGGCTCGGTGCTCACGAACAAGTACGCTGAAGGTTATCCCGGAAGACGTTACTACGGAGGGTGCGAATACGTCGACGTCGCGGAACAACTCGCGATCGACCGCCTGAAGGAGCTGTTCGGAGCAGAACACGCGAACGTGCAGCCTCACTCCGGCGCATCCGCGAACCTCGCCGTCTACTTCGCCATGCTCGATCCCGGTGATACGATTCTCGGTCTCGATCTTTCGCACGGCGGTCACCTGACACACGGAATGAAAATCAACATTTCCGGTAAGTACTTCAAAGCCGAAGCGTATCAGGTCATGCCCGACACGGAGCAAGTCGATTATGAGAACATTCGCCAGCGCGCGCTCGAAGTTAAGCCTAAAATGATCGTCGCCGGCGCCAGCGCCTATCCGCGCAAGCTCGATTTCGCGAAATTCCGCGAGATCGCTGATGAAGTTGGCGCATATCTGTTCGTCGATATGGCCCATATCGCCGGACTCATTGCAGCTGGCCTGCACATGAATCCCGTTCCGTATGCCGATTTTGTGACGTCTACGACGCACAAGACGCTCCGCGGGCCGAGAGGCGGTATCATCCTCTGTAAAGAAAAATATAGAAGAAAGATTGATTCCGCCGTATTCCCGGGTCTTCAGGGCGGCCCCTTGATGCACGTCATCGCGTCAAAAGCCGTCGCTTTCAAAGAGGCGCTCTCGCCCGAGTTCAAAGAGTATCAAAAACGCGTCGTCGCAAACGCCAAGGCGCTCGGCGAGGCTCTCGTTGAGAACGGCCTGAAACTCGTTTCGGGCGGTACCGATACACACTTGCTCCTCGTCAACCTGCAGGGGACGGGCGTGACGGGCGCCATGTTGCAGGAGAGACTTGACGAGGTCAACATCACGTCGAACAAGAATACCGTGCCGTTCGAGACTGAGTCGGCCATGGTCACGTCGGGGCTGCGCCTCGGTACGCCGGCCGTTACCACACGCGGCATGGGCGTTGAAGAAATGCGCGAGATCGGCGAGCTGATAAGCTCGGCCGTCCATGACTTCGACGCGAAGCAAGACGAAATCCGTGAGCGCGTCGCCGCACTGTGCGATCGATTCCCGCTCTACGATGACCTCAAGTAATCAGGGATATTCGAGCAAGTGGCGTGAGCCGCTCGCTTATCGTATGATGCCTACGACGCTGACCGATTTTATCGGTCAGCGTCATATTCTTGCTGAGGGGAAGATGCTGTGGCGTATGATCACGGCCGATCGCCTCTCATCCATTCTGCTCTTCGGTCCGCCGGGCGTCGGCAAGACGTCGTTGGCGCGCGTGATCGCCCAATCGACGAGTTCTCAATTCAGAAAACTTAACGCTGTGACATCGGGCGTCGCCGACATCAAAGCCGTCATCTCAGATACGGAAAACCCCATATTGACGCCAAGCGGACGGACCGTTCTTTTTATCGATGAGATTCACCGTTTTAATAAAGCGCAGCAGGATGCGCTCTTGCCATCCGTCGAGAGCGGAAGGCTGATCCTTATCGGTGCGACGACGGAGAATCCCTTTTTCCACGTCAACAAAGCGCTCGTATCGCGATCCACCGTCTTTCAGATGTACCCGTTGACGCGAGACGATATCCTTGAGATCATGCGCCGAGCGATAGGGGATGAGGAGAGGGGGCTCGGGTCACTCAGCCTTGAGGTCGACGACGAGACGCTCGGGATGATCGCCGATTTGGCTGGAGGCGACGCGCGCGTCGCGCTCAACGGTATTGAGCTAGCCGCTATGACGACTTCACCCGACGAAAGGGGGGTGATCACGGTAACGAGAGAGATCGTTGTCGATTCGATGCAGAAGAAGATCGCCCGCTATGACCGGGACGGTGAACAGCATTACGACAATATTTCGGCGATGATCAAGTCGATGCGCGGGAGCGATCCCGATGCCGCCGTACTCTATTTGGCCCGCGCACTCGAGGGCGGTGAAGATCTCAATTTTCTCGGTCGCCGTATCGTGATCGCCGCCGCGGAGGATGTCGGATTGGCCAACCCCCAGATGCTCTCCATCGCGTTGTCCGCGTGGCAGGCGTCGGTGATGGTCGGCCTGCCTGAGGCGCGTATCATCCTTTCTGAGGCTGTCATCGCGCTTGCGACGAGCCCCAAGTCGAACAGCGCCTATCTTGCGATCAATGAGGCGATGGCGGACGTCAGTCGGCGCGATACGGGCGAGATCCCATTTCATATCAGGAATGCGCCCGTCTCCGGCATGGAAGAGCTCGGCTACGCCAAAGGCTATGAATACAGTCATGATTATCCTTCGGCCGTTTCAGGCCAGACGTTTTTGCCTGAAGAGTCGTCGGATGCCGTCTATTACAGACCGAAAGAGATCGGCTATGAAAAGCGTATTATCGACTGGATGAACTATGTCGAGAGCCTTCGCCGTCGACTGCGTCAATCGGACGATTAGACCACATCGCAAGACTGTGCGGCGGAATGTGGATCGAACATCCGTCGAAATGAATACGTAGAGGGTAACATTCGAGACTGTCAGACGCTCAATATTGATCGAAAATAATGTGTGGAGAGTAGGGTATAACTGCTGAGAGAGGTTTATGCATAAATGAACATTACTTTTGAGGAACGTATGCGCGAGTCGACAGAACGGCCGCGCGTTTATTTTGACCATGCCGCGACAACATCGCCGCGGCCGGAAGTTATCGATGCCGTGGTCGAAACGCTGCGAGATGATTTCGGCAATCCTTCTTCATTCTATCTCGAAGGACACAGAGCTGCGAAGCTGCTGGCAGATTCGAGAGCAAAGATCGCTGCATGCCTCCATGTTTTACCTGAAGAAATATTCTTTACATCGTGCGGTACCGAGTCGGACAATTGGGCGATCAAAGGGGCCGCCTATGCTCGAAAGAGTAAGGGACGCCACCTGATCACAACGGCGATCGAACACCACGCCGTCCTTCACTCGATGGAAGCGCTTGAATGTGAAGGGTTCGACGTCACGTACCTTGATGTCGATCACCGCGGGTTGCTCGATCCTGAGAAAGTCCGTGAGGCGATCAGGGACGACACAATCCTCGTCTCCGTCATGATGGCCAATAACGAGATCGGCACGGTTCTTCCCATTAAGGAGATCGGCACGATCTGCCGCGAGGCGGGCGTCCTGTTCCATTCGGACGGCGTGCAGGCGCTCGGAGCCATCCCCGTATACCCGAAAGAACTGAATGCCGACCTGATGTCGTTCTCGGGGCATAAGCTGTATGCACCCAAAGGCATAGGGCTTCTTTATAAGAAGAAGGGTGTCCGTATCAATAGCCTGATCGACGGAGGCGCACAGGAGAAGAAGCAGCGTGGCGGTACGGAGAATGTCGCTTACGCCGTCGCTCTTGCCAAGGCTCTCGAAATGTCGATGGCAGACTTGGAATATGAATCGAAAAGGCAGACGGCTCTTCGCGATCGTTTGATTCGCGGTGTCATTGAGCGCATACCGCACACGAAACTGAACGGCCATGCGATCAAACGACTTCCGAACAACGCGAATTTCTCATTTGAGTTTATCGAGGGCGAGTCGATTCTTCTGTTCCTCGACAAGTTTGGGTATGCCTGTTCGAGCGGATCGGCCTGTACGTCGGCTTCGCTCGATCCGTCACACGTCCTGCTGGCGATCGGGTTGCCTGCGGAAATTGCGCACGGGTCGCTTCGCGTGACGCTCGGCATCGATACGACCGAAGAGCAAATCGACCGTTTTCTGATCGACTTGCCGTTAGTCGTTGAGCGTTTGCGTCTTATGTCTCCGCTCTTCGCGGATTATAAACGCGGCAAGCTTCAGCCTCTCATTCCTGAGGAGGGGAGCTTGGATCTCAAGGTGGAAGGTAATTACGGGTGGCCTTCGTAACGCTCGGGAACGAAGTATGGCGCATTTTTATGCAAAATCTGTATAATGGTTCAGGGCACAGCGTGTTGTGCCCAATGGGAGGATAAACATGAAGTACAGTGATAAAGTACTCGACCACTTTATGAATCCGCGCAATATGGGCGAAATTGAGGATGCCACGACGACCGGAACGGTCGGCAATCCTGTCTGCGGCGATATCATGAAAATGGACTTGAAGATCGTCAACAACGTCATCGTCGACGCCAAATTTATGACGTTCGGCTGCGGATCGGCGATCGCGACATCGAGCATGTCAACGGAACTGATCATCGGCAAGACGACGGACGAGGCTCTCGATCTGACGAACAGAGTAGTAGCTGAAGCGCTCGACGGTTTACCGCCCGTTAAAATGCACTGCTCCGTACTCGCCGAGCAGGCTGTTAAAAAAGCGCTCGAAACATACTACAAGCGCGAAGGGCTTATGACGCCGGAGAGAGCGAAGAAATTTGCCATCCTCGGAAAATGCGAACACGATGATGATCACGAAAATTGTGAGTGCTCCGATGAGTAACCCGATTATTAATTGCATAACACGTTGCTTCGCGAGGAGGAAGATCAATACGCTGGCAACGAGAAAGGAATATTTTAATGACTGATGTAAAAAAAGACATTAAAGCTGATGAAGCGATGAATAGGGCGGAGGAGGCACGCAAACAGCTGACCTTCTCTTTTAAAAATCTCTGGAATCCCGATAACGAAGAAGAGATGAAAGCTGTCATGGACTTTTGTGAGCCTTATAAGGCGGCTCTCGATGCGTGTAAGACGGAGCGCGAGTTTGTCGATTATTCCGTCGACCTTTTAGACGAGAACGGCTTCAAACCCTTTGATCCGAGTCAACCCCTCAGCCCGGGCGACCGTATCTATGAGGCAATCCACGGCAAGGCGCTCATCGCGGCCGTTATCGGTTCAGCCGATCCGCTCGAAGGCTTCAACCTCGTAGGGGCGCACATCGATTCGCCCAGACTCGATCTCAAGACGAATCCATTATACGAGGCGTCCGATTTGACACTCCTGAAGACGCACTATTACGGTGGGATCAAGAAATACCAATGGGTTGCCCAGCCTCTCGCAATTCACGGTGTCGTCATCCTCAAAAATGGTGATGTGGTCAAGCTCCGTGTCGGTGAAGATCCCGGAGATCCCGTCTTTACGATCACTGATCTGTTGCCGCACCTCGCTGCGGACCAGATGCAAAAGAAGGCAAGCGAGGTCATAACGGGCGAAGAGCTCAACGTTCTCATCGGCGGCATTCCGTTTCCCGGGGGCGAGGACATCAAAGAGCGCTTCAAGCTCGGTATATTAAGCTTGCTTTACGATCAATACGGTTTCAACGAACGCGATTTAGTCACCGCCGAAATTGAAATTGTCCCTGCTGTAAAGGCGCGTTGCGTCGGTTTCGATCGCGCATTTGTCGGCGCTTACGGTCAGGATGACCGCATCTGCGCCTATACGGCGTTAAAGGCTCTCATCGATTTGGACGATCCGTTGAAACGCACGGCGCTCGTCGTTCTCTACGACAAAGAGGAGACCGGCTCAGGCGGTGTGACTGGTGCACGTTCCCAACTTTTCCCGTCCGTTCAGAGGCGTATGGTTCGCTCGATCTTGGGGCGCGAACCTTCCGCTATCGAATTACACGACAATATCGAAAATTCGACAATGCTTTCGTCCGACGTCGCGGTCGCTTTCGATCCGACGTTCCCGTCCGTCTTGGATCCCTTGAACAGTACTTATGCGGGGCGCGGGATCGCATTCGCCAAGTACACAGGCAGAGGCGGCAAAGGCGGCACTTCCGACGCGAATGCAGAGTTCTTCAATGAAGTGACGCGTCTGTTTGACGAGTGCGGCATCCCGTGGCAGACAGGAGAGCTCGGAAAGGTCGACCAGGGCGGCGGCGGTACGGTAGCGATCTTCCAGGCCGATCTCGGTATGTCCGTCATCGATTGCGGCGTACCCGTCCTGTCGATGCACTCATGTTTTGAGATCGCGAGCAAGATCGACATTTACATGACATACATCGGCTACAAAGCTTTCTTTGAAAAGATGCGTTCATAAAATCCGCACTTCCGATCCCCGGTTCACTTACGTCGCGGTCCGGAAGATGCAAAACTACACAAAAACTAATCGAGCCATCCGTTAACTCCATTGTAGGAGAGAAGGATGGCTCGTTCTTTCCGTATTTACTCCGGTTTTAGCGGTCTTTATAGGTGTGCTATCATGTGCCATCTGATGTAAAACGATCGATTACAGAATTCTGAAGAGGTCATTTGTATGCGTTTATCGAAGAATTTCTTTTACACCATGAGGGAGCAGGCCTCTGATGAAGATTCCGTCAGCGGGAATCTTCTAGTGCGTGCCGGTATGATCAAGAAGGTCGCCTCCGGCATCTACATGATGATGCCCCTAGGTCTTAAAGCTCTTAACAAGGTCATCAATATAATTCGCGAAGAGATGAACGCTATAGGTTCGTTGGAGCTCATGATGCCGGCCCTGATACCCGAGGGCGTCTATGTCAATTCCGGTAGACGCGATTCCTTCGGTGACAGCATGTTTTCTCTTAAAGACCGTTACCGGCGCAACTATGTCTTGGGGCCGACGCATGAGGAACTCTTTGCTGCCGCAGCCAAGATGTACATCCGTTCTTATAAGGATCTCCCGTTCAGTCTTTACCAGTTTCAGTCCAAGTACCGCGACGAGCCGAGACCGCGCTTCGGCCTTATCCGCGTGCGTGAATTCATCATGAAAGACGCCTACACGTTCGATCTTGACCTTGATGGCCTTCACAGCCAGTACATGAAGATGTTCAATGCCTATAAGAGAGCTTTTGACCGTATGGGTCTCAATTACGTCATTGTCAATGCCGATACCGGTGTGATGGGCGGTCTGCTGTCGGAGGAATTTCAGGCACTTTCAGAGATCGGCGAAGATATTCTCGTCATTGATGACGCGAACAACTACGCCTCTAACATTGAGGTAGCGCCCTGTATTTTACGTGGAGAAAAAAGCACGGAAGAAGAAAAACCGATAGAAAAAGTCTACACGCCCGAAAGCAAGACGATTGAAGAAGTGACAGCATTTATGGGTTTTCCTAAAGAGCGCTTTGTCAAAACCATGATCTACAATGTTGACGGCAAACTGTACGCTGTTTGTTGCCGCGGCGACCATGATGTCAATGAAACTAAGTTGAAGAAATTGGTTGGAGGCAATGAAAGTATTTTTGCGAGCGAGGAAGAAGTCGAACAGGTTACCGGTGCGCCCGTGGGATTTGCCGGACCTATAGGCATTCAATGTCCCGTCCTGATTGATCAGGAACTGACGCTCATGAAGAATTTCATTGTCGGCGCAAACGAAGCCGATCATCATCTCATGAACGTCAATCTCTCTGATTTTGAAGCCGATGCCGTCGCCGACTTACGCCGTATTTGTGAAGGCGACCTGAGTGAAAAGGGCGGTATTGTGCGCTTTGCCCGCGGCATCGAGATCGGCAATACATTTAAACTCGGTACGAAGTATGCCGAAGCCATGGATCTCTACTACAAGGACGAAACGAATACGTGGAGACCCGTTATCATGGGAAGTTACGGTATCGGGCCTGCCCGCTGCCTCGCCGCCATCGTGGAACAGAACCACAGTGAAAAAGGCATCCTCTGGCCTAAGCACATCGCCCCGGTCGAAGTCGGAATCGTCATAGCCAACATTAATAACGAGCAACAAAGCGAGATGGCGGAAACGCTCTATGCGGCGTGCAAAGAGGCCGGATTTGACGTCATTTTGGATGATCGCGATGAGCGTGCAGGTGTTAAGTTCAACGACATGGAACTTATCGGTGCTTATGCCCGCGTAACTTGCGGACGCGGTACTCCCAAGGGACTCGTCGAGCTCAAATGCATCGGCGACGAGACGCCGCGCGACATCCCCGCATCCGAATTGCTGGATGAGTTAAAACGTATTTTTGCAGAGTAAATCTTTTGATCGATCGGGACGGCACTGTATCCGCAGATAGAAATTCTGAAGCTGCCTCGCTCAGCGAAGTCTGATTTGAATCAAGCTGTGCAGGACACTTTGCGCGTTTTGAACCTAATATTAATCATTTTCTTCAGATAACTGACGCGGCCTGCTCCGCTCGAGATTGAGCGGGTTCTGTTCAACGGCATCGTGAAGCGATCTTTCATCAATGTGGGTGTAGATCTCAGTCGTAGCGACTGTTGAGTGGCCGAGTATCGCCTGAAGACTCCTGATATCGACTTCGCCGTATTGATACATGAGCGTCGCTGCCGTATGGCGCAACTTGTGCGTGGAATAACGCTGCGGGTCGAGTCCGGCTTGACGGATATATTTCTTGATAATATTCTGGACGGCGCGGTCGGTGACGCGCTTGCCGAGTCGAGAGATAAACATCGCGTCGCGGTCACTCGGAATCGGCTTGATGCGGTCGGGGAGGTAGTCGCGTATGGCGGCAATACAGGCGCCGTTCAGGTAGATCGTCCGCTCCTTGCCGCCTTTTCCCATAACGACGAGCGTATTCTCGCGCCAATCGGAAAGATTGATACCGCAAAGTTCTGAAAGTCTCATACCGCAATTGAGAAAAAGCGTCAGAATGCAGTAATCGCGCGTTGAGAGACGCGATTCTTCGTCAGAGGCGGCAGCCTGCAAGAGATCACGACTTTCATCGAGCGACAAGTAACGCGGAAGGCGCTTGATCTGTTTCGGAAGCTCCAAGTTCACAGCGATGTTCTCATCCAGAACGTGCGCCTTCGTCGTCAGGTAGTCGAAGAAAGTACGAAGTGACGACGTACGCCTCGCCCTCGTCGCTGGAGACGTCTTACGCGTCGCCGCAAGCCACGTGATGTACGAATAGAGATCGGAGAGCTGTAACGAGCGCAGAAATGAGTCATCGACGATCGATATGTCGATCTCGGACCACCCGTCGTCCTCCGGTTGAAGTTTGCGGTCGTCGGCGATCAGGAAGCGAAAGAACAGGACGAGATCGTAGCGGTACTGGCGCACTGTGCCGGCAGATCGCTCAAGGATCGCCCTGATATAGCCGAGGAATTCCTCGAGTCTCTGAAACGAATCAATCGGTTGTTTGCGTTGAGTTGCCACGTTCTCCTGCGTCCTTTCTATTATTATTCTAGCAAACATAAGGTGCAGGTCGATGATGGAATTGTTATACTTGGCAAGTGGATCATCAATTTGAAAGATTATGAGGTTGAATAAAATGAGAAAATTTCGTGTCGGTATCATAGGTGCTACAGGTCATGTAGGGCAACGATTTATTCTTTTGTTGCAGGATCATCCGTGGTTTGAGATAACGCATTTAGTCGCTTCCCCGCGTTCAAAGGGAAAGACGTATGTGGAAGCCGTCGGCGATGCGTGGCGTCAAGAAGAACCGATGCCTGAAAGTATCAAAGATTATGTCGTGCACGGAACGGACGAATTGGCGCTCTTAAAAAATGCTGTCGATTTTGTCTTCAGTGCCGTCGATATGGAAAAGAATGCGCTGATTCAATTGGAAGAGGGTATCGCCAAATTAGAAATTCCCGTCGTATCAAACAATTCGGCTATGCGCTGGACGCCCGATGTTCCAATGATCATACCCGAGATTAATCCCGATCATACGCGGCTCATTGAAGCTCAGAGAAAGCGTCTCGGGACGAAACGCGGCTTCATCGCGGTCAAACCGAACTGCTCGATCCAAAGTTACGTTCCCGCTTTGACACCGCTGATGGATTATGGTCCTGAAGAAGTGTTTGTCGCGACGTATCAGGCTGTTTCAGGGGCGGGGAGACGTCTCCTAGATTGGCCTGAGATGCATGGCAACGTCATACCGTTCATCGGCGGTGAAGAGGAGAAGAGCGAAAGGGAGCCGCTGAAGGTCTGGGGTACATTCATGGGCGATCATATTGAACTGGCGAAAAAGCCGATCATCTCCGCTCAGTGCTACCGCGTACCCGTCGAATTCGGTCACATGGCTGCCGTGTCAGTACGCTTCAGGGAACAGATTCAAGCGAACGAGATCTTAAAACGTTGGCGCGAATTTACGAGCGAAGTAGGGGAGGCGAACTTGCCGTCAGCCCCACAACCGTTCCTGCAGTATTTTAAAGAGGACAATCGTCCCCAATCGAAAATCGATGCCTTCTCAAGAAATGGTATGGGTGTCTCCATCGGGAGGTTGCGTGAAGATCCCATTTTTGACTACAAGTTTGTCTGTCTCTCACACAACACTGTGCGCGGGGCGGCAGGAGGTGCGATTCTCACTGCCGAACTGCTCGTTCATCAGGGATGGCTCACTCTCGCATAATAGGAAACCGGTGATTACTTAATGAAACTGACTCAACTGTTACATTCATTGTCTGAAGCGGAGATACTGTATCTTCCGTCAGATGTTGACGTGACGGGCGTCACATGTGATTCTCGAAATGTCGGCCCGGGTTATGTATTCGTCGCGATTCCGGGCGCATTGACGGACGGTCATCTCTACATTGAAGAGGCCATTAGGCGAGGCGCCGTCGCAATTGTCGTCGAGAGGCCGCAGTTTCTGAATAATGTGGCAGAAATCAAGGTAACAAATGCTCGTCGCGCACTCGCTGAGTTGTCTCGCTGTTTCTTTCATTACCCGGATCTCGACCTATTCATGGTCGGGGTGACAGCGACAAACGGTAAAACGACGACGACATCAATGGTTCAGCATATCCTCAGATCATACGGCATCGAAACCTCTGTCATCGGATCCGTCGCGTACAGCTACGGCGATGTGCGTGTCAAGTCGAACCTGACCACTCCCGAGAGCTCCGATCTTCACGCGATGCTCGCTGAACAGCGCGATGCCGGAGTCAAAGTTGTCGCGATGGAAGTCTCGTCGATCGCTGAAGCTCAATTTCGTGTTTACGGGATTGAATATAACATTGTCTGTTTTTTAAATATAACACCAGACCATATGCCTGATCATGGCACATTCGAGCAATATTATCGTGAGAAGCTTAAACTCATTGAACGCGTCTCGGAAGGTACGCCGGTTATTTTGAATCGCGATGATTCACGGGTCTATGAAGCGAAAAACAGGACACCCGGCGATGTCATTACCATCAGCATCGATCATCGTGATGTCACAATCACGGCTGAAGATCTCGATTTGACAGGCGGAATTCCTTCATTTAGATATACTGTTTTGAAGCCCTTCAAGACGCGTAAAGGGGAGAGCGGGAAAGGGAGCTGGCAGGTTAACCTCAAGGTGGCCGGCAGGCATTCCGTTTATAATGCGATGGCCGCCATTACGATCTCGGCATATTACGGCGTCAAAATAGAGGACGCGATTCGCGCGCTTGAGAGTTTCACCGGCGTTGAAAGGCGCCTACAGATCATTTATGACGGCGAATTTACGATGATTGACGACCATATCAGCGATGAGGACAACACGCTCAAAATGCTTGAAGCGCTCGAAGTTATGTCTGAAGGGAAACCTGTTCACATCATCGTCGCTATTCGCGGCAACAGGGGCGTACTCGTCAATCGTGAGGTCATCGCTCAGTTCGCCAAGTTTCGCGACAGAATCAATTGGGAGACATTCTACGTCACGTCTAGTGAAGACACCGCTCGTCCGCGCGATGTCGTTCTTGATGAAGAACGTGAAGCCGTCCTGTCCGATTTAAAGGATGCTGGATACGACATCATCTACGAGCCGCATCTGATAGAATCGATCAAGCGCACTCTACCTGAGGTGAAACCGGGAGAGGTCTACGTCCTCGCGGGATCACACAATATGGACAAAGGAGCACGCATCGCGCTGAACTACTTTGTTGAGATTCGGCCAGATCTTGATCGCGAGACGATCCTTAAGCCGCTTGACAATCGTCTGATGGGATGACGGCGTTTAGATGCATAAAATGAACGCCGCGGATTGATTGCAGAAAATGTTTTCAAAGATGTCATTATCACCTTACAACCATCATGTTTCTAAAAGAGAAGAGGCGGCTGGGTGAATGTAGAACTTGTAAGAAGTTGCTGATGTCTTTAACCGTACTTCGTAAAATACAAATTTTACGAAGTACGGCGGGCTCAAGATCAGTCATTTACGGAATAATCTGAACTATCTGCGAAAAATCGCCTGCCTCTACATCTTTTTCAGATCAAGAGTGAGTTTACGCTCGAAATCTCTTACGTTCATTCCATTCTGATTCATCGCGTATCGTAATCGTAAATGTCTACCTCCTCTAAATTTGTATGACTCGTTTGGATGTCATTGATTCAGCTTCTTAAGTTATCATAATTTATCGATCTCAGGTTCTTCTGTTTATTTCATAAATCTGGGTTTGTATGAAGTCATTTACTTGATTGTGTATTCTTTTTTAAACATCTTTAAAAGGCCTCTGTTCGGTTCAGATACTTTTAAAACTATCCTGTAGCCATTATTCTGTCAATATTTCATTGAATGTATTTTGTTCACTGTTAAACTATCATAAAGTAGCTTTCATGACGGATGTGCCGACATGCAGGCTCAATTATTCGATTTTTCTATCATCGTTATTATTTGCTTCAATTATGATTTTTACTTTTTGGGGAATTTCAGGTTTTTATTTAGTGCTTAGAATTTAACAGATAGTAAATCCCGCGGCAATCTTCATATTTATTATTCTTTAGTTCCTCTTTCGCTTTAGGTACCTTTGTCATTCTCATTGTTTTCTTTAACGTTCTAACCTGTGAATTTATAAGCTCACATATTTTAGTTGTCTCTTGGAGGTTTTCAGATTATTTTTCACATTTGAAACGCTTTTTTGTAGATGATACTTGTTGTTTCAATAATATAGTTAATAACTAT